>NZ_JBVHHW010000018.1:176122-182058 GCF_055560875.1 Kitasatospora sp. NPDC023118
TCGGTGGTGTTCCAGAGGCGAACGGTGCCGTCATCGCTTCCGGCGGCCACGGTGTGTCCGTCCGGGCCGAAGGCCACCGAATTGACCCCGCCGACGAAGCCCAGCAGTGTTGGCAATGGCGTTGGCCTGCGCGGATCAGTGGTGTCGGACAGCCAGACGGCCCCACCGCCACCTGCGCTCGCGGTGCCGAGTGCGATGATGCGCCCGTCCGGGCTGAGGGCGAGGGCCGCGACCGGGCTGCCAGCACCCGACTGGGGCATGCCAAGGGGCGCAGGGTGGTGGGGGTCCGTCACATCCCAAAGCCGGGCCCATGTCATGCCGTTGGATGTCGCCAGCAGGTGTCGTTGCTGGCTGAAAGCCACCGGCCCGCCGCCTGCCAGAAGGGTTGGCGGCAGGCTCCACAGGGTGACGGTACCGTCCCGGCGGGCCTCGGCCAGGGTGTGTCCGTCCCGGCTGAACGCGAGCGACGTGGCTGGGCGCTCGGATCTGCGCGGCAGCCGCTCGAGTGTGGTGGGGTAGTACGGGTCCGTCATGTTCCAGAGGTTGGTGATCCCGTCGGTGGTAGCCACCGCGAGCACGCTGCCGTCCGGGCTGAACGCCACTGTCGTGATATCACTGGTGAGGCCGGCCAGCAATTCGGCGCTCACGGTGCGTTCGGGTATTCGCGGGTCCTCGATGTTCCAGATATCCAGGCTGTTGTGCCTTCCCCCGACGACGAGGATGCTGCGGTCCGTGCTCAGCGCCATCGGGGCGCCTGCCCCGGCGAAGTCCGACAGGTGCCGCGCGGGGTGCGACGTGTCGTTCATGTCCCACAGCTCGATGCGGCCGGAGGAGTTGGTGACCACCACCTTGCCGTCCGGGCTGAACAGCATGGAGGAGACAGCTACGCTGGGCTGAACGTCCGGGCCGGTTCGCTCTGCCGGGTGCCGGGGATTGGTGACGTCCCAGAACTTCACGATGCCTGATCCTCCGGCATCGACGCCGCCTCCCACAGCCAGAATGTGCCCGTCCGGGCTGAACTTCAGGTCAGCTGCATCCCCGGGTGCCTGCAGCGGTGGTCCGAGCTGGCTAGGGTGCCGCGCGTCGGTCATGTCCCACAGGGTCGCCACCCCGCCCCGGTGACCGGAGTCCCCGAGGTTCCCGCCCACGGCCAGGACCTTTCCGTCTGGGCTGAACTCCAGCGCGATTACTGGGGTGGCCGTCGGAGGCTGTATGTAGCCCAGGAACACGCAGTGGTGCGGGTCGCGCGCGTCCCAGAGCCGTACCCCGTTGTCCGCGCCAGCGGTGGCAAGGAGCGTCTCGTCGGAGCTGAACGCGACGCTGGAGACGGCGGTGCCGGGGGAGACGGCCAGGTCGGTGGCGATTGGGGTGTTCTCCAGGTTCACCAGTTGCGACTTGGTGTCCTGGCTCGGGGCCCGCTCGTGGGCGACCAGGGCGAGTTGGGCGGCGAGCGCCGGGTCTGTGCCGGCCAACTGCAGCACCTCGGCGGAGAGCTGCTTGTTGACGGCTAGCTCCGCGGCAGAGCGGGCCGCACCGCTCTGCTGGAACGCGAACACCGAGGTGGCGAACGCGAGCACGGCCAGAGCCGTGACAACGGCGACAGCCCGTCGGCGGCGACGGCGCTGCCGCTGCTCCTGGCGGGTGGACGCACGGAGGAAGGCGTCGGCGCTGGCGCTCAGGTCGCCGGGCCGGTCGGTGGCCCAGCGGCGGGCGGATTCCAGGACACCACCGCGGTAGAGCAGGCCGCTGTCCCGGTCAGTTCGGGCCCAGGTGGTGGCTGCCTCTTCCAGCTCCTGACGGATCAGGCTCCCGGCACGGTCCTGGTCGATCCAGCCCCTCAGCCGTGGCCAGGCCTCGATCAGGGCCTCGTGGGCGATGGTCACCGTCAGCTGGTCCTTGGTCAGCAGCCGGTGCTGGATGAAGCCGTCGAGAACTGTCTCGGTCAGCCCGCCTTCGGGTAGGTCCTGGACGAGGTCGCGGTAGGCGACATGACGGCGGACGTCGTCAGTGTCCCGGCCGACGGCGACCAGCCGCAGGAACAGGGCGCGAGCGACCTCACGGCTCTCGGGGGTGAGCGCGGTGAAGACTTCCTCCGCCGTCCTGGCGACGGCCGCCCTGATGCCGCCGGTCAGCCGGTACCCCTCAACGGTCATGGTACCGTCCCGGCGTTCCTGCCAGGTCAGCCGCAGCGCGTGGGCGAGAAGCGGGAGCCCACCTGCCCATGAACTGGCCGTCCCGTCGCCGTGTGCCGAGGGACCGGTGGTGCCCAGCTCGGCCAGCAGAACCTCCACCAGGCCATCCTGGATCTCCAACCCGACATCCTCGGCCGGGTAACGGATCGCCTCCTCGATCTCGGTCCGACTCATCGGGTCGAGCAGGACCGGGGAGGCCCGCAGTGCCGTCCGGAGCCGCTCGTAGGCCGTGCATTGGGCGTAGAAATCGGCACGCAGCCCGAGGACGACGAGGGCGTTCCGGGCTGGTGGACGTGCGAGGTGGTCCAGTACGTCGATGAACCAGCTCCGCTCGGTCTCGTCGGTGCACAGGGTGAAGATCTCCTCGAACTGGTCGACCACCAGCACGAGCCCGGCCGCACCGGTACCGCTTAGCAGTTCGGCGGCGCAATGTTCGGCATCTGTCGGCCAGTTCTGCGATCCTCCACGGTGGTCGAACGCCGCCGACAGCGCCGTGGCCGGTGAGGCGGTCGGGGTCAGCAGCACTTGGCGCCAGTGCGCAGAGCCCTCGACCGGCAGGCCCCCGCTAGCGAGGTCGGGCAGCACCCCGGCAGCGAGCAGGGAGGATTTGCCCGCTCCGGAGGGGCCGAGCACAACGAGCGGGCCGCCCTCCCGGAGCCGCACGTCCAAATGCCCGCGCACCAGTGCGACAGCCTGCTCGCGGCCGTAGAACCATTCGGCGTACGGCGCGGTGAACGACTGCAGACCGGGGTAGGGACACCGGATGTCGACTCCCCGGCTGGTGACCCGCCCGGTGCGGACCCGGCCCGCGCGGTGGACGATGCTGATGTTGCCGCCGGCGACGTAGGCGTCGCCGCCACCGGTGACGTGCACGTCCAGGTGCTTGGGCGTCTCGCTCCCATCGCTGCTGGGACCGGCTAAGTCCGGCTGCTCGGTCACGCCGAGTCGCCCCGGGGCTCCCGGGCCTGACGGTGGACGGTGATATCGCGGCCGGCCACGTAGGCGTCCCCACCACCTGTCACGTGGGCGCTGATCGTCGTCGAACCTGCCGAGGGCCGCCGCCCGGCTGGCTCGGCCAGCGCGCCCTCGACCAACGCGCGCAGCTCGTCGGCGAGGTCCGGCTCTGCGAGCAGCAGCCTGGACAGACGCGCCTGCCACTCGGTCGCCAGCATCTGCCGCAACTGCTCGTCGGAGCCGTTCTGTTGGGCGGCGAGCAGGTCCGTGCGGACCTGGTCGAGATCCTCCGACGCCCGCTCAGGATGCGAGCGCCGCCACAACGCCAGAACGGCGGACTTTACTGCGGCCCACCCGTCGGTGGCGATCAGATTGATCAATTGGCCAGCCGCGCTTGACGTCAGCGCAGTCAGGTCCGAGCCCAAGTCCATAGCTCCACCCACCCCCCATCGAATCGGACTAGTGACGATACTGCCGCGAAGTCAGGGGTGGACATATTGATGGCATGTCATACAGGTTCACAGCAAGGGCCTACTTCGAACGCTGCTGCGACCACCAGCGCAACGGCCTATGCTGACTTCAATTGTCATGTCCCGTAGATTGATTGGCCGACTGTTCAGTTAGCCTGAGACACTCTCAGGCTCCGGGGGCGGGCCGACAGCGGGGGTTGGTCAATGCTTGGGTGGCTGGAGGCTGCGGCCTGTGGCGCGGGGGGCGGACTGATCGCCGAGGCGGTCGTGACCTTCGGGCGTCTGAAAGCCTGGCAGCAGGCACGACACACAGCGAGGGCCACGGGGGCGCCGCTTCCCCGGCTGGTCATGTTCGTCGATCCGCTCGCGGACTCGCTCGCGGCGCTCCTCCGCGTGCTGCTGGGGGGCGCGGCCGGGTGGCTGTTGCACGCCCAGGTCACCGGTGTGTACGCCGCGGTGACCGTCGGGGCCTCGGCTCCGGCGCTGCTCGCCCAGGTCGGGCGGGCGGCTACGCCTGCCGAGGCCCTGCATGGGCCCGGCGGAGCCGCGTCGGGCTCGTCGTCGGCGGACGGCACCGGACCCGCCGGGCCGCGCGCAGGGGAGGCAGCATGACCACCGGTTCGGTGATCGCGCGGTCTTGGCGGTCTTTCACTGCCCGCACCACGTCGTACCTCCCGCAGCCGCCGGGACGTGGACGGGACGGACACACCCTGGGGCAGCGGGTCTGGGCCTCGTTCACCGAGGCGGAGCTGCGGCCCGCGCGCAGCCGTACCGCTGCCCCGGACGAAGCACCCCTCACCCTCCCGTCCCGACCCGCGCCACCGGACCGGCCGCGGACGGGCTCACCGGCTCCGGGATGGTTCGCGTTGCCCCGGCTTCCGCAGGGCGGCGGTCTGGCCGCCGCAGGCGAGGATTCGGTGCTGATGGAGGCCTCGTCGCCGGACGGCAGCGCCAGGTTCCTGGTGCGCGGGCCCGGCACCGCCGGTCCCGAACACCGGTTGGAGCTGATCCTGGACACCGCTGGAGCAGACCGGCCGCTGATGACGGTGGTCGGGTACGGCGGGCCGGACGGCGCCGAGCAACTGCTGCTCGTGCCGGTGGTGCGGGGGCGGTTCGGGCCGCCCGCCTCCTACGTCCGGCTTCCGAGCTTCGACGCGGCGGCGACCTTGACGGCCTCGGGTGCCGTCCCGGTCGGCCCGGACAGCTCCTGGGTCGTCGAGCTGGTCGCGGCATCCGTCCGGGCTGCCCTCAACGAGGCGACCCGCGAGGCATGGCGGCAGGTGCGGGGGCTGATCGGGGACGACGGCGTGCGTGCCGTCATCGACCAGGAGCTCCGGTGACCGAGGACGGGGACGGTGCGCGCACCGCGAGACCTGGGGGCGGGCCGGGGCCGGACCGGCCGCCCTGGCGCCGGTCGGCCACCGCTGCCCGGCCGCGCGCGGCCCGGCCCGCGCTGGAGAGCCTGCTGGGGGGTACCACCATCCCGCAAGCCGTGGTCCGGCAGGTGCTGCTGGGTGATCCGCCGCTGTGGTGGAGCTGCTGCAGCGAGGCGGTGCGCGCCGACCCCGGGTGGCTGTGGGGCCGACGCTGCGAGGAACTGCGCGACTGGCTGAACGCGACGGCGCCGGACTTGGGCGCCGGATCCGTCGGGTCGGTCGACCACCCGCTGCTGCTGGCCCGGGCGCTGGCGACGAGCGAGGACACGATCGCGGAACACGACACGGGCCTGCTGGGACTGACCACGGCCTGGGATCGGAGCGGCCTGCTCTGCGCCGACTCCTCCCCAGTGCCGTCACACCCCTCCGGTCGCGAGCTGAGTGATCTCACACCACGGCTCGCTGGCATGCTGAGCAGCGCGCTCGATCGGCTCCAGCAGTTGCAGGCCACTAGCGAGCCAGGCAAGCCGAGCCCTGCGGCCGAGGGCATGCTCACCATCGCCGCACTCATGCTGGCGGGAGTCGAACCCCGCGGACGCCGCGCCGTACGGGTGGCGGTGGTCTTCGCCCGATCGGCCAGGGCGGACGGACAAACCGCCGGGCCAGAGGGGGTGACCGGCGTGCTGGAACTCCGTGAATTCCCCGCCGGACCACCCGGGTTGTACCCCGATCCACGAACGATGGCCGGCGTGGGCAGCCCGAACGGCGAGTTCGCCGCCGCGCTGGGCCACGCCTGGCGGCTAGGGCCTGTGTGATGTCGTGATCAATATTGCGGTTTCGTGCTTGCCTGGAAGCGGGTTCCGGTAGGACGTTGTGTGTGACACGTAGGCAACTCAGCGACGAGCAGTGGACGTTCATCGAGCCGTATTTGCCGATCGGCGAGT
>NZ_JBVHHW010000019.1:0-174900 GCF_055560875.1 Kitasatospora sp. NPDC023118
CCCGGAGAGCCGGACGGCCACTCCTCGGGAGCCACAGAAGGCAAGACCGCATCAGCCACATCCGGCCCTCCCGGGCCGCCTAACAACTTACGGAGCACCGCATGTCCGACCTGCTGGAGAGCGCCCGCCCGGCGCCCGAGGTGCTGGCGGCGTTCGAGGCGGCCACCGGGTTCATGCCGGTGGACGAGGGCCTCGCGCTGTACGCGGCGGCGGTGGCGGCGGCCCGGCTCACCGGGCTGCCGGTGCTGGAGATCGGCACCTACTGCGGCCGCTCGGCGATCCTGCTGGCCGCGGCGGCCCGCGAGGCCGGGACGGTCGCGCTGACCGTGGACCACCACCGCGGCTCGGAGGAGCAGCAGCCCGGCTGGGAGTACCACGACACGACCCTGGTGGATCCGGAGGTCGGGCTGATGGACACCCTGCCCCGCTTCCGCCGCACCCTGCACGCCGCCGGGCTGGAGGACCACGTGGTCGCGCTGGTCGGCCGCTCGCCGCGGATCTCCGCGCTGTGGGGCCGGCCGCTGGGCCTGGTGTTCATCGACGGCGGACACACCGACGAGCACGCCACCGGCGACTACGAGGGCTGGGTGCCGCACCTGGCGCCGGAGGGCCTGCTGGTGGTGCACGACGTGTTCCCGGACCCGGCGGACGGCGGCCAGGCCCCGTACCGGGTGTACCTACGGGCGCTGGCCGAGGGCTTCGAGGAGGTCTCGGTGACCGGCTCGCTGCGCGTCCTGCGCCGCTCCGCCGCCTGAGCTGATCGCGCCCGCGGCCCCGCACGGATGCTCTAACGTCGTGCCGGGGCTGTCAGCCGGGGGTTCGAACGGTACGGTGTCCGCGCAGCACCAGGCGGCTGCTCCAGGCAGCACCAGGCAGCACACGAGGCAACAGCACCAGGCAGAGCATCGGCGGACGGTGGACGGTGGGGGCCAGCGGCACATGACGGACCAGCAGAACACCGCTCCGGCGGTCTGGGACCCGACCGCGCGCGGCGGCGCGGGCGGCTGGGTCCGCAATCCGCAGCGGCAGGACGCCGAGCCCGCACCCGCCGCCCAGCCGGCCCCGCCCGCCCAGAACGCCCCGCCCACCCAGTCCGCCCCGCCCGCCCCCGGCACACAACCCCCGGCGCCCGGCCCGGTCGCCCCGCCCCCCGCCGCGGGCGCCGTCGGCGACCAGGGCCCGCCGCTGGGCGCCCGCCCGTACCTGGCCACCGCGCCCGGCTTCGGCCCGCCCCCGCCCGCCGCGCCCGCCCCGGGCCCGGGGGCGCCCACCGCCGCCTTCCCCACCGTCGTCCCGCAGCAGCCGCCCGCCGCCGCGCCGTTCCCCTCCCACGCGACCCCGCAGGGCCGGGGCCCGCAGGGAGCGCCCACGCCCCCCGGCCCCGGCTACGTCTACCCGCCGCCCCCGGCGGCCGCGCCGCCGCAGTCCCCGTACGGGGCCCAGCCGGACCACCCGACCCACTACCCGGTCGACGACGAGCAGGAGCGGGAGCGCCCGGGCAAGGGCAAGGCCCCGCTGCTGATCGGCTTCGCGCTGCTTCTGGTGCTGGCGGTCGGCGGCGGCCTGCTGTACGCGACCCAGGGCGGCGACGACAAGAGCGGCCAGGCCGCGCCCGCCCCGACGGCCGCCCCCGCGACCGGCTCCGGCACCCCGCAGCCCGCCCCGGCACCGACCGGGACGGACGCCGCCCCGACCACCCCGGCCGATGGGACCCCGTCCCCGACCGCGACCGGCCCCGGCCCCAACGCCCAGTCCCAGGCGCAGGCGCTGGACGGCCTGCTCAGCGAGGGCGAGAACGCCAAGGCCCCGATAGGCAGCGCCGTCGCCAAGGTGAGCAGCTGCCCGTCCAAGGCCGACATCGAGAGCGCGGCCCAGGCGTTCGACAACGGCGCCAAGCAGCGCGACGGGCTGCTGACCAAGCTCGCCAAGCTGAGCATGACGGACGTGCCGGGCGGCGCGGACGCGGTGAACTCGCTGAAGTCCGCCTGGCAGCTGTCCGCCGACATCGACCGGGCGTACGCGAGCTGGGCGCGCGCCGTCGCCAAGCAGGGCTGCTCCGGCAAGGCCCCGACCACCGCGGACAAGACGCACGCGGACGAGCTCAACCCGCAGGCCACCCAGGCGAAGACGGACTTCATGACCAAGTGGAACCCGATCGCGAGCGGCTACGGCCTCACCGCGCGGACCCAGGACAGGATCTGACCCACCCGTGACCGGCCCCACCTCCCGACCGCCCCGCCGCCGTTCCCCCCTGCTGCGCGCCACCACGGTGGTGGCCGCGGTCGTCCCGCTCTGCACGGCGGGCTGGTTGGGCTGGCGGTCCCTGGACGACTCCGGCCCGGCGGGTGCCACGGCCGCGCCGCCCGGCGCCGTCCAGTCCGCCACCACGGCCTCCGCCACCCCCGAGGCCCCGCCGACCAGCGGCACGCCCACCGGGACGGCGACTCCCACGGAAACACCCCCGACCTCCGGAGCGCCCTCCGGCACGCCGTCCGCGAGCCCCGCCGCACCCCCCGGAGGCACCGCCGACCTGACCGGCCGCACCATCGTGCTGGACCCCGGCCACAACCCCGGCAACTTCTCCCACCCCACCGAGATCAACCGTCAGGTGGACATCGGCAACGGCCGCAAGGAGTGCGACACCACCGGCACCGAGACCAACTCCGGCTACACCGAGGCCGACTACACCCTGGACGTCTCCCGCCGGGCCCGGGCTCTGCTGACCGCCCGGGGCGCCAAGGTGGTGCTGGTGCAGGACGGCGACCGCGCCTGGGGCCCGTGCGTCGACGAGCGGGCGAGGGCGGGCGCCGACGCGCACGCCGACGTCGCGGTCTCGGTGCACGGCGACGGCGGCCCGGCGAGCGGCAGCGGCTTCCACGTGATCATGCCCGCCAAGGTGGTCGCCGGTAAGGCGGACAACTCCGCGATCGTCGAACCCTCGCACCGGCTCGGTCTGCTGCTGCGCGACCACTTCCACGCCGCGACCGGCGAGCCGTACGCCGACTACATCGCCGACCAGGGCCTGGACACCCGCTCCGACCTGGGCGGCCTCAACCTCTCCGCGGTCCCCAAGGTGTTCATCGAGTGCGGTAACATGCGCAACTCCGCGGACGCCCGGCGGATGACGGACCCTCAGTGGCGCCAGCAGGCGGCCCAGGGGATCGCCGACGCGCTGACCGCGTTCCTGACCGCGCACTGAGCGGGCCCGGCAAGGGAGTTGGGACGGGCAGGCCTGGTGGACGACGCTCCGCCCGGCCCGCACGGTTTGCAACGACTTCGACCCATTCCCGGTCCCGCCGTGCACCGGCAGGACGGTTGGGCCTAGGCTTCTGGTCCGTTCGGGAGTTTCGGCCGGTCAGCCCGACCGCACGAATCACCGTCCACGACACGTCAACGAGGGGAACGTAAGTGAATCTGCGCGCTCTCACCAGGGGAGACGCCGCCGTCGCAGGCGCGGCCGTCCTGCTCTTCATCGCCTCCTTCCTGCCCTACTGGACCGTGAGCTGCGTCGGCCGGTACTGCGGGCCCGACGCCTCGCAGAACGCGTGGAGCACCGAGCTGTTCCCCATCCTGCCCTCGATCTACCTCCTCGGCATCGCCGCCGCCGTACTGATCCTGGTGCAGCGTTTCCAGGGTCCGGGTGCGGCCAACCGCCAGGTGCTCGGCCTGCGGCTGGACCAGTGGGGCATCGCGTTCGCCGTGGCGGCGCTGTGGACCTCGATCTGGGCGCTGGGCGGCGGCCCGTCCGGCAGCAGCATCAGCCACGGCTTCGGCGCCTGGCTCGGCCTCATCTCGCTGATCGTGCTGGCCGGTGCGGCCGCCGCGAGCCCGCTGGTGCCCGCGCTGAAGGCCCCGCTGGTCACCGACCGTCCGGCCGTCCCGTACCAGGGCGGCTACCCGATGGCGGGCCAGCCCGGTCACCCGGGTGCACCCGGCCAGTACGGCTACCCGGCCCAGGGCCACGACCCGGCCTTCGGCGGCCAGCCGGCCGGCGGTTACGGCTACCCGGGCGCCGGCCAGCCGCAGCCGGGCCAGCCCGGTCAGCCGCTGCCCGGTCAGCCGGCGGCCGGTCAGCCGCAGGACGCCGGCGTCCCGGCCCCGCAGCCGACCCCGGCCGCCCAGCAGCCGGCCGCCCCGGCGGCGGACTTCCAGCCGTACTGGTTCGCCGTCCCGGCCCCGCGCCAGCTGGCCCCGAAGGACAACCCGGCCGGTGCCCCGGTCGGCGAGGTCGTGCCGGGCACCTGGTACCTGGCCGTCGAGCAGCGCGGCGCCGCGCTGGTCGCGCAGTTGCCGGACGGCACCCACGGTCTGCTGACCGACACCTCGGGCCTCCAGCGCGGCTGACGCCCGCCACGTATGCGGAAGGGGGCGGGACCGGTGGATCCGGTCCCGCCCCCTTCCGCGTTCACACCCTCAGCTGACGACCTCAGTTCAGGCCCTCAGCAGCAGTCCTGGACCACCAGCCCGGCCGGCAGCTGGTCCCCGCCGAACACCGTGACCGTCGCCGGGTCCCCGCCGAGCGCGGCCACCGCGAGCAGCAGCGCCCCGGCCGTCCAGGTGGTGCGCTCCTCGGGCCAGATCGCGTCGTCCTCGAACACGTACCCGGTCCAGTACGAGCCGTCCTCGTGCCGCAGGTGCTTCTGGATCCACCGCAGGATGTCCACCGCGCGGTCGGACTGCCCGATCGCCCAGAGCGCGAGAGCCAGTTCGGCACTCTCGCCGCCGGTCACCCACGGGCGGTCGCTGACGCAGCGCACGCCGAGGCCGGGGACGACGAAGCGGTCCCAGTCCCGCTCGATCCGGGCCACCGCCGCGTCGCCGCGCAGGCCGGTGCCGAGCACCGGGTAGTACCAGTCCATCGAGTAGCGGCCCTTGTCGAGGAACCGCTCGGGGTGGTGGGTGATGGCGTGCCGCAGCCGCCCGGCCGCGAGCTCCCAGTCGGGCTGGGGCTCCTCCAGGTAGTCGGCGACGGCCAGGCCGCAGCGCAGCGCGTGCAGGATGCTGGACGAGCCCGTGAGCAGCGCCTCCTCGGTGGCGGCGCCGCCCTCGTCGACCCGCCAGGCGATCGGGCCGCCGGGCAGCCGCAGGCCGACGATGAAGTCCAGGGCCCGCCGGACCACCGGCCAGATCCACTCCAGGAAGGCGTCGTCGCCGGTGCTGAGGTGGTGGTGCCAGACCCCGACCGCGATGTACGCGCAGAAGTTGCTCTCCTTGGCGCGGTCGGTGACCACGCCGTCGGTGTACGCGGCGTACCAGGAGCCGTCCGGGTTCTGCTGGGCGGCGAGCCAGCGGTAGGCGGCCTCGGCGGCGGCGTGCTCGCCGGCGGTGTCGAGGGCCATCGCGGCCTCGGTGTGGTCCCAGGGGTCGAGGTGGTGGCCGGCGAACCACGGTATGGCGCCGTCGGGGCGCTGCTCGGCCAGGATGCTGCGGACGGTGCCGGCCGCCTGCTCGGCGTCCAGCACCCCGTCGAGCAGCAGCACCTCGGGCACGGCGGCGGTCATGCGCCCGCCCGGCCGGACTCGGCGCGGTTGGGCTTGGAGGCGTACGCCACGAAGCTCTTGCCGATGACCGGGTTGAGGGCCTTCTCCGCGGCCTTGGTGAGGGTGCTGATCACCGGGGTTCCGACGATGTCCCAGACCAGCAGCTGGTGGTACGCCTTGACCGGCAGCGCCTTGTCGTTGTCCACGCCGACCGCGCACTTGATCCACCAGTACGGCGAGTGGAGCGCGTGCGCGTGGTGGGTACCGTACGGCTCCAGGCCGGCGTCCTTGAGCTTGCCGAGCAGCTCGTCGCCCCGGTAGATCCGGATGTGGCCGCCCTCGACCTCGTGGTACTCGTCGGACAGCGCCCAGCAGATCTTCTCCGGCAGCCAGCGCGGCACGGTGACGGCGAGCAGGCCGCCCGGCTTGAGGACCCGGAACATCTCGTTGAGCACGCCCTTGTCGTCGGGTATGTGCTCCATCACCTCGGAGATGATGATCTTGTCGAAGTACTCGTCCTCGAACGGCAGCGCCAGCGCGTTGCCCTCCATCGCGACCGCCGAGGCGCCCTCGGGGGCCTCACCGGCCAGCTCCATCGCGGCGAACCACTTCTTGACCTCGGCGATCTCCTCGGCGTTCTGGTCGAGGGCGATCACGTTGGCGCCGCGGCGGTAGCACTCGAACGCGTGCCGGCCCCCGCCGCAGCCCAGGTCGAGCACCCGGTCGCCGGGGGCGAGCGGGAAGCGCGAGAAATCGACGGTCAGCACTGCAGGGCTCCCATTCCTATTGCTACCAAGCGTTCTTGACGCTTCGTCAGGCCACTCGCCCGGTGTCCCGGGGCGCGTCGCTCAAGAGCACGTCGCTCAGGGCGCGTCGCTCAAGAGCACGTCACTCAGGGCGCGTCGCTCAAGAGCACGTCACTCAGGGCACGTACCGCCAGCCGGGCCCGGAGCGGGCCCGGGCGCCGACACCGGTGGCGATCGCCGCGCGGTACGCCTCGGCGGTCAGCTCGGCGGCCCGCTCCCAGGTGAACCGGGCCAGCACCCGCTCCCGCCCGGCCGCGCCGAGTTCGGCGCGCAGCCGCGGGTCGTCCAGCAGCCGGCCGAGCGCGGCGGCCAGCGCGTCCGCCTCCCCCGGCGGCACGGCCAGGCAGGTCCCGCCGTCCGGCCCGGCCACCTCGGGGATCGCCCCGCCGGTGGTGGCGACCAGCGGGGTGCCGGTGGCCATCGCCTCGGCGGCGGGCAGCGAGAATCCCTCGTACAGCGACGGGACACAGGCCACCTCGGCCGAGCGGTACAGGTCGACCAGCTCCACGTCGCTCAGGCCGGTGCGGAACTCGATGTGCTCCGCCAGCCCGAAGCGGCGCACCGCCTCGGCCACCGGCCCGTCGTCCTTCTGCGGCTTGCCGACCACCACCAGGTGCGCGTCGCGCTCGGTGCGGACCTTGGCCAGCGCCTCGACCAGGAAGACCAGGCCCTTGAGCGGCACGTCCGCGCTGGAGGTCGTGACGATCCGGCCGGGGACCCGCTCGACCTCCGCCGAGGGCGCCCAGAGCCGGGTGTCGGCGCCGATCGGGACCACCGAGATCGCGCCGGGGGCGGCGCCCAGATGCTCGGCGATCTCGCGCTGCGAGGAGCCGGAGACGGTGATCACGTGGTCCAGCCGGGCGGCGACGCGGCGCTGCATCCGGGTGAAGGCGTACCAGCGGCGCAGCGACAGCCGCTTCAGCCGGGTGGTGGCCGCGTCCAGCTCCAACTGCCGGTCCACGGTGATCGGGTGGTGGATCGTGGTGACCAGCGGGAAGCCGTGCCGGGCCAGGCCCAGCAGGCCGTAGCCGAGGGTCTGGTTGTCGTGCACCACGTCGTAGCGGCCCTTGTGCCGGGCCAGGTACTGGCGGGCGCGCAGCGAGAAGGTGAGCGGCTCGGGGAAGCCGCCGGTGCGCATGGCGGCGAACTCCAGCACGTCCACCGGCCCGCGGAACTCGCCGCGGGCGGGCGTGCGGAAGGGGTCGTCGGCGCGGTAGAGGTCCAGGCTGGGCAGTTCGACCAGGCGCACCGAACCGGGCCCTTCGACCTCGTCCAGTACGGGGTAGGGCTGGGCGCCGATCACGTCCACGTGGTGGCCGAGCCTGGCCAGCTCACGGGAGAGGTGCCGTACGTACACGCCCTGACCGCCGCAGAACGGGTCCCCGCGGTATGACAGCAGGGCAATCCGCAGCGGCTGCGCGGTCATCCTCGGCCCTCATCTCTGGCTGCTATCGGTGCTACTGGTGCTGCCGGTCGCTAAAGTAGATCAGGTTTCAGTGGCTGTGGAACTCTTCATCGACCGTGTGAACAATGAGAGACCTCGAAGATACCGGCCCGTAGCTTTCGCTCAGGAGCCAGGGTTGGTGATTCCCGCCACGCCGGCCCGACCGACCGCGGGTCGACTTCGTGTCGACTTCGTGTCGACCTTTCTGGAGCACGCCGCCACCCACGCGCCCCCGGGAGCACACTTGCCGTCGCCGACCACGTCCGTGAGCCCCACCCCCGCGTCCCCGGGCGAGCCGCCGCTGACCGCGCGCCAGGCCGAGCGACGCCGCCGGATCCTGCGCGCCGCCACCGCTCTGGCCGCCCGCGGCGGGTACGAGGCGGTGCAGATGCGGGAGGTCGCGGAGAGCGCGCAGGTCGCCCTCGGGACGCTGTACCGGTACTTCCCGTCCAAGGTTCATCTGCTGGTCGCGGTCATGCTGGAGCAGCTGCAGGGCCTCCAGGAGCACATCCGGCGGCACCCGCCGACCGACCAGGAGCCGGCCCTGCGGGTCGCCGACGCACTCACCCGGGCCTTCCACGCGCTGCAGCGCGAACCGCTGCTGGCCGAGGCGATGGTCCGCTCGATGTGCTTCGCCGACCGCTCGGTCGCGGCCGTGGTGGACCGGATCAGCGCCGCCACCGGGCAGCTCATCCTGGACGCGATCGGCCAGTCCGCGCCGCCCAGCGAGAGCCAACGGGCGGCCGTCCGGGTGATCGAGCACACCTGGCACTCGGCCCTGGTCGCCTGGCTCTCCGGGCGCGCCTCGATCGCCGAGGTGCGGGCCGACCTGCACACGGCCGCCCGGCTGCTGACGCTGGCCTGAGCCCTCGCGGACTGGAACCTGTTCCTGCTACCGAGGGCTGGTCCCGCCCGGCCCGGCGGCTAGAGTCGACGGGCAGCACAACTCCATCCCGCTCCTCCCCCGGGGGAAGCCGGTGCGAATCCGGCGCTGACCCCGCAACCGTGAGCCCGGCCGCCGCACCGCGCGGCCCGGACGAGTCGGAGCACCCGGGGAGGGGCGAGCGGCCAGACCTGGCGCGCCCGCGCCCGGCACCCGTCGAGGACTACGGAACGGCCCCCACCCGGGCCACCACCGCTCACCGAAAGGCACACCCGCACCATGCTGAACGCCGCCCGACTGGGCGCCGCCGCCCTGTCCGCCGCGCTGCTCGCCGGCGTCGCCGCCGGACCTGCCCTCGCCGACAGCCCCTCTCCCTCCGACGGCCCGGCCACTCCGGCGGCCCCGGCCACTCCGGCTGCTCCGGCGGCCCCGGCCGTCCCGGACGGCCTCTACGGCAAGAGCGACCCGACGTACGACGGCGTCTGGCGGCAGTCGCTGGCGCTGACCGCGCTGTCGGCGGCCAAGGTCACCCCGGCCGACTCCGCCGTCGCGTGGCTCACCGGGCAGCAGTGCGAGGACGGCGGCTGGCCCTCCTACCGGGCGGCCGGCGCGGCCTGCGACGCCAAGACCGAGGACAGCAACGCCACCGCCGTCGCCATCCAGGCGCTGGTGGCCCTCGGCGGGCACCAGCCGGCCGTCGACAAGGGCGTGCAGTGGCTCAAGGCCAACCAGAACGCCGACGGCAGCTGGCCCTACAACCCCGGCAGCCCGGGCGACGCCAACTCCACCGGCCTCGCCGTCAACGCGCTGTTCGCGGCCAGGACCGACCCGGCGAGCGTCGCCAAGGCGGGCAGCGGGGGCGCGGCCGGGAAGAACGCCTTCGACGGCCTCGCCCACTTCCAGCTCGGCTGCACCGCCCCCGCCGACCAGCGCGGCGCCTTCGCCTTCCAGCCGGACCCGGCCACCGGCACCCTCGCCCCCAACACCCTGGCCACCGCCCAGGCCGCGCTCGCCGCCGCCGGCGGGCACCTGCCGGTCACCGCCTCGGTGCGCGCCGACTCGACGCCCAAGCCCCTCGCCTGCGCCGACGGCTCCGCGCCCACCGCCGTCCCGCACGCCGAGGCCGGCGAGGCCGTCGGCGCCTACCTCGCCGCCCGACTGTCGGCGGGCGGCTCGCACCTCACCCTCACCATGCCGGGCGCCGAGCCCAAGCCCGACTACACCGCGACCGCCTGGGCCGCGCTCGCGCTCACCCAGAGCGGCCACCCCGAGCAGGCCTCCGAGGCCGTCGACTGGCTTGAGGGACAGGGCGCCACCTGGACCAAGAACGGCACCGACGCCGCCGCCACCGCCACTCTCCTCCTGGTCGCCCAGGCCGCCCACCGCGACACCGCCGACCTCACCGGCCAGCTCACCGCCCTCGGCCCGGCTCCCAAGGCCGCCACCACCACGGCGGCCACTCCGGCGAAGAAGAAGAGCGACGGCTTCGGCCAGGTCTGGCTGATCATCGTCGGCCTGCTCGTCGGCATCGGCGGCGGCCTGCTGCTCAGCCTCCAGCGCAAGCGCAACCCCAACCTCTGATGCGCTCGGTGGTTCACGGCGTCCCGGTGGGCGGGCGGCGGCCGCTGGCCGTCGTCCTCCCACTGCTCGGAACGCTGCTGCTGATCGCCGGCGCCGCGCCCGCGCAGGCCGCCTCCGGATACCGGTACTGGTCGTTCTGGCGCGGGGCCGACGGCGGGGCGTGGACGTACCAGCAGCAGGGGCCCGCGATCGCCGTGCCGCCGGACGGCGCGGTCGACGGCTGGCGGTTCGCCGTCAGCCCCGACGGCGGGCAGGACGCCGCGAAGCCCCGCACGCAGGCGCGCTTCGACGCGATCTGCGCGAACACCCCCGCCCAGGACGGCCGCAAGCGGGTGGCCGTCGTGCTGGACTTCGGGACCGCCGAGGACGCCGGGGCCTCCGCGGCGCCGCCGCCCGAGCAGCGGAGCGCCTGCGCCAGCGTCGCGCCGCGCGCCAGCTCGGCCGAGGTGCTGGCCGCCGTCGCGCCGCCGCTGCGGTACGACACCAACGGGCTGCTGTGCGCCATCGCCGGCTACCCGAAGGCGGGGTGCGCCGAGCAACTGGACGGCGCGGCCGCCGCGCAGCCGGGCAGCAGCGCCAAGGCCGGCCCGCAGAGCGGCGGCGGCAGTGGTGGCGACGGCGGCGGCAGCAGCGGCCCGGACATCGGCCTGGTCGCGGGCGGTGCGCTGGTCGCCGTCCTCGCCGGGGGCGCCGTCTGGCAGGCGCGCCGCCGCCGCAACCCCTGACCCCGTCGCCTGGCCCCTGACCTCATCTCCTGCCCCCGTCTCCCAGGACAGATTCCTTGAGCAGCACCGCCCGCCGCACCCGACCGCCCACCGGCCCCCGCCAACTGCACCCCGGGGCCTGGTGGTTGTGGGCGCTCGGGCTGGGTGCGGCGGCGACCCGCACCACCAACCCGGCGATCCTGCTGCTGCTCGCCGCGACCGCCGGTTACGTGGTCGCGGCGCGGCGCGGCGATGCGCCCTGGTCCCGCTCGTACGGGGCGTTCCTGCGGCTCGGCCTGCTGGTGCTGGGCATCCGCCTGGTCTTCGCCGTCCTGCTCGGCTCGCCGATCCCCGGCACCCACGTGCTGCTCACCCTGCCCGAAGTCCCGCTCCCCGCCTGGGCGCAGGGCGTGCGGATCGGCGGGCGGGTCACCGTCGAGGGCCTGCTCGCCGCGCTGTACGACGGGCTGCGGCTGGCCACCCTGCTGGTCTGCGTCGGCGCCGCCAACTCCCTCGCCAGTCCGGCCCGTCTACTGCGCGCCCTGCCCGGCGCGCTCTACGAGGCGGGCGTGGCCGTGGTGGTGGCGATGACCTTCGCGCCGAACCTGGTCGCCGACGTCCGCCGACTGCGCGCCGCCCGGCGCCTGCGCGGCCGCACCGACAAGGGCATCGCGGCCGTGCTGAGCGTCGGACTCCCCGTCCTGGAGGGCGCGCTGGAGCGGTCCATCGCCCTCGCGGCGGCGATGGACACCCGGGGCTTCGGCCGCACCGCCGACGTCCCGCGCCCGCTCGCCCGGGCGACCGCCGCGCTCACCCTGGCCGGACTGCTCGGGGTCTGCCTGGCCGCGTACGGGCTGCTCACCGCCGGAGGCGCCGGCTGGGCGCTGCCCGTCCTCCTGCTCGGCCTGGCCGCCGCCTTCGCCGGGCTGCTGCTCGGCAACCGGCGATCCGTCAGAACTCGCTACCGGCCTGACCCTTGGGCCCTGCCCGAGTGGCTGACGGCGGGCTCCGGCGCCACCGTGGCGGCGCTCGCCACCTACCTGGCCGCCCAGGACCCGGCCGCCTTCGCCCCCACCGTCGTCCCGCCGACCGTCCCCGAGCTGCCGCTGGCCGCCGTCCTGGCCGTACTCCTCGGCCTGGTACCGGCGTTCGCCGCCCCGACCCCGCCCCGGAGGGCTTCGTGATCACCTTCGAGCAGGTCTCCGTACGGTACGCGGACTCCGCAGCGCCCGTTCTGAACGACGTCGACCTCACCGTCCCGGAGGGCGAACTCTGCCTGCTGGTCGGCCCGTCCGGCTCCGGCAAGTCCACCCTGCTGGGGACGGTCAGCGGCCTGGTGCCGCACTTCACCGGCGGCGTGCTGCACGGCCGGGTCACCGTCGGCGGCCGGGACACCCGCGAGCACCGCCCGCGCGACCTCGCCGACCTGGTCGGCACCGTCGGCCAGGACCCGTCGGCGCAGTTCGTCACCGACACCGTGGAGGACGAACTCGCCTACGGCATGGAGTCCTTGGGCCTGCCGAGCGACGTCATGCGGCGCCGGGTCGAGGAGACCCTCGACCTGCTCGGCCTCGCCGACCTGCGCGACCGGGCGCTGGGCTCGCTCTCCGGCGGCCAGCAGCAGCGCGTCGCGATCGGCTCGGTGCTCACCGTCCACCCGCGCGTGCTGGTCCTGGACGAGCCCACCTCGGCGCTCGACCCGGGCGCGGCCGAGGAGGTGCTCGCCGTCCTCCAGCGGCTGGTGCACGACCTCGGCACCACCGTGCTGATGGCCGAACACCGGCTGGAGCGGGTCGTCCAGTACGCCGACCAGGTGCTGCTGCTGACCCCGGGCGCGCCCCCGGTGCTGGGCGAACCGGCCGAGGTGATGGCGCACTCGCCGGTGCACCCGCCGGTGGTCGGTCTCGGCCGGCTCGCGGGCTGGCGGCCGCTGCCGCTGTCCGTGCGCGACGCACGCCGCAAGGCGGCTTCGTTGCGTACCGAGCTGGACGGCCGGGTGCCCGCTGCGGGCGCCGTTACGGGCGGTGCGCCGATCGCCGTCTCCGACCGCCTCGCCGTCCGACGCGGCCCGGTGCAGGCCCTGCGCGGGGTGGACCTCGCGCTCCACCCCGGCGAGATCGCCGCCCTGATGGGCCGCAACGGCGCCGGCAAGTCCACCCTGCTCGGCAGCCTGGTCGGCCTGCACGCCCCCGCCTCCGGCAGCGTCACCGTCGGCGGCCGCACCCCGCACCGCACCCGCCCCGCCGAACTGATCCGCCAGGTCGGCCTGGTCCCCCAGGACCCGCGCGACCTCCTGTACCGCGAGAGCGTCACCGCCGAATGCGCCGCCGCGGATGCGGACGCGGGCGCTGCCACGGGTTCGTGTCGCGCCCTGGTCGAACGCCTGCTGCCCGGCATCGCCGACACCACCCACCCCCGCGACCTCTCCGAAGGCCAACGCCTCACCCTCGCCCTCGCCGTCGTCCTCACCGCCCGGCCCCCGCTGCTGCTCCTGGACGAGCCGACCCGCGGCCTGGACTACGCGGCCAAGGCCCGGCTGGTGGAGATCCTGCGCGGGCTCGCGGCCGAGGGCCACGCCGTGCTGCTGGCCACCCACGACGTCGAACTGGCCGCCGAACTCGCCCACCGGACCGTGATCCTGGCCGAGGGCGAGATCGTCGCGGACGGCCCGACGGCGGAGGTCGTGGTCTCCTCTCCGGCCTTCGCGCCACAGGTCTCCAAGGTGCTGGCGCCCGGGCCGTGGCTCACCGTCCAGCAGGTCGCGGAGGCGCTGAACGCATGAGCAGCCGTCCTGTTCCGCTCGGGCGCCGGTCGGTTGCGGCGCTACTGCTCGTTTCCCTCGTCGGCGTGACGGCCTTCGGCTGGCCGCTGCTCGCCTCCACCAAGTCGGCCCTGGTCGGCCACTCCGCCGACGCGCCTTGGCTGTTCGCTCTCCTCCTCCCCCTTCTCCTCGCCGTCGTCATCGCCCAGATCTCCGAGGGGCGTTCGGCGGGTGGCGGGGCACCGGGGCTGGATGCCAAGTCCGTTGCACTGCTGGGGGTGTTGGCGGCGGCCGGCGCCGCGCTTCGGCCGCTCGGCGCGGGGACGGCGGGGCTGGAGCCGATGTTCTTCCTGATGGTGCTGTCAGGCCGCGTCCTCGGCCCCGGCTTCGGCTTCGTGCTGGGCTCGCTGTCGATGTTCGCCTCCGCGTTGCTCACGGGTGGGGTGGGGCCATGGCTGCCGTTCCAGATGCTCGCGATGGGGTGGGTCTGCCTCGGCGCGGGCCTGCTGCCGGGCGCTGCCACACTGCGCGGCCGCCGCGAACTGCTGCTGCTCGCGGCTTACGGCGCTCTGTCCGCCGTCCTGTACGGCACGATCATGAACCTCCAAGGCTGGCCGTACATCGGTGGGATGGCCGGCTCCATCTCCTTCGTCCCCGGCGATCCGCTGCCCGCCAACCTGGTCCGCTTCGCCGCCTACTGCCTGACCACATCGCTGGGTTGGGACCTGCCGCGCGCGGCCCTCACGGTCGTCCTGTGCCTCACCCTCGGCACGCCCGTGCTGCGCGCCCTGCGCCGCACCACGCGACGTGCGGCCTTCGACGCGCCGGTCGGCTTCCGCCCGCCGCCAGCCGGGTGATTCGTGCCCCGAGGAGGTCCAGGCCGACGTCCGTGCTCGGCATCGCCCGCCTGCACAACCTTGCCCGCACCGGCCAGGACCGGGCAAGGCGAGGCACACCTGATCAGCCGGACTTCGTCATCCCGCCCAACAGGCCGACGGCCATCAGCGGGTAGGGCGTACCGAACAGCACGGCCACGGCGAACACCGCGCAGCAGGCCCGCTCGACCGCCGATCCCTCACACGCCGTTCGGAATACCCGAACCCCCCGTACGCTGTCCCGCAACACCAGCACCGACATGACCACGACCACACCACGGCCGGCCGTTCGGGGGAACCGAGGAAACCAGTGGAACTCCGTCAGTTGCGCGTCTTCGAAGCCGTCGTCGCCCACCGCACCGTCACCGCGGCGGCGGTGGCACTCGGTCTCGCACCGTCCTCCGTCTCCGAGCAGATCCGTACCCTCGAACGCAGCCTGGGCATCGAGCTGTTCGACCGGGCCCCGCGCGGGATGACCCTCACCCCGGCCGGCGAGCGGCTGCTGCCCTGGTCCCGCAAGCTGCTCGACCAGGCCGACCAGGCCCGCCGCGAGGTGGTCGCCGACCGGGCCCGGCTCCGCCTCGGCGCCCTGGAGACCATAGCGGCGACCCACGTCCCCGCCGTCCTGGCCCGCCTCGCCGAACGCCGGCCCGACCTGGACGTCTCCCTGCACACCGACACCGCCCGGGACGCCCTGCTCGGCGGCGTCGCCGCCGGGGCCCTGGAAGCCGCCCTGATCCTGGACACCGCCGGCCCGCTCGGCGAGCTCGGCTTCTACCTCCCGCCCGCCCCGCTCGACTACCTCGACCTCAAGGACGTCCCGCTCGCCCTGGTCGCCGCCCCCGCCCACCCCCTGGCGCAGGCCACCACCCTCACCCGCGAGGACCTCGGCGGCCAACGCCTCCTGGTCAACGCCCCCGCCTGCTCCTTCCGGCTGGCCGGCGAACGCCTGCTCGGCCACGACGTCGAACGCGTCCGCACCGGCGGCGTCGCCGTCACCCGCGCCTGCGCCGAACAGGGCCTCGGCATCGCGCTCCTCCCCGACTTCGCCGTCCGCGACCCCCTCGCCTCCGGCGCCCTCATCCGCCTCCCCCTCGACCCCCCACCCCTCCACCTCCGCCTCGTCTGGCGCGCCGACCGCGAAACCGTCCCGGGCCTGCGCGAAGTCCTCTACGCCGCCGCGGCCTGAAAAACGCCACGCGCCCCGGGGCTCCGTGAGCCCCGGGGCGCGCAACTAGCGTGCGGACGTCAGGCCTTCGGGCCCGCGGACTGGACGACGTCGAAGGACCAGAGGGTGGAGCCGGAGGCGGCCGGGCGCTTCGGGGCCTCGCCCTCGGCGCCGCCCTGGTGGGCCGCCTTCATCGGGCCCTCCATCCAGGCCTGAAAGGACTCCTCGTCGCGCCAGCGCGTGTAGACGAGGTAGTTGTCCGTGCCCTCGACCGGACGGAGCAGCTCGAACCACTCGAAGCCGTCCGAGTTCTCCACCGCGCCGGCACGGTGGGCGAAGCGCTGCTCCAGCTCCTCGCGCTGCTCGGCCGGGACCGTCAGTACGTTGATCTTGACGACTGGCATGCCGCTCCTTCTGCTCCGCCGGGGTCCCGGGTCGGGGCGCCGGCTCGGTTGCTGCGTACGGGCAGCAGTCTCCTACACCTCACGCCGCACCTCACGCCACGCGGGTCAGGCGATCCACGGCGGGAGGAGGCGCTCGTCGTCGCGCGGGGCGAGGGCGCAGGCGTCGGGCGGGGTGAGGGCGTCGGGGTTGTAGGCGTGGGAGGGGGAGGTGGAGGCGACGAGGGCGGTGAAGCCGTCGGCGGTGGAGATGCGGCGCGGTGCGCCGGCGGGGAGGACGAGGGTGTCGCCGGCGGTGAGGGTGAGGGGCTCGTCGGCCAGGTTGACCGCCGCGGTGCCGGACTGGAGGGTCCAGATCTGTTCGGCGTCCATCGCGTGCAGCGGGCCCTGCTGGCCGGCGCGCATCTCGACCTGCCACAGGGCGAGGGCGGTTGAGCCCTGGGTGGGCGAGGCAAGGGTGGTCATGACGGCGTTCGGGGTTTCGGTGCGGCGGGCGTCGGTCGGGCGGATCACGGACATGGTGAAGGAACCCCCTAAGATGGGCAATGACGTTGTCTATATGGTCAATGAGGTTGTCGATTGTGTCAACTGAGCCCGCCCCGCCCGGCTTCGAGCTGCCGCTGCGCCTGCTGCTCGCCTTCCGGACGATCATCGACGAGCTGCACGAGCGGATCGCCCGTGAGGGGCACCCGGATCTGCGCCCGATGCACGGCTTCGTCTTCCAGGCGATCGGCCCGGACGGCACCACCGCCGTCGAGCTCGGACGGCGGCTCGGCGTCTCCAAGCAGGCGGCGGGCAAGACCATCGAGAACCTGGAGCAGCTCGGCTACGTCGAGCGCGGCAGTGACCCGGCCGACGCCCGGCGCAAGGTGGTCCGGCTCACCGACCGGGGGGTGGACTGCCTACTCCGCTCGGCGCGGATCTTCGACGAGCTGCGCGCCGAGTGGTCCGCCACCCTCGGCGAGGAGCACCTCCGCCAGGTCGAGGACGGCTTGCGGCAGCTCGCCCCCGGGGACCCGTTCCGGCTCGACACCCCGCGCTGGTTCGGTGCGCCCTGACCGGGATCGACCCGGCGGGATTCGACACCCCGAGCGGCTGACGCACCGGCAGCGGAAGGCTAGAAGGACCGCCCCTCCCCCCGGTACGGCGACTGGGGGCCGAGGGGCGGATCCGGCCGGTCCCGGAGGTCGGCGCAGAGGGTGGAGCTGAGCCGGGTGAGCAGTTCGGCGAGGTCCGCGTACTGCTGTTCGTCCCAGTCGCCCAGCAGCTCGGACAGCTGGGTGCGCCGGGCCTCGACCAGCCGCAGCGCCACCTCCTCGCCCGGTTCGGTGAGGCGCAGCAACCGGCTGCCGGTCCGGGCGGCGAGGCCCCGGCCCTCCACCTCGCGGACCGCCTCCTCGACGACCGCGATCGGGACGATCCGCCGCTCGGCGAGTTCGGCGGGCTCCACCGAGCCGTGGTGGTGCATCTGGAGCAGTAGCCAGCTGGAGGCGGGCAGCAGGTCGAGCCCGGCGGTGGCGGTGATCCGGCGGAACAGGTCGCGCCGGGCCTCGCGGGTGCTCAACACCGAGAGGGCACGGGCGATTTCGTCCAGCGAGCTGCGCTCGACCGGGTTGAGGCCGATGGACTCGCTGAGGTCGGGCGCGGTGACCGTGGAGCGGAGCTTCTGCTCGCGCAGGAAGAGCGAGAGGACGAACGCGACCACCGCAACGGGCACCGCGTACAGGAAGACCCGGGTGATCGAATCGGCGTACGCGTGGTAGACCCCGGCCCGGGCGGCGGCCGGCAGCCGGGTGATCAGCCGGGGGTCGGAGGTGATCGCCTCGACGTGGAAGCCCGGCGGCAGCGGATGGCCGACCAGGGCGGCGGCGAGCCGGGAGCGCAGGCCGCCGGCGAAGACCGTCCCGAAGACGGAGACGCCGAAGGAGGCGCCGATGGAGCGGAAGAAGGTGGCGCCCGCGGTGGCCACGCCGAGGTCCTGGTAGCCGACCGAGTTCTGCACGATCAGCACCAGCACCTGCATCACCAGGCCCAGCCCGAGGCCGAAGACCAGGAAGTAGAAGCTCATCTCGGCCGTACTGCTGCGCTCGTCCAGCCGGGAGAGCAGCAGCAGTCCGACCGTGGTGACGGCCGTCCCGGCGATCGGGAAGGCCCGGTAGTGGCCGGTGCGGGCGACGATCTGGCCGGAGCCGATCGAGGTGACCAGCATGCCGAGCACCATCGGCAGCATGTGGATGCCGGACATGGTGGGCGAGACCTGGTGGACCACCTGGAGGAAGGTCGGCAGGTAGGTGAGCGCGCCGAACATCGCGAAGCCGACCACGAAGGAGATCACCGCGACCAGGCTGAAGGTCTGCGAGCGGAACAGCCGCAGCGGCAGGACGGGCTCCACGGCGGTGCGCTCGACCTCGACGAAGGCGACCAGCAGCACCAGACCCAGTACGCCCAGGCCGACGATCTGCCAGGAGCTCCAGGCCCAGGTGGTGCCGCCGAGCGAGGTCATCAGCACCAGGCAGGTGGCGACGGCGGCGATCAGCGCGGTGCCCAGGTAGTCGATCCGGTGTTCGCGCCGCACCTCCAGCCCGTGCAGCACAGCGGCGATCACCACCAGGGCGACCGCGCCGATCGGCAGATTGATGTAGAAGACCCAGCGCCAGCTGAGATGGTCGACGAACAGCCCGCCGAGCAGTGGACCGAGCACGCTGGTGACACCGAAGACGGCGCCGAAGAGGCCCTGGTACTTGCCGCGGTCCCGCGGCGGGACCAGGTCGCCGACGATCGCCTGGGAGAGCACCATCAGGCCACCGCCCCCGAGGCCCTGGAGCGCGCGGAAGGCGATCAGCTCGCCCATGTCCTGGGCGATTCCGCACAGTACCGAGCCGAGCAGGAAGATCACGATGGAGGCCTGGAAGAAGCGCTTCCGGCCGTACATGTCGCCGAGCTTGCCCCACAGCGGGGTGGCGGCGGTGGAGGCCAGCAGGTAGGCGGTGACCACCCAGGACAGGTGGTTCAGGCCTCCGAGGTCGCTGACGATGGTGGGCAGCGCGGTGGAGACGATGGTCTGGTCGAGGGCGGCGAGCAGCATCGCCAGCAGCAGGGCGCCGATCGGCACCCACAGGTTGGGGACGGTGGCCTCCGGCGGGCCGGGCTCGTTCGCGGGGCTCCGGTCGGACGCGGCGAGCGGGTCCGTCATGGCGTCTCCAAAGGCGGCACGGCCTCTTCGTAGGGTCGCGGGGCCGACGACCGGACGCCCGTCGGACGATCACTCCCGTCGGATGATCACTCCCAGTTCCCCATGCTGGCAGATATGTCCTGGTTTGTTCCGCCGGGTTGAGCCGAACGTAAGCGCCGGGTCCGTCCCTCGCGTTTCAGCGGCTTCCTCGGGAGCCAACCACCACCAACCGGCACAACACCCCCACCGGAGGCCGGACGCCCCTGTCCACCCTCCGGGACGTCCTGCATAATCAGGCCCGATCGCGAGACCTGAGAACCGAGGACCGACACCCGAGGAGGACCGGCCGATGCCGGACCAGCACTGCCCGACGTGCGGCACCGCACGCTCAACCGGGTGCGGCTGCCTCCCGGATCCCAGTCTGGACGAGACCACCGTCCTCCCGCACGTCGAAGGCTCACCGTTGGTCCGCCCGTACGTGGCGCAGTCGGCCGACCAGGTGGCGGAGGAGCCGCCGCCCGCCGGGGACCCGTTCGCGACCACCGTCCTGCCGCCGGTCCAGCCGCTCCCGTCGGTCCCGTCGGTCCCGTCGGTCCCGTCGATGCGACCCACGCAGCCCACGCAGCCCAGGCACCCCATGCAGCCGATGCAGTCGGCGCAGCCGCCCGTCACGCCCCCGCTCGGGCCGGACGCGGATGCCTACGCGACGACCGTGCTGCCGCCCGTGCCGGGCCCCGCGCCGGACGCGTACGCCACCACCGCCCTGCCCCCGCTCCCGCCTGGCGCCGGGGAGGACCTCGGCTACGTCCCGTTCGAGAACCAGGCACCCGGGCCCGGGCCCGCCGGCGGACGGGCCGCGCGGCGGGCGGCCGAGCAGGCCGTGCAGAGCCCGTTCGCCCGGCACAAGCTGCTGATCGCGGGCGTCGGCGCGGGCCTGCTGGCGCTCACCGTGGGCCTCGCGTACGCCGTGACGCCCTCGTCCGAGCCGACCCGCCGGGCGGACCCGCTGCCCGTCACCACGCTCGCGCCCGCGCCGTCGGCCCCGCCCACCCAGGCCGCCCCGGCCCCAGCCCCCACCAGCGACACGCCGAGCCCGACCCCGACCCGGACGAGCAGACCCAGTCCGACCCGGACCCCCACCCCGACGCCCACCCCCACCCCGACGCCGACCCCCACCCCGACGCCCACCCCCACGCCGACGCCGACGCCGACCCCCACGCCCACCGCGACGCCCACGCCACGGCTGCTCCAGATCGGGATGAGCGGGCCCGACGTCAAGGCGATGCAGCAGCAGCTCTACGCCGCCGAGTGCGGATTCGTCGACAGTTCGATCGTCACCGGCACTTTCGACGACCGGACCCGATCGGCACTCATCAGCTACCAGCACGAGAACCGGATCAGGGGCGAGAACGGCGTCTACGGCCCCAAGACCCAGGCCGTCCTGACCGCCGACCCCGGCTGCTGAGCCGAGGCGGCCGCCGCCAGCCGGTGATCGCCCCGAATCAGCCGGTGATCGCCCCGAAGATGCTGACGCCCGCCAGCACCACCATGATCCCTGCCGCCACCCGGATGATCAGCTTCATCGGCACGTACTTGAGCAGCTTCTGCCCGCCCACGATGGCGATCCCGCCGACCGCGCAGAGCGCCAGCCAGGAGCCGATGCCGACGGCCAGCGGATCGGCGTACTTGGCGGCCAGGTTGGCGGTCATGATCTGGGTCAGGTCGCCGAACTCGGCGATCGCGACGACCACGAAGCTGGCCCCGGCGACCTTCCAGAAGCTGTTCGAGGACGGCTCCTTGGCGGCGTGCTCGTCGTCGTCCTCGCCGCCGTGGAACAGCAGCATCGCCGCGCCGACCAGGAACAGCGCGCCGGTGATGCCCTCCACCCAGCGGTGCGGCAGCAGCGAGAGCAGGTGGCCGGCGGCCAGGGCCAGGCCCACCTGGAGGGCGAAGGCGGCGGCGATGCCCGCGAAGACGTAGCTCGCGCGGTACTTGGTGCCGAGCACCAGACTGGCCAGCGCGGTCTTGTCCGGCAGTTCGGCCAGGAAGATGATGCCGAACGTCAACGCGGCAACGGTCAAACTCATCGGAGGAACCCCTCGGTCGGGCTGCCCGGCCTCCGCAGCTCCGTCAGGGGTCGCTTCGGCCCGACAGCACTGGAAACGGTCACAGCACTGCGGCCGAAGGTCTCGCCGGCACCGTCCGTCCGGACCATCCGCATCGACGGGATCAACCGGATCGGATGGCTCAGGTGGCTGAGGTGCCCCGGGCGCCGGGCCCGTGAGGGCCAGTATGTCGACGGTCCGGTGGAGGGCTACTCCCCTTCAACGCGCTCAAGCCTACCCGACGCCGTCGGCCGCCCCCGCCGTCACCAGCCCCCGCCCGACCAGCTCCAGCACCACCACGATCGCCGCCGACTCCACCGCCAGCAGCCCGATCAGCACGAACAACTGCACTGCCCCCGCCTGGACGGGCGAGGCGCCGCCGAGCAGCATGCCGACGAAGGCGCCCGGCAGGGTGACCAGCCCGACCGTACGGGTCTGGTCCAGCGCCGGAACCAGCGAGGTGGCGGCCGCCGTACGGCAGATCTCCAGCCGGGCGTCCCGCTCCTCGAAACCGAGCGCCAGCGCCGCCTCCACCTCGCCGCGCCGCTGCCGCAGCTCGTCCAGGGCCCGCCGTCCGGCCAGCGAGGTGGCGGTCAGCCCGCCGCCGATCAGGATGCCCGCGACCGGGATCACCGACAGGCCCTCGGGCGGCAGCAGTCCGACGGCCAGCAGCAGGACGAGCACCGGCAGCACCCCGACGCCGATCGGGGCTGCCGCCCAGACCCAGCCGGGGCCCTGGGTCATCCGCCGCCCGGCCGTGCGCACCGCGACCACGAACATCAGCAGCACGAACAGCGCCGACCGCCAGAGCGAGCCGACCACCCAGCTGATCACCGTGGCGACGGCGGCCAGCTGGACGGCCGCCCGCAGCCCGGCCCGCACCACCGCCCGCCCGTGGCCGAGCAGGCCCCACCCGGCCACCGCCACCGCGGCCAGCAGCAGCGCCGCGGCGACCACCCCGAGCAGCGGGGTGACCGGCAGCAGCTGCCCGCCGGACGCCGCCAGCGAAACCGGCATCAGATCCAGCTGGTGAACCACATCCGGTCCTGCCAGGACGACATCGGGATCACCTCCGCCGTGTACAGCGGGTAGAAGAAGGCGAAGCAGCCGACGATCGCGAGCACGATCAGCCCGGCGCCGATCGCCCCGTACCGGCGGCGCTCGGGACTGCTGCCGACCGGGCCGAGGATCGCCCCGAGCATCTGGGCGACGGCCAGGCACAGGAACGGCACCAGCACGACCATGTAGAAGGAGAAGATCGTCCGTTCCTGGTACTGGAACCAGGGCAGGTAGATCCCGGCCACCGCGCACAGCACGGCGCCCGAGCGCCAGTCCCGGCGGAAGAACCAGCGCCACAGCAGGTAGACCAGCGCGAAGCAGGCCGCCCACCACAGGAACGGGGTGCCCAGGCCCAGGATCTGCGCCGCGCAGCCGCCGGAGGAGGTGCAGCCGCGCGTCCCGCTCGGGACCTGCTCCCAGTACATCGAGACCGGGCGGCCGTCGACCAGCCAGGCGAAGGGGTTGGACTGGTAGGTGTGCGGGGTGCTCAGGCCGGTGTTGAAGTCGTACATCTGCGAGTGGTAGTGCCACAGGCTGCGCAGCGGCGCGGGCACCCAGCTCATCGAGACCTGCGGCAGCGGGATGCCGAGGACGTGGTCCGGGGAGAGCCCGGCGCGGCCGTCGGCCCAGTGCCGGTCGTAGCCGCCGTCGCCGCCCGCGCCGCTGGCCAGCCAGCCGCTCCAGGCGCCGACGTACACCACCAGGGCGGAGCCGACCATGGCGAGGAAGGCCGGTACGGCGTCCCGGCGCAGCATGGCCCGCCACGGGTGGCGGGCTCCGGCGCCGCGGCGGCCGGACTGGTCCCAGAGCACGGCCAGGATGCCGAAGGCGGCGAGGATCGGGGCGCCGTTCCACTTGACCGCGCAGGCCGCGCCGATGAACACCCCGGCGGCGATCCGCCAGGGGCGCAGCCCGAGGCTCACCCGGTCGGCATCGGTCACGGCGGCGAGCTTCGCCCGGGCGTGGTCGCGGTCGATCAGCAGGGCGCCGAAGGAGGCGAGCACGAAGAACATCTGGATGCCGTCGAGCAGGCCGACCCGGCTCATCACCAGCTGGAGGCCGTCGACGGACATCAGCAGGGCGGCGGTGCAGCCGACCAGGGTGGAGCCGAAGAGCCAGCGGCCGATCCGGGCCAGCATCAGCACGGTGACGGTGCCGAGCAGGGCGGTCATGAACCGCCAGCCGAAGGGGTGCAGGCCGAACAGCTGCTCGCCGATCGCCATCACCCATTTGCCGAGTGGCGGGTGGGCGATGAACTCGGGCACGGAGCTGAGTGGGATGGACTGCGGGACGGCCAGGATGTCGGTGTTGGCGTGGTCGGGCCAAGTGCCCTCGTAGCCCTGCTGGAGCAGCGACCAGGCGTCCTTGGGGTAGTACGTCTCGTCGAAGACGAAGGCGTTGGGGTAGCCGAGGTTCCAGAACCGCAGCAGGCCGGCGAAGAGCGCGACGGCGATCGGGCCGAGCCAGCCGGAGCGTTCGGCCGCCCAACGGAGCAGCCCGCCCCGGGCCGGTGCGGGGTCCGGGTCGGCGGTGACCCGGTCCGCCGGGGGGTGCGTGAGCGCCGCTTGCGTCATCGGTACCTCAACCGGGGGTAGGAAAGCCGAACTTCCCGGCGAGATGGGCAGCCATCCGACGATTCTCTCGTTCAGGCGACCATCTGCCCGATCCGCTCGGGATAGTCCGAATTGGCGATAGGTTATCCATGCCCGGTCAGCGAGAACCAAGTCGACTGGGCCTACCGCCGGGCTGGGGGGATGTCAGGTCTGTGGAGCTGATGTAAGACCGATGGGCGGTACACCGTTCCTTCGCTGGTCATCCAGGTCGGCAACCGGCTGCGAAGCAGAAAGCCCGACCCGCGAGGGTTGGAATCCTCCGCACCAGGCGGAGGAGGATGTCAAAGCCTCGCCGATTCGCCCCGTCTTGGGCATTGGCGAGAGGCGGGCGGTCAACAGCCACTGACCCTATGGGGCGGTGGTCAGGAAGCCAAGCGCAACGGGCGCCGACCAGGTGACCTGGTCGGCGCCCGCTACCTGTTCGATATCCGTCACGCGGCGGTCTGCAGCTCCCGGACCGGAACCGCCGTGCGGACCACGGCCGGGGCCGCGTTGTCCTGCTCCGCCGTGAGGTACGGGCGCAGCCGCAGCGCCAGCATGACGATCAGCAGCGTCGAGCCCGCCATGGCCGCCAGGTAGAGCGGCCAGGTGCCGGAGCCGACCAGCAGCACGCCGACCGCCGGGCCGACCGCGATGGCGATCTGCTTCACCAGGGCGTACCCGGCGTTGTAGGTGCCGAGCAGCCGGGCCGGGGCGAGGTCCGCGACGATCGGGCCCATGGTGGGCGCGAGCAGCGACTCGCCGACGCCGAACAGGGCGTAGATCGAGACGATCGCGACCGTGGCGGCCATGGTCTCGGTCCGGATCAGACCGGCCACCAGGGCCATCGCCCAGGCGCCGAGCCAGACCAGGCCGGCCGCGGCCATCGCGGTGGTGCGGCGGCGGCGCGCGGTGATCCGCACCATGAACATCTGCAGGACCACGATGGTCAGCGCGTTGGCGCCGATCGCGAAGCCCAGGGTGGACGGCGCGGTGCCGACGGTGTCGGTGGCGAAGGCCGCGACACCGGACTCGAACTGGCCGTAGCAGGTGAAGAAGATCAGCCCGGCGAGGGCGCAGAGCCGCACCATCGCCTTGTCGGCGAACAGGGCGCGCAGCCCGGTCGGACCGTCGGCCCGCTCCTGGACGACGCTCAGCTGGACCTTGGGCATCCGGGCGGTGCCGGTGACCAGGGCCAGGCCGAGGAAGGTCGCCGCCTCGATGGTGAACAGCCGGGTGAGGCTGGCCGGGTCGGCGACGTCGACGATCTGCCCGCCGACCAGCGCGCCGATGCCCATGCCCAGGTTGACCAGGGTGAACTGCAGCGCGAAGGCGTGCGAGCGGGTCGCCGCCGTCGAACAGCGGACGATCATCGTGGCCAGCGCCGGCTGGCAGGTGGTGACACCCGCGCCGAACAGGAACGACGACACCAGCAGGGCCGGGGTGTCGGTGGCGCGACCGAAGGCGAACGCGCCGGTGGCGGCGAGCGCGGCACCCGCCAGCAGCACCGGACGGGGACCGTACCTGTCGATGCCGCGCCCGGTGAACGGGAGGACGGCCAGCGCCGCCAGCGCGAAGACGGTGAAGACCATCCCGGCCGCCAGCGAGCCCAGCCCGCGCACCTGGTCCACGTACACGAACATGTACGGCATCGTGAACCCGCTGCCGAACGCACTGAGCGCGTTGCCGATCTGGACGCGGCGCAGCGGGCCGCCCGCCCCACGTCGCTGCCGCCTCTGCTGCTTCACCGTGCCGGTCACCGTGCACATCCCTTCCAGGTCGTCCGGACTCCCGAGTTGAACTCTTGAGGCCGGAAGATTTCAGAGCTAAAGTTTGACGAGGTAAAGTCTTAGCACCGGAAGACTGCGGAGTCAAAGGCTTAAGAGATGCACGTCCGCGTGCGACACTGTCGGCATGACTACGGAGAAGCCGGCGCCGGCTGCCGACAAGCCCCTGCCGGCCACCCCCCTGGAGCTCGGCATCGCCGAGCAGGTGGCCCTCTACCAGCGGGAATTCCCCACCGTGGACCCTCAGGTGGAGACGATCGTGCAGACCCTGTCCCGGGTCGCCCGGCGGATGGGCGTCGCGTACGACCGGCAGCTGACTGTGCTGGGAATCACCTCCGCGGAGTGGGAGGTGCTCAAGGCGCTGGTGGTGGCCGGCAGCCCGTACCGACTGGGGCCCGGCGAGCTGGCCAAGCGACTGGGACTCACCCCGGCCGCGATGACCCACCGGATCGACCGGATGGTCGCCGAGGACCTGGTCACCCGGGAGCGGGACGAGTCCAACCGGGTGCGGGTGATCATCGAGCTGACCGAGAACGGCCGCGACAAGTGGCTGGAGTCGATGCGGATGGCGGCGGTGTTCGAGGAGGAGCTGCTGCAGGACATCGCGGGCGAGGAGCGCGCCGCGCTCTCCGGCCTGCTGGCCCGGATGCTGCGGCGGATCGAGCAGAGCCAGCCGGATGCGCTGGGGCGCACCGCCGACCTGGCGTAGCAACGCGGTCCGGCCCGCCGGGGGCGCTCCCCCGGCGGGCCGGACCATTGGTGCTCCGTAGCGGTGCCGCGAGGTCCGTCAGGGCCCCGGGCGGTCAGCCGATCAGGCGGTCAGCAGATCAGCTGATCAGCAGGGGCCGTTGTCGGCCCAGACGCCCCACTGGCCGCTCAGGGTCGGATCCTCGCCCTTGGTCCACCACTTGTTGGTGTAGTAGTGGCCCTTCCACGAGACCTTGGTGCCGCCGGCCGCGTAGGTGGCGTTGGGGTCCCAGCTCGGGGCGGCCGGGCAGGTGGCCGGCGTGGTCGGCGTGCCGGTCGGGGTCCCCGTGGGCGTGCCGGTCGGGGTGCCCGTGGGCGTGCCGGTCGGGGTGCCCGTGGGCGTACCGGTGGGCGTGCCGGTCGGGGTCTGGGTCGGCGACGGCGTGCCGGTCGGCGGGGCCGGGCAGCCGGCGGCGGAGCCGTTGGTGGCGTTCACCATCGTGTCGAACAGGGTGGTGTTGGTACCCAGGTCGTAGAGCGAGAAGGCGAAGGAGCCGCCCAGGCCGTTGCAGTGCGCGTAGTCCAGCTTGGCCTGGATGGACCGGGCGTCCTCACCGCTCCAGAAGGTGGTGCCGTCGTAGAAGTAGGTGGCCTTGGCGGCGTCGTCCCAGAAGGTCCTGGAGGGGTTGTCGACGAAGCCGCCCAGCTCCTTGTACATCTGGATGCCGGGCACGTTGCCGGACATCGCGGCGCCGGCCGCCGGGCCGGTGGCGGGCTGGAAGAGGCCGTTCTTGCCGTTGTTCTGGACTCCGGTCCAGCCGCGGTAGTAGAACGGCACACCCATGTTGATCTTGTTGGCCGGGAAGCCGCCGGGGATGCCGTACTGCGCGTCGCCGACCGTCCACGCCTTGACGGCGTTGTCGATCGAGTACTTGCCGTTGCCCGGCTTGGCCGGGGTCGAGGGGTCGTTCGGGCCGGAGTACAGCGGGGCCTGGTGGTTGGTCGGACCCTGCGGGTCCCAACCTCCGTGCATGTCGTAGGTCATGACGTCGAGGAAGGTCAGGTACTGACCGATCTTGTCGGTCTCGACGTTCATGATCTTGTCCTGGCCGGCGCCGACCGCCGCCGACAGGGCGTAGGTCTTGTTGTCGGCCTTGCCCTGCGCGTCCAGCTGGCTACGGAACTCCTGCAGCAGCAGGGTGAAGTTCTGCTTGTCGGCCGGGCTGGAGATGTTGCCGGTGTGGCCGCCGCCGCCCGGGTACTCCCAGTCGATGTCGATGCCGTCGAAGATGCCGGCTCCCGAGCCCGGGCCGCCGTAGCCGGCGTCGGTCGGGAGGTTGCCCTTGATGAACATGCCGATGCAGGACGACACCAGGTGCTTGCGCGAGGCGTCGGTCGCGGCCGCCTGCGAGAAGTACTTGGAGTAGGTCCAGCCACCGATCGAGAGCAGGACCTTGAGGTTGGGGTTCTTCGCCTTCAGCTTCTTCAGCTGGTTGAAGTTGCCCGCGATCGGCTGGTTCCAGACGTCGCCGGCGCCGTCGACCGAGATGTCCGCGCCGAAGCTCTTCTGGTAGTCGGCGAACGCGTCGCCCGCACCGTCACCCGCGTTGGGGTTGTTGTCGTTGGTGTCGGCGGCCTTGGTGGCCTCGAAACACCCCAGGTCGGTCGGGTTGATGTTGGCGAAGTCGTAGATCAGGTAGTCCAGCTTCCCGGCCACGCCGGTGTCCTGGATCGTCTTCGGGTAGTACGCGTTCGCGTAGACCGACCACTGGTCGAAGTAGGCGACCTTGATGCCGCCGCTGGTGGCGGGTGCGCCGGTGGAGTTGGTGGTCGCGGCGTTGGCCGCGGCGCCGCCGGACAGCGCGAGGCCCGCGCCGAGCAGCAGGGAGGCGGCGGTGCCGGCCGCGACGGCGGCCAGGCTCGTCGGGCGGCGCCGACGGGTGCCGTCCGGAGCCGGGGCCCCGGCTCTTTCAATGGGTGATCGCAGCATGGGTGCGTGACTCCTGGTTGTGGGGGATGCCGTCGTCCCGATGGGGTCGCACGTCCGGGGTGGGGCCGGACGGCCGGGACATGACAGGTCTGGCTGGGGAATCGAGCGGGATCAGGCCGTGACGGACACCGGGATGTGCCGAACCGGCGCCCCCGGCACGAGGCCGGTGACGCCGGTTCAGGGGCTCCCTGCACCTGGGCAATAAAAATGGACTAGACCAACTCCCCCGTCAAGGGGTGCCGTTGGCCCTTGAGCCGCGCTTAAGGTTCAGCCCTCGCACCGAGCAGGGACTTCAGTAGCGGACGGCGTTCTCCACCTCGGCCTTGACCGTGCCCGAGAGGTCCAGGTTGCTGCGCGCGGTGGCCTGGGCGCTCTGGCCGGCCGCCACGTCCTGGACGGTCACCGCGGTCGCGTCCAGCAGCTTGCCGCTCCCGTCGGTGAAGTTCAGCTGGATCACGTACCGGTAGGACTGCTGGCCGTGGTTGGTGACGGTCAGCTTCGCCTGTGCCTTGCCGTCCGACCCGATGGTCACCGCCCCGACGGCCACGTCCGCCTTGGCGTCCAGCCCGCCCTTGATCCCGGCGACCGCCGAGGAGGCGGCCGCGATCGCCGCCGAGGCCTCGGCCTCCGCCGAGGCGATCGCCCCGCCCACCCCACCCGCCGCCGAGGCCAACTCCGAGGCGGCGGAGGCGGCGGCACTCGCCGCCTTCTGCACCGCGCTCGCCGCCTCGGAGGCGTTGCTGTTCGCGCTCTTGCCGGAGGAGCAGCCCGCCAGCACCGCCGCTCCGAGCACGACTGCGGCCAACGTCCCCGCCACCACCCGACGGCGGTGATCGCTCAGCCGCTCCGGAGGCTGCGCGATGACGCGCGGTGGGGTGGCTCGGGTGAGCGGCTGGCGGTCCATTCGGTCCTCGTTTCTGCCCGGCGCCGGGCTGCCCGGCACACCTCCCCGCCCACCCTCCGAGGGCTCGGGAGCCACCGCCAGCAGGGGTGCTTCCTCCGGGTGACGAGGCCGTCGGGCCGACGGTTACGACAGCCCGGAGCCCTCCTGCTCGTCCGCCTCCACCGCCGCCCGCTCCTCGCGCAGCCGCACCTCGTGGCGCCGCCGGGCGACCACCCCGTACGCGCCGGCCGCGCTCGCCAGGAAGGCCAGCACGCCCGCCCACGGCCGGTCGAAGACGTGCCCGGTCAGGTGGTCCAGCGAGTACCGCCCGGGCCCGGCCAGGCCGATCGCCAGCCCGGTCGCGCCGAGGAAGGCCGGGTACTCGTAGCCGCCGGACATCGCGAAGAAGCCCGCCGGGGCGTGCACCGCCACCGCGGTGGCCATCGTCCCGGCCACCACCGCGCCGGCGGCCGGGGTGGCCAGCCCGGCCACCACCAGCGCGCCGCCGCCCGCCTCGCCGAGGCCCGCCGCGATGGCGCTCTCCCGGGCCGGGTGGAAACCCATCTGCTCCATGGCCTTGGTGGTGCCCTCCAGGCCGCCACCACCGAACCAGCCGAACAGCTTCTGGGTGCCGTGCGCGATCAGCACCCCGCCGACCGCGCCGCGCAGGGCCAGCAGGCCCAGGTCCTTACGGTTCAGGCACATGTCGCATCCTCGTTTCCGCCAAGGAGTGGTCCTACCTCCATGGCACCCGAGAGCGCGCACCCGTTCGAGCCGGGACCGCCATCCGGGCGAATCTCCGGCGGCGAGGAATGAACCACCCCGCGCGGAGATTCGGACCCCGGCCGTACGGGCCCCCGCCCTATGGACCCCGGCCGTACGGGCCCCCGCCGGCGGCCGTCAGCCCGCCGCCAGCCGGGTCAGCACCGCACCGATCCGTTCGCGCGCCGGCGGGTCGGCGACCAGCCCGTCCGGGCCGATCGCCGAGCGCTCCAGCGGGATCCGCACGCAGGCCTCGTCCACCACGGCCGCGCCGGTGTAGCCGAGCACGGTGCGGAGGGTGGCCTCGGCGCCCTGGCCACGGCCCGGGGCGGCGCAATTGATCCAGCCCGTGGGCTTGTCCGAGATCTCGACCCCGCCGACCGTCCAGTCCAGCAGGTTCTTGAACGAGCCCGGCAGCGTCCCGGCGTACTCCGGGGTGCAGACCAGCAGCGCGTCGGCGGCCCCGATCGCGGCCCGCAGCGCGGCCACCGGCTCCGGCAGCGGGTCGGTGTCGTGGTCCGGGTTGAAGTGCGGCAGCCCGGTCAACCCCGCGTAGTACGTGGTGCGGACGCCGGGCAGGGCGTCCGCCAGGGAGGCGGCGGTGCGCAGCACGCTCTCGTTGGAGGAGCCGGCCCGCAGACTCCCGGGCAGCAGCAGGATGTGGCGCTCGTTCGACATGCCGGGGAACCTACTCCTTGACGCTCACGTCAAGGCCAGCCGTCGCGGGCCTACCGCAGCTCCACCGGCCGCCAGGGCACCGGGCTGGAGAGGATCATCGAGCTGGACGGCTGACCGTAGCCGCCGAGCCGGTCGCACAGCGCCTCGAACTCGGCCATCGTGGACACCGCGACCAACAGCACGCAGCAGGCCCCGCCGGTGACCCGGTGCAGCTGGAGCACCTCCGGCCAGGTCGCCACCTCGGGGTCGCGCAGCACGCAGCGCGGGCCGTAGCACTGGATCTGGACCAGCGCGGTGATCGGCAGCCCGGCCCGGGTGAGGTCGACGTGGGCGTGGTAGCCGCTGATCACCCCGTCGGCCTCCAGGCGGCGGACCCGTTCGGCCACCGCGGGTGCGGACAGGCTCACCCGGCGGGAGAGTTCGTTGTACGAGAGCCTGGCGTCGGCCTGCAGCTCGGCCAGCAGGCGGCGGTCGACGGCGTCCATGGCGACTCCCGGAAGTGGTTGTGATCAGCGGTTTTTCATTCATAAAGCGGATCGCCCGAATGCCTCGCGAACGACAGCCCGAAGCTCGGTTGCGGTGCTCATCGGCCATTCAAGCGGGGGGCCATGGCGCCGCACAATGGGCTCCCCGGCGGAACCAGGACGTCCGTCCGCTCCCGCCGGCCCCGGGCGACGATGCCCGGACGGATCAGGAGGGATCGGGATGGGGCACGACACGGTGGAGACACCCAACCTGTCGTTCGGTCGGGGCGGCGAGCCTGGTCGGGGCACCCCGTACGCGCAGTACGTGCGCCTGGAGGAACTGCACAGCCTGCAGCACCCACGCAGCAAGGAGCCGGCCGAGCTGTCGTTCATCGTCACCACCCAGGTGATGGAACTGCTCTTCGACCTGCTGCGGCACGAGTGGACGCAGGCCCGGCAGGCGCTGCGCGAGGACGACCTGACCGCCGCGCTGGCCGCGCTGCGCCGCGGCACCCACGTGCAGGACGTGCTGGTGGAGTCCTGGGACCTGCTGGCCACCATGACCCCGCAGGAGTTCAACTCCTTCCGCGCGCTGTTCGGTGAGGCCTCCGGCTTCCAGTCCTCGGCCTTCCTGCACCTGGAGTTCCTGCTCGGCAACAAGAACGCCGCGCTGCTGAACATGTACGCGCAGATGCCCGGGACGCGGGCCGAGCTGGCCGAGGCGCTGCGCTCCCCCGGCCTGTACGACGAGGCGCTGGCCCTGCTGGCCCGGCGCGGTCTCGCGGTGCGCCCGGAGACCTCCGAGCAGCGCTACCAGCCCTCCGAGGAGGTCGAGGCGGCCTGGCGCCGGGTCTACACCGACCCCGAGTTCGCCGTCCTGCAGCCGCTCGGCGAGGCGCTGCTGGACGTGGCCGAGCGGGTCACCCGCTGGCGCCAGCGCCACCTGAGCGCGGTCAAGCGGACCATGGGCGCCAAGCCCGGCTCGGGCGGCTCCAGCGGACTGACCTGGCTGCGCAAGTCGGCCGAGCAGGACGTCTTCCCGGAGCTGTGGACGATCCGGGACGAGCTGTGACGGGACGATTTGTGACGGGACGAGCTGTGACAGGACGAGCTGTGACAGGCGGCGGAGCGGTGACGGGACTGGTTGCGAGCGAGGGGACCGAGGAATGGGCATGATCACGCGCGAGGAGTGCGCGGCGCTGGACGCCGTCGACCCGCTGGCGGCGTTCCGCAAGGAGTTCGCCCTGCCGGACGGGGTGATCTACCTGGACGGCAACTCGCTGGGCGCGCTGCCGGTGCGCACCCCGGAGCGGGTGCGGCAGGTGGTCGAGGAGGAGTGGGGCCGGGAGCTGATCCGCAGCTGGAACGACGCCGGCTGGTTCGAGCAGCCGTACCGGCTGGGGCGGCGGATCGCGCCGCTGATCGGCGTCGATCCGGCGGAGGTGGTCGTCTGCGACACCACCTCGGTGAACCTGTTCAAGGTGCTCTCGGCGGCGCTCACGCTGCGCCCCGGGCGGCGCACGGTGCTCGGCGACGCCGAGGCCTTCCCGACCGACCTGTACATCGCCGAGGGCGTGAGCGGCCTGGTCGAGGGCGGGCGCAGCCTGCTGATCCGCCCGGAGGAGCTGGACGGGCACCTGGACGGGGACGTGGCCGCGGTGGTCCTCTCGCACGTGGACTACCGCACCGGCGAGCTGCTGGACATGCCCGGGATCACCGCCCGGGTGCAGGCCGCGGGCGCCCTGATGATCTGGGACGTGTGCCACTCGGTGGGCGCGCTGCCGGTCGAACTCGCGGCCGCGAACGCGGACTTCGCGATCGGCTGCACCTACAAGTACCTGAACGGCGGCCCCGGCTCGCCGGCCTTCCTGTACGTCGCCGGGCGGCACCTGGCGGCCGGTCCGGTGCAGCCGCTGAGCGGCTGGTTCGGGCACGCCCGCCCGTTCGCCTTCGAGCCCGGGTACGACCCCAAGCCGGGCATCGGCCGGTTCCTGACCAGCTCGCCCTCGCTGCTCGGCCAGGCCGCGCTGGGCGCCTCGCTGGACGTCTGGGAGCGGGCCGACCTGGCGGCCGTGCGGGCGAAGAGCCTGGCGCTGACCGACCTGTTCATCTCGCTGGTCGAGGGCCTGGACGGGGTGGAGGTGGCGACCCCGCGCGAGCACGCCCGGCGCGGCAGCCAGGTCGCGCTGCGGCACGCCGACGGGTACCCGGTGGTGCAGGCGCTGATCGCACGCGGGGTGATCGGGGACTTCCGGGCGCCGGACCTGATGCGCTTCGGCTTCACGCCGCTCTACCTCTCGTACACCGAGGTCTGGGACGCGGCCCGGCAGCTGGCCGAGGTGCTGGCGAGCGGCGAGTGGCGGGAGGAGCGCTTCTCCCGCCGGGGCGAGGTGACGTAACCGGATCTCCGCCCGGGTCGGTCACGGCAGCGGGGTCCGCACCCGGACCCCGCGACCCCGCACCCGGCCCGCCCACCGTCCGCTACGTCATGGGGCGGTGACACCGCGGGGCGCGTGAAGTGACGCAGGTCATGGTCGAGTGAACGTTCGACCGTCATCACACCAGGGAAACCTCCTCCTTGACTGTCCGTCAGGTCAAGGGGAGGTATCGCGTGAACATCGAACTCGGCCCGCTCCGGCCCGATCCCTCCATGCTGGCCCTCGGCCTGGCCCAGCTCTTCCTGCTGATGGTCGCGCTCGGCGTCATCCTGCTCCCGCGGATCGAGCGGGTGCGGGCGCAGCGGTGGGACGCGACCGAAGGCCGCGTCGAACGCGCGGAGGCCGTCCGAGCCGAGGCCGAGGCCACCCGGGACGCCGCACTGGAGGAGATCGGCGCGGCCCGGCACGAGGCGGCCCGGATCCGGCAGGAGTACACCGAGCAGGGCACGGCGGCGATCGCGGCCGCCCGCGCCGAGGGCATCCGCGACCGTGAGCAGCTGCTCGCCACCGGGCACGCCCGGATCGCCGCCGACCGGACCGCGGCGGCCACCCGGCTCCGACAGGACGTCGGCGGGCTGGCCGTCGCCCTGGCCGGCCGGGTGGTCGGCGAACCGGTGCACACGATCGCCGCCGAGCGGCGCACGGTGGACCGGTTCTTCGAGACCCACTGAGCTACGGCGCGTCCGAGCCGAGCGTCAACTCCGCGACGAGCTCGCGGTAGACGTCGAAGGCCGGCTTGCGGGTGTAGTCGTCGCGCAACAGGCCGAAGTGGTGGAACAGCCCCGGGCCCGCGCTGTCGGCGTCGCGCAGGGCGAAGAACGTGTAACCGATGACGGTGAGTTCGGCGGCCAGCCCGGCGACCGTCCGGACCACCTCCTCGACCACCTCGGCCTGCCGCTCCTCGCTCCGCCCGCGGCCGGTGGGCCAGCCGTTCTCGCAGATCCGCAGCGGGACGGTCGGCCCGATCCCGGCCCGGGGCAGCGCGTCGTCACGGAAGCCGGTGAGCACCGCCCTTACGGAGCCGGTGAGTTGGTCGGCCGGGATGGGCCAGAAGACGTCCGGGAAGAAGTCCACGCCGACGTAGTCCAGGGCGCGGTGGAAGCGTTCGTCGGCGAGCTCGCCGAGCTCGTTCCAGAAGGTGTCTGCGGCGGCGCCGAAGGACGGCGCCGCGTTGAAGCCGACCGCCAGCCGGTCGTAGCCGCAGGTCAGCGCCTCCTCCTTGGCCGCGATGACACCCTCGACCAGCGCCCGGCGGACGTTCGGGATGCTGCCGTCCACGGGCGGGAGGTCGAGGTTGGGCTCCTCGCAGATCTGCACGCAGGCCAGGCGGCCGCCCTCGGTCCGGACCGTGCGCCGGACGAAGTCCAGCCAGCCCGCCAACTCCCCGCTGCGCTCCCGGAACTGGAGCACGAGGTCGAGCTTCCGGCCTTCGACTGCGTACTGCTCGGGCCGCTCCGGGGTGTGCGCGCCGTCCGGGAACAGCCGGTAGGCGCGGACGATCAACTCGGGCGCTTCGCCCTGGAGTTCGCGCAGGGCGGCGGCGATCCGCGCGGGGTCGTCGGGGCGGACGGGTTCGATCAGGCCGGTGTCGTCACCGAGCAGCCCGCCGGGATAGATGCCGAAGGTGAAGGTCATGCCGACACCGTAGCCGATATTTTTGGTGTCACTGCAAGTTTGCTGCGACACCATGGTTTGCCCGTAGGATTCCGCCATGGGACTTCGCGAACGCAAGAAGCAGCAGACCCGGGAGCTCCTGGCCGACACCGCCATGGGCCTGTTCGCCGAGCGCGGCTTCGAGCGGGTCACGGTGGTCGAGGTGGCCCGGGCCGCCGGGGTCTCGCCCAACACGGTGTTCAACTACTTCCCGACCAAGGAGGACCTGTTCTTCGACCGGCAGGACGAGGTGGTCGCCCACCTGGCCGAGGTCGTCCGGGGACGGCCCGCCGGCAGCTCCGCCGTGGACGCCGTACGGGCCGACCTGCTGACGGCCGTCGCCGACGGTGAGCCGACAATCGGCCTGAACCCGCAGATGGCGGCGTTCTGGCGGATCATCGACGACAGCCCGGCACTGCGGGCCCGACTGCTGGAGCTCGGCGAGCGCGCCGAGGCGGCGCTGGCGGGCGTCCTCGCCGAGGAGTCGGGGGCCGGGGCGGAGGACCCGCTCCCCCGGGTGGTGGCCGGTGCCGTGGCCGGCGCCCACCGTGCGGTGCTCGCCGAGATCCGGCGGGCGATGGTCGCCGGCGAGCCGACCGGGGCGGTGCGCGGCCGGGTCGAGGCGGCGGTGGAACGGGCCTTCGGCCTGCTCGGCTCGGGGCTCGCGGACTACCCGCCGAGGCGCTGACCGGCGGTCAGGCCCGTACCGTCGGCGACGTCCGTCCGGGAGTCCGAGGGCGGACCCCGGACACTGCTGAGGCCTCCCGGCGCGCGCACTCTCCGGCCCGCACACACTCCGGCCTTCGAGCCCCCGCCCGGCCCGAGCGACCGCCGGGCCGCCGCCCCGGCTAGGTTGGACGGCATGACCACCGAGGCCCAGGACCAGAGCGCGCCGCTCGTCGCCGTCGCGTCCGCCGACGCCGTACTGCGCCACCCCGAGGCGGGCGAGCACCTGCTCACCGACACCGAGCGGGCGCGCGCCGCGCGCTTCCGGCACGAGTCCGGGCGGACCGACTTCACCGCCGGGCACGTCCTGGTCCGGCTCTGCGCCGCCCGGCTGCTCGGCGTGCCGGCCGCCGAGATGGTGCTCGCCCAGGAGTGCCCGGACTGCGGCCTCGCCGACCACGGCAAGCCGTACCTGCCGGACCACCCCGGGGTGCACGTGAGCCTGTCCCACACCAGGGGCGTGGTGGCGGCCGGAGCCGGCTACCAGCCGATCGGCGTGGACGTCGAGCTGGCCGCCCGGAGCGGCTCGTTGCGCGCGGTCGCCCGCCGGGTGCTCGCCCCGGCCGAGCTGGCCCTGGTCGAGGCGGCGCCGGAGCCGAACCGGGCCTTCCTGCGGCAGTGGGTGCGCAAGGAGTCGCTGATCAAGATCGGGCGGGCCACCCTGGACACCCTCGGACAGGTCGACCTCTCCGCCCTGCCACTGGACGTCCCGCCCGGTGCCCCGATGCGCAGCCGGCACGAGGACCTGCACCTGCTCGACTGGACCGACCCCGAGCACGGCGCCGCCGTCGCGGCGGTCAGCACCGCCCCGCCGCGCATCGTGGAACTGGCCACGGCCGGGTAGGGCCAGGGCCTGTCTCTCGGGGTACCCGAGCGCGGGGCCGGTGAATAAGCGGTGTTAGCGTGCCTGGTCGTGGGCACGCCGACGGCGCGCGCCCGCAGCCCCAGCTGCCCACCGGATCAAAGGGTGCCCCGCCATGGCCAAGTTCCTGCTGAGCCTGCACGTCCTCGCGTCGGTCCTGTTCATAGGCCCGGTCGCGGTGGCCGTCAGCATGTTCCCGCGCCGGGCGAGGGCCGCCCTGGCCGGGGGGCCGGACCAGGCCTCGGACGCGGGCGTGCTGCGCGTCCTGCACCGGATCACCCAGGTCTACGCGCTGCTCGGCGTCGCGGTGCCGGTGCTGGGCATCGGGCTGGCGCAGGTGATGGACGTGCTCGGGCAGTCCTGGCTGATCGCCTCGATGGTGCTCACCGCGATCGCCGCGCTCTCGCTGCTGCTCTTCGTGCTGCCCGGCCAGCAGGCCGCCGTGGACGCGCTCGGCCTCGACCCGGAGGACGAGCAGCGCACCAAGGCGGCCGGCGGCCTGCGGATGCTGCCGATGACGGCCGGGGTGTTCAACCTGCTGTGGGCCGTGGTCGTGGTGCTGATGATCGTCCGACCGGGGTCGACCACCGGAGCCTGAGCGGCCCCGCGGAGCCCGATCCGCCCTGCCCCCTCCCGCCGACCGGGTCGGTTCGAGTACCGTCCTTGGCCATGACGATCATGGCGGGCATGGGCAGCCCGACGGGGACCGGCGTCGGCCCGCTGCTGCGCGGCTGGCGCGAGCGACGACAGCTCAGCCAACTGCAACTGGCACTGCGGGCGGACTCCTCCGCCCGGCACCTCAGCTTCGTCGAGAACGGCCGCTCCCGCCCGAGCCGCGAACTGCTGCTGCGGCTGGCCGCGCAGCTGGACGTCCCGGTGCGCGAGCGCAACACCCTGCTGCTGGCGGCCGGTTACGCCCCGCACTACCCCGAGACGCCGCTCGACGACCCGTCGATGGCCGCGCTGCGCGGCGGCATCGAACGGCTGCTCGCCGCCCACGACCCGTACCCGGCGCTGGTGGTCGACGGGGCCTTCCGGGTGCTGGCCGCCAACCGCTCGCTCGCCCTGCTGCTGGACGGCGTCGCCCCGCGGCTGCTCCAACCACCGTTCAACGCGATCCGGGTCACCCTGCACCCGGACGGGCTGGCACCGCGCATCGTCAACCACCGGCAGTGGCGGCGGCACCTGCTGGAACGGATGGAACAGCGGCTGGAACTGGTCCGCACCGAGCCGCTGCGGCAGCTGTACGAGGAGATCAGCGGCTACCCCGAGCCGACCGGCGAGCCGGCCGGGGAGGCGCCGGAGGACGGCTTCCCGTTCGCGCTCCCGCTGCGGATCCGGCACGACGGGCGGGTGCTTTCCTTCCTGTCCACCATCGCGACCTTCAACACCCCGCTGGACGTCACCGTCTCCGAGCTGGCCATGGAGACCTTCCTGCCGGCCGACGCGGAGACGGTCCGTTTCCTGCGGTCCGCGGTGGGTCCGGAGCGCTAGCGCCTATAGCGCCTATAGCGCCTATAGGGCCTGGGCGGCCTGGGTCCGGCTGCCGTTCCGGCGCAGGGCGGTGAGCCGCAGGACGGTGAGCCGCAGGACGGCGAACAGGGCCACCGCGGCGGACATGGCGGATCGGCCCCCTGACGGGTCGGGGATCCCGGTGGCCGCTGACGCCGACCGGGTGCCTCCACCCTGCCGGACCGGTCGGCGGGCGTCGACTACCGCGCGGGTGAGGGCCGTCGAGGTCATGCTCGGCCCGGCCGGCGCAGCAGCACGCCCGCCCGCTTCACCGCGCGGGCGGTGATCGTGGTCTCCGCGCGGGCGACCCCGAGCGGGCCGAGGGTGTCGGTGAGGAAGCGGTAGAGGCCGCCGTGGTCCGGGCAGAAGAGCGTCGCCAGCAGGTTGGTCGGGCCACTGGTGGCGAAGACGCCGTGCACCTGCGGGTGGCGGGCCAGCTCGGTGCCGACCTCGGCGAGCCGGCCGGGTGGCACGTCCAGCCAGAGGTTGGCGTCCACGGCCATGCCGAGCAGCCGCGGGTCCACGGTGGCGTGGGTGCGCAGCAGCCCGGCCTCGGCCAGCCGGTGCAGCCGGCGCCGGACGGTCGACTCGGGCGCGCCGACCGCCCCGGCCAGCACGGCGTGGGACTGCCGGGCGTCCTCGCCCAGCCGGTCCAGCAGCGCGCGGTCGAGCCCGTCCAAGGGCGGGGGCGCGGCGGGGCCCGGGGGGACGGGCCGGGCGAGTGCGGCGGCCTCCCGCTCGGTCAGGTAGCCGGCCTGCCACTGTCCGGCGTCGGCGAAGGCGTGCAGCACGGCGTGGGTGGTGGTCTCGGTGACGGCGCCGGTCGCGGGCAGTTGCCCGTACAGCAGGCGGTCGCGGGAGCCGGCGTCGCTCAGCATGACGGCGCCGACCTCGTGGCCGCCGAGCATCACGTCGACGAAGGGCACGTCGGGGCGGGCGGCCAGCGCCTCGGCGATCGCGTCCACCCGACCGCGCAGCACCCGGACCCGCAGCAGCAGCGCGCCCACGGCGGCGTCCTCCACGTCGGGCATCCGGACCACCCGCAGCACCCCGGCCTGCCGCATCCGGCCGAGGCGCCGGGTGACCGTCCGGGCGGAGACGCCCAGTACCTCGGCGATCCGGCCGGGCTCGGCCCGTCCGTCCAGCTGGAGCGCGCAGACCAGGCGGCGGTCGAGGATGTCCAGCACGGTGTCCGGATCAGTCGTGGTGAGGTCCATGCTGTCCGATCTCCGTCGTTTCGAGCTGCTTGAGCGTCCTGTCCGGCAGCCCAGACGGTACTCCTTGTCCTGGGCGGCCGGAGCGAACCGGCCCGGGAACGGAGGAGACGCCGCGATGGACGAGCTGTGGACGCTGGCGGAGGGTGTGGAGGCCGCGGTGCGGGAGGTCGGCGGGAGGCTGGCGGCCGGTCGGCCGGTCGAGCCGACGCCGGCGCGGACCGCGGCGGAGGCGGCGGCGCGCTTCGCGGAGCTGGACGGCCCGGCCGCCGCCGAACTGCGCGAGCGGCTGAGCGCGCTGTACCCGCGGGCCGGGTGGGTGCCGGAGGAGCTGGACGGCTCGGTGCCCGGCGAAGGCGAGTGGTGGGTGTGCGACGCGACCGACGGCGCGGTGCAGTACCTGCTGGGGCAGCCGCACTGGGCGGTGACGGCGACGCTGGTGCGGGACGGCGCGGCGGTGCTGGCCGTGGTGCACGCCCCGGAGCTGTTCGGCGCCGGCCGGACCTACCGGGCGGTGCTGGGCGGCGGGGCGCAGCTGGACGGGCGGCCGATCGCGCCGCTGGAGCGCGAGTTGGCGGTCACCGTCGCCGCCACCAGCCAGCCGCCCCGGGTGGCCGACGACCCGGTGGCACTGCGCCGGGCGGGCGCGTCGCTGTCCGCGATGGCGGGAGCGGTGCTGGCGGTGCGCAACCTCGGCCCGACCGCGCTGCAGGTGGCCCAGGTCGGCTCCGGGCACCTGGCGCTGTTCTGGGAGTACGGCGCGGACGCGGGCAACCTGCTGCCCGGCGCGCTGATCGCGAGCGAGGCGGGCGCGGCGGTGACGGACGCCGCCGGGGCGGCCTGGACGGCCGGCTCCGACAGCTTCCTCGCCGCCGCGCCCGGGCTGCACGCGGACGCGCTGGGCGTGCTGCGGGCGGTCAGCTGAGCCCGAACAGGGCGGCCGCGTTGTCGTGGCAGACCGCCCGCAGCCACTCCTCCCCCAGGCCCAGCCCGGCCAGCGCCTCCAGCTGGTGGACGTACCGGTACGGGATGTTGGGGAAGTCGCTGCCGAGCAGGACGCGCTCCTGGAGCCCGCGCAGCCGCGGCAGTTCGTCGCGCGGGAACGGAGCGTCGACCTCGGCGAAGTCGGTGAACGCCATGGTGGTGTCCAGCCGGACGGCCGGGTGGCGCTCGGCCAGGTCGAGGAAGTCGCGGTACTCGGACATGCCGAGGTGGGCGACCACCAGGACCAGTCCGGGGTGCCGCTCCAGCACCTCGCCGATCGGGCCGGGCCCGGTGAACTTACCCGGCACCGGCCCGGATCCGCAGTGGGTGACCACCGGGGTGCCGGTATCGGCGAGCAGCCCCCAGACCTCGTCCAGCCACGCGTCCGTCGGGTCGTAGCCGCCGACCTGGAGGTGCGCCTTGAACACCCGGGCGCCGTCCTCGACGGCCCGTGCCACGTACCCGGCCGCCCCGGGTTCGGGGAAGAAGGTCGCGGTGTGCAGGCACTCCGGGGTGCGGGCGGCGAAGTCGGCGGCCCAGGCGTTCAGCCAGGCGGCCATGCCGGGCTTGTGCGGGTAGAGCATCGAGGTGAACGCCCGGACGCCGAACTCCCGCAGCCGCCGCACGCGTTGCTCCTCGGCCTCGCGGTAGGTGATCGGCCAGGGGCGGTTCACCAGCGGGCCGGCCGCGTCGAAGTACGCCCACACCTTGTCGAGGACGTTCTTCGGCATGAAGTGGGTGTGCACGTCGATCAGGCCGGGCAGCCCCAGGGACTGCCAGAACTCCCGTACTTCCTCGGCTTCTCGGGCGCTCACGCGGGCACCGGGCGGGCGCGGTCGATGATCGCGCCGGTGTCCGCGCCGGGCGGCAGGGTGCCGAAGGCGGCGCCGTGGTCGCCGCCCAGGCGGGTGGCACAGAAGGCGTCGGCCACCGCCGGGTCGCCGTACCGGACCAGCAGCGAGCCCTGGAAGGCCAGCGCCATCGACTCGACCAGCCGCCGGGTTCGGTACTCCAGGTCGGTCAAGTCGCTGAGCTGCTTGCGAAGTTCGGCTACCGCCGCGTCCAGTCGGCGGTCCGCGCCGGCGGCGGCGTCGAGTTCGCCGAGGAAGGCGTCGACCGTCTCCGGGCGCCTGGCCATGGCGCGCAGCGCGTCCAGGGCGGCGACGTTGCCGGAGCCCTCCCAGATCGACACCAGCGGCGCCTCGCGGTAGAGCCGGGGCATCCCGGACTCCTCCACGTAGCCGTTGCCGCCCAGGCACTCCAGTGCCTCGGCGGAGTGCGCCGGACCGCGCTTGCACACCCAGTACTTGGCCACCGCCAGGCCCAACCGCCGTACCAGCGCCTCGGTTTCGTCCCCGGCCAGGGCGAGGTCGGTGGACTGGGCGAGCCGCATCGCGACCACGGTGGCGGCCTCGGACTCCACCACCAGGTCGGCCAGCACGTTGCGCATCAGCGGCTGGTCGACCAGCGCCTTGCCGAACGCCCGGCGGTGCAGGGCGTGGTGAACCGCCCGGGTGGTGCCGTAGCGCATGCCGGAGGCGGCGCCGATCGTGCAGTCCAGGCGGGTCATGTTGACCATCTCGATGATGGTCGGCACGCCCCGGCCCTCTTCGCCGACCAGCCAGCCGACCGCGCCGTCGTACTCCAACTCGGCGGAGGCGTTGGACTTGTTGCCGAGCTTGTCCTTGAGGCGCATCAGGTGCAGCCGGTTGCGGCTGCCGTCCGGGAGGACGCGCGGCAGCATGAAGCAGCTGAGCCCGCCCGGCGCCTGGGCGAGGGTCAGGAAGAGGTCGGACATCGGTGCCGAGGTGAACCACTTGTGGCCGGTGAGCCGGTAGGTGCCGTCGGCGTGCGGGGCGGCGGTGGTGGTGTTGGTGCGGACGTCCGAGCCGCCCTGCTTCTCGGTCATCGACATGCCGGCGATCAGCCCGCGTTTGGCGCGCGGCTCGCGCAGCCCGTAGTCGTACTCGGTGGCGGCCAGCAGCGGCTCCAACTCGGCGGCCAGGGAGGGGTTGTGGCGCAGGGCCGGAACGGCGGCGTAGGTCATCGAGATCGGGCAGGTGTGGCCGGCCTCGACCTGGCCCCAGACGTAGAACTTGGCGGCGCGCGCGGAGTGGGCGCCGGGCCGCTCGTCCCGCCAGGGCGCGGCGTGCAGTCCGTACGAGACGGCGGTGCGCATCAGCTCGTGCCAGTACGGGTGGAACTCGACCTCGTCGATCCGGTGGCCGAATCGGTCGTGGGTGCGCAGCACGGGCGGGTTCTCGTTGGCCAGCCGGCCCCAGTCGGCGGCCTGCTCGGAGCCGGCCAGGCGGCCGAGTTCGCGCAGCTCGGGCTCGGCCCAGCCGGCGCCGGCCCGGTCCAGGGCGGCGAGCAGGGTCGGGTCGGCGGCGGTGTCGTGTCCGTACGGCAGGGGCACCTGGTTGGTGACCTCATGCGTCGCTGTCATCGCGTCCTCCCAGGGCACGCAGGGTGAAGGAGACCAGGGCGGGGACCACCGTGGTGTTGTCGCTGTGTTCGGGCCCGACGCTCTCGACCGGCGCGGCGGCGAGCGGGCCGGCCAGTGCCTCACCGACCGCGCCGACCAGGGCGGCGGCGGTCAGCACAGGATCCTGCTCGGGGAGTTCGCAGTTCGCCACGGCGGCGGCGATCTCGGTGGCGATCACGTCCCGGAACGCCCGCCGGAAGACCAGCCGCTCGCCGTCCACCACCGCGTCGGCCGGCTCGACCAGCAGCGCGTACGCCAGCCGGGGCGCGCGCAGCGCACGGGCGGCGAAGGTCTCGACCACGGCGGCGATCCGCCGCTGCGGGGTGTCCCGGCGGGCGACGGCCGCGTTGACCGCCTCGATCTCCCGGGTGACCACCCGGCGGAACAGCTGCACCGACAGCTCGGCCTTGTTGGCGAAGTGCTGGTAGAGGCTGCCGGTGGCGACCCCGGCGCGCGCCGCCACGGCGGCCATGGTGCAGCCGCCGTAGCCGCGCTCGGCGAGCAGGCCGACCGCCGCCTGCAGTACCGCCTCGCGCTGGGCGTCCAGGCGGGCTTGCACGGCGGGGGTGCGTCGGTAGGCCATGGAAGCATTGAAGCACTGATTCACTGCTTCGGGGAGGGGGTGCGGCGGGGGAGGCGGGGACGGCGGGGGCGGCGGGGGCGGGCCGCGCGGCCGGCAGGGGCGGCTGGCACACGGCGGGAGGCCGCCCCGGGGTGGGACGGCCTCCTGGCCTTGCGGGTCTTGCCGGTCTTGCCGGTCTTCCAAGGGGTGTTCAAGGGGTGTCAGAGCGGGCGGCGCTCCTGCTCCAGTCGCTGGCCCTCGATGTCGAGCGGGCCGAAGGACGGGATCAGCTGCGGCGACTTGGCGAGCGAGCGGGCGGTGTCCTGGTCACCCAGGCCGGCCCACTCCAGCACCTTGGCGGTGGCCTGCGCCGACTGCTCGGCCGGCAGCTTGCCGATGTTGGAACCGTGGTTGCCGCCGGGCACGGTGTACACGTAGCTGTCGTCGCTGCCCCGACCGAGGTGGAACGGCTTGGCGCCCCACGGGTCGTTGCCGCCGTAGACGAACATGATCCGCTCGCCCTCGCGCTTGACCCAGCGGTCGATGTCGGGCATCGCGTACGGGTTGAAGACGGTGGGGATCTCCTTCGGCACGTAGGAGCGGGCCGAGTAGAGCTCCTTGTAGTCGTAGTGCAGCTGGTCCCGCAGGTACGAGACGTCGAAGAACGGCGCACCCAGCTCGGTGGCGGCCTGGTAGTAGTACGCGGTGTACTTCGCCAGCGACTGGTCGCTGTTGCCGGTGATGCCCGACTGCGCGTCGAACCACGCGTACAGCTCGTCGTCGGTCGCGGTGGCGGCCACCGGGACCTTGGCGCAGTCCGACTCCAGGCTGTACTGCCAGAACGCCCAGACCACGTCCAGCACGCCGGCCTCGTAGGCGCGGTCCGGAGTGCCGAGGGTGTTGAAGGTGGAGCCGGCCGCCTTGTTGTCCGCGACGTAGCGGGGCTCCAGGCGGTCGCGACGCACCAGCAGCTCACGCTGGGCGGCGTTCAGCTTGGCGCGGCACTCGGGGGTGCCGACGGTGCGGAAGAACTCGGTGTACGCCGAGTAGTCGTTGATGTCGGTGTTGTTCGGCGCGACGTAGGCGATCGTGCCCGCCACGTCGTCCGGGTAGAACCGGCGGTAGTAGGTGGACGACATGCCGCCCTTGCTGGCGCCGGTGGAGAGCCACTCCTGCTGGTAGATCCGCTTCAGCGCGGTCACCAGCTTGTGCGAGTCGGCGGCCTGCTGGCGGATGCCGGCCTTGGACCAGTCGGCCGGCTCGGGGCGGGAGGGGGTGAAGTACCGGTACTCGATGGACACCTGGTTGCCGTCCACCAGCCGGGTCGGCTCGGTTCGGGACGGGCTGGTGCCCAGCGTGTAACCGTTGGTGTAGAAGACGGTCGGGCGGTCGTAGCCGCGGTGCAGCACGCTGAAGCGCTGCTGGAAGGTGCCCAGCCAGGGGCGGAAGTGGTCGATCGGCTGGGTGTAGGTGGCCAGGAAGTAGCGGTGGCCGGTGGTGGTCGGCTTCTCCTCGGTGATGGTCACCCCGGGGATCGCCGCCAGGCGGTCCTTGATGTCGGCGTTCGGATCGTCGGCCGGGCTGCGGCCGTGGGCGGCGCCCGCCGCCTCGGCGCCCTGACCGGCGACGGCGGAGGCCGGGGTGGCCAGGCCACCGATCGCGAACACCGGTATCAGCAGGACGGAAACCAGCAGTCTTCTCAGCTTGGCGGTCATCAACTCTCCATCTGGTCAACGAACATGACAGCTGCCTCGTCGGCACAACTCTGCGGTGCGGGTGGTGCGGCGGCCGCCTCGCGGACGGCCGCATGGGCCACCCGCCTGGTCGCGGGTGGCCCATCGGGGGAAGGTGCTGGTCAGTGGGGTTGCCTCGGTTCCGTCGGCTGCTCGGGGTGGTCGCCCGCTGATGGGGTGCGCGCGGGCGGGTCAGGACTCACGGGCGGGGCTTGAGGGCGGGGCAACGCTTCCGGGCGGGGCGGGCTTACGGGCGGGGCAGGGCTTACGGGCGGGGCAGGGTGCAGCCCGGCAGGGTGAGGTCGAGCCGGTTACCGGGGGCGAAACAGGCGGGGATGCCGTAGGTCTCCTGGGCGTAGCCGATGCCCTGGTGCACCGTCACCGCGCCGTTCTCGTCCACCTCGCACGGGTTGTCGAGGGTGCAGGACTCACCGTTCTCGTTGATCGTGTTGTTCACGGCGACCAGCAGGCCGGTCGAGGCGTCGACCACCGGCGAGCCGGAGGTGCCGCCGATCACGTCGCAGCCGGAGGTGTAGCGGACCGAGTCCTTGAAGGTCCAGTCGGCCTCGTTCAGCTGGTAGGCGAAGCCGTCGATCGAGCAGGAGTAGATCTTCTTCCAGTAACCGGAGACGACTCGAATGTCCGCGCCCTGGGTGGGGTGGGTGTCGGCGACGGTCAGCGGGGAGATCCCGTACTTGGACTTGATCGAGGCGTAGCTGGTGTTCAGCTGGTAGATCGACACATCGGTGTCTGTCATGGCGCCGTAGACCACCTTGGTCGCGCGCAGGGTGGCGAGGCGGCCGCCGGCGGCGCCGAGGAGGGTGAAGGTCCGGCTGGAGGGCTGGTCGAGCACCACTTCGCCGGGGCCGGGCATGCCGGACTCCAGGCAGTGGCCGTTGGAGAGCACGAGGGCCGGGTCGGTCGCGGCCGAGCCGGGCATCCGCACCAGCGAGCCGGAGCAGTTGCTGAGCGCGACCGTCCCGGCGAAGGTGACGGCGGCCGGCGGGGCGGCCTTGGTCGCGCGGGCCGCGTCGGAGATCGCGGCGGCGGCGGCCTGAGCCGGGAGGGCGCCGGCGAGGGCGGTTGCGCCGGCGACCAGGAGCGTGGCGAGCATGCCTATGAGCGGCTTCTTCATGAGAGACCTCTCGGTGTGGGGGTCCTCCAAAGCTGTCGCGGACATGACTTACTGTCAAGAGTCAAAACCGGCCCAAGAGAACACCACAGGCCGCGAGGGCGCACCCCCACCCTCCGTCGAACCCGCTAGGGGCTCAGCGCGCTCAACCACCCTGCCAGTGGCGCCGACCGAGGCTGATCAGGCGCAGCTGCAGCCGGGCCGTGGCGGCGATCCGCCGCTCGCGGGCGGGGTCCGCCTCCTGGGCCTCCAGGAAGGCGGAGGCCGTCGACACCATGTGGTCCACGTACAACTCGGCGAGCATCCGCAGATCCCGCTCGCTCCACCCCCGCGAGACCGGCTGGAGCGCCAGGGCGGAGCCCACCTCGGCGGCGAAGCGGCCGAGTTCGGCGTCGATCGCCTCGCGCACCCGCCGGACCCCGCCGTGCCGCTCGCGCGTCAGGAAGCGCACGTGCGACCGGTGTTCGCGGACGTGTTGCTGGATCACGTCCACCGCCCGGTCGATCAGCTCCTCGGCGCCGCCGGCCTCGGCGAGCACCGAACGGATCATGACGTGCAGGCTGGCCAGCGACTCCTCGACCAGCGCGACGCCGAGTGCGGCGAGGTCCGGGAAGTGTCGGTAGAAGGCGGCCGGAGACAGCCCGGCCTCGCGGGTGACCTCGCGGACGCCCAGGCTCGCCAGGTTCTGATCGGCCAGCAGGTGCAGCCCGGCATCCAGCAAGGCCCGCCGGCTCTGCTGCTTCTGGGCCTGTCTGGCCCCCACGGTGTGATTCACGCCATTCAGTAAACAGTCGTTTGCCGAACTTGGCCAGCCGGGCGTACAGTGGTGCCCGAAGTCAGTGAACACTTGTCAACCGAAACGCAGCCGAAACCGGCGCAGCCGCACCCGCAGCTGAAGGAGTCAGCCGTGATCCTGTTCTCCGCCCTGGTCGCCATGGGCGTCCTGATCGGCACCGCCGCCCACCTGCCCCTCCCGGTCTTCCTCACCGCCGCCGCCGCGATCACCGCCTGGCTGCTCGGCTTCGGCGCCCGCGAGGGCATCGCCCGCCTGCGGCACCGCTGACCAGGCCGCTCCGGCCGCTCCGGCCACTCCAGCCGACCCGTCCACTCCGCCGAGAGGACCCGCCACCGCCATGAGCACCGTCACCGAAAGCGCCATCACCGAGCTCGCCGCCGCCGGTCGCGCCACAGACCGAGCTGCCACCGACCGTCAGAGCACCGGCCTCCAGGGCGTCGACCGTCAGGGCACCGCCGAGGCCGACAACCTGGCCATCGCCTCCTTCCTCCTCGGCCTCCCGGGCCTGCTGCTCTTCAACATCGTCCTGGGCCCGATCGCCATCACCCTCGCCACTCTGGCCCTGGTCCGTGGCACCAGCCGTCGCGGCCGCGCCTTCCTCGGCCTGGCCCTCGGCATCGCCTCCCTGGTCATCCTCGCCGTCACCACCGCCACCTCCCACGGTGTGCTCATCGACATCAGCTCCTGACTCCACCCCTGGGGCACTCCTCTGAGGCCCACCCCAGAGGAGTGCTGCTTGGGGCCCGCCCCTGAGCGGGCCTCAACTCCATGCCTCAGTCCTCGAACAGCTGATCCCGTCAACCCCGCCCACGACCCCGGACCACCACGTAGGGTGGCCTCATCCGCCGGGTGAGCACAGGGGGCAGGAGTGACTACCGAGATCCACAGCGACGCACAGCCGACGCCCACCGGGGCGGGCGGGCGGCTGCTCGCGGTGAGCGATCTGCACATCTCCTACCAGGAGAACCGCGACCTGGTGGAGAAGCTCCAGCCCACCCACCCCGACGACTGGCTGCTCGTCGCCGGGGACGTCGCCGAGCTGACCACCAGCATCGAGTGGGCGCTCGGCCTGCTCGCCGAACGCTTCGCCCGCGTGGTGTGGGCGCCCGGCAACCACGAGCTGTGGACCCACCCCGAGGACCCGGTCCAGCTCCGCGGCGTGGCCCGCTACGAGCACCTGGTGGAACTGTGCCGCGGCCTCGGCGTCATCACCCCCGAGGACCCGTACCCGCTCTGGCAGGGCGCCGGAGGCCCCGTCCGTATCGCCCCGCTCTTCCTCCTGTACGACTACTCCTTCCGTGCGCCCGGCACGACCACCAAGGAGGAGTCCCTGGCGGCCGCCTACGAGAGCGGCATCGTCTGCGCCGACGAGCGGATGCTCCACCCGGACCCGTTCCCGGACCTGGACTCCTGGTGCCGCGAGCGCGTCCGGCTGACCGAGCAGCGGCTCGCGGCCTGCGACCCGGACGTCCCGCTCGTCCTGGTCAACCACTACCCGACCGTCCGCCACCCCACCGAGGTGCTCTGGTACCCCGAGTTCGCCCAGTGGTGCGGCACCGAGCTGACCGCCGACTGGCACCGCCGCTTCAACACCGCCGCGATGATCTACGGTCATCTGCACATCCCGCGCAAGACCAACTACGACGGCGTCCCCTTCGAGGAGGTCTCGCTCGGCTACCCGCGCGAGTGGCGCAAGCGCGGGCTGCCGGACCCGCTCCTGCGCGAGGTGTTCCCGCAGGCCGCGGTGCACTGATCCTCGGGGCCTCCTCGGGGCCTCCTCGCTGCACGGCCCCACGCCCCCGCCCCGCGCGTCCTCCACCCGTGGCGTTCGGGCGCACTCCCGCTGGAGTACGCCCGAACCCGCCGCGCCGATGCCCTACTCCGCCGAGGCAGCCCGCGCCCGCTCCTCCGCCTCCTCGAAGGTCGCCGACGCCTCCGGCCGCGCCAGCGACACCGCCAGTTCCCCGTCGCTCACGTCCGCGATCAGCGTGTCCCCCTCCCGCACGGTGCCGTCCAGCAGCAGGTTGGAGATCCGGTTGTCCAGCTCCGACTGGATCGTCCGGCGCAGCGGCCGTGCCCCGAACTCCGGCTGGTAGCCCCGGTTGACCAGGAACTCCTTCGCCGCCTCGGTGACCTCCAGCTGCACGTCCTGCGCCCGGAGCCGGCGCCGGGTGCGCTCCAGCAGCAGGTCGACCACGGACACCAGGTCCTTCCGGGTGAGCGCGTGGAAGACGATCACCTCGTCGATCCGGTTCAGGAACTCCGGCCGGAACTGCTGGCGCAGGTCCCGCATCAGGTCGTCCCTCAGTGCCTGATCAGGAGCTCCGCTCCGGGCGTCGAGGTTCCCCGCACGGTCCAGGATCCGCTGCGAACCGATGTTGCTGGTCATGATCACCACGGTGTTGCGGAAGTCGACCGTACGCCCCTGGGAGTCGGTGAGCCGCCCGTCGTCCAACACCTGGAGGAGCAGGTTGAAGACGTCCGGGTGCGCCTTCTCCACCTCGTCGAAGAGCAGCACGCTGTACGGCTTGCGGCGCACCGCCTCGGTCAGCTGCCCCGCCTCCTCGTAGCCGACGTACCCGGGCGGGGAGCCGACCAGCCGGGAGACGGTGTGCTTCTCCTGGAACTCGCTCATGTCGAAGCGGATCATCCGGTCCGGGTCGCCGAACAGCAGCGCCGCCAGCGCCTTGGCCAACTCGGTCTTGCCGACGCCGGTCGGCCCGAGGAAGAGGAAGGAACCGGTCGGCCGCTCCGGGTCGCCCATCCCGGCCCGGCCGCGGCGCACCGCCTGGGCGACGGCGGTGACCGCCTCGTCCTGGCCGACCACCTTCTCGTGCAGGTGCTCCTCCAGCTTGAGCAGCCGCTCCTTCTCGGTCGCGTTCAGCTCGGCGACCGGGATGCCGGTCCGGGAGGACAGCACCTGGGCGATGTCGTCGGCCGTCACGTCGACGACCTCCTCGCGGGACTCGGCGATAGCCGCCAGCTCGTCCTCGGTCTGCCGCAGCTCGGTCTTCAGGTTGGCGGCCCGCACGAACTCCTCGTCCGCGACGGCCTCGTCCAACTCCCGCTTCAGCTTGGTGATCCGGTCCTGCACCGAGGTGGCCTCGGTGGAGCCGCTGAGGCTGCGCAGCCGCACCCGCGCGCCGGCCTGGTCGAGCAGGTCGATCGCCTTGTCGGGCAGGAAGCGGTCGCCGACGTACCGGTCGGAGAGCGTCGCCGCCGCGTCCAGCGCCTCGTCGCTGAACCGCACCTGGTGGTGCGCCTCGTACGCGTCGCGCAGTCCCCGCAGGATCTCGATCGTCTCCTCGACGCTCGGCTCCGGCACCAGCACCGGCTGGAAGCGGCGCTCCAGCGCGGCGTCCTTCTCCACGTGCTTGCGGTACTCGTCCAGCGTGGTCGCCCCGACCACGCTCAACTCGCCACGCGCCAGGGCCGGTTTGAGGATGTTGCCGGCGTCCATCGAACCCTCGCCGCCACCGCCCGCGCCGACCACGGTGTGCAGCTCGTCCAGGAACAGGATCACGCTCTTCTCGGCCGCCGTGACCTCGTCGATCACCTTCTTCAGCCGCTCCTCGAACTCGCCCCGGTACTTGGAGCCGGCCACCAGCGCGGTCAGGTCCAGGGTGACCACCCGCTTGTCCTTGAGGCTCTGCGGCACGTCCCCGGAGACGATCCGCTGGGCCAGGCCCTCGACGATCGCGGTCTTGCCGACGCCCGGCTCGCCGATCAGCACCGGGTTGTTCTTGGTCCGCCGGGAGAGGATCTCGACGGTCTGCTCGATCTCCTCGGCCCGCCCGACCACCGGGTCCAGCCGGCCCGAGCGCGCCGCCTCGGTGAGGTCCTGCCCGTACTCGTCCAGCGTCGGCGTCTCGCTCGGGTGCGCGCCCGCGCTGCTGCGCTCGCCGCCGGTGCCGCGCCCCTCCAGCACCGACTTCAGCGCCTCCTGCGAGGGCGCCGCGTTGCGCAGCGCCGTACCCCCGCCCGAGCGCTCCTGCTCCAGCAGCGCGCCGAGGATGTGCTCCGGGCCGATGTACGAGGCGCCGACCGCCCGCGAGCGGGCGTGTGCGGCCAGCAGCGCGCGCTTGGCCGAGGGGGTGAGCGCGGGCTGCCCGGCCAGCGACTCCGGGTTCCCGGACGGCAGCGCGTGCTCCAGGTCCCTGGACAGCTCGTCCGGGTCGATGCCCGCGCGCTCCAGCATCCGCCGGGAGGGTTCCACCCGGGTGGCCGCCCAGGCCAGGTGCGCGGTGTCCAGGTCGCTGCTCCCGTCCTCGGCCGCGCGCTGGGCGGCGAACGCCAGCAGTTCCTGCGAGGACTCGCTGAGCAACCGCCCGATCGGCACCCTCTGCACGGCGGGCGGGGAGGCCAGCGGGCTCATCCCGAAGAACCGGCTGAGCAGGTCGGAGAACGGGTCGTTCGATCCGAACGGGGGAATGGTCACGGCGGTTCACCTCTCCCAAGCGGTTTGCAGCCACACAAACACAGGGCGCGTCCGCCCGCCTGTCGAGCGCGTCAGCCGGTGACGTCGCCGCCCCGTTCTGCCGCTACCCGGTGATGACGTCACCCGGCGATGCCGTCAACCCGCGATGTCGTCCAGCAGCACGCCCCCGCTGTACGTCACCGCCATCGCCAGCAGCCCGCCCGCGACGTTGCGAGCCACCGCCCGCCCCGGCCCCGCCCCGCCCAGCCGGGCACTCGTCCAGCCCGAGAGGGTCAGCGCCAGCACCACCGCGGCCGCCGTCACCCCCAGCCGCCAGGACTCCGGCGGCAGCATGACCGCCAGCAGCGGCACCAGCGCGCCCAGCGTGAACGCGGCCGCGCTGGCCATCGCCGCCTGCCAGGGGTTGGTCAACGCCTCGGGGTCGATGCCGAGTTCGGTCTGCGCGTGGGCCGCCAGCGCGTCCCGCTCGGTCAGCGCCGCCGCCACCTCCCGGGCCAGGCCGGCGGTCAGCCCGCTGTCCCGGTAGTAGTCGGTCAGCTCGTCGAGCTCCCCCTCCGGATCCTCCGCCAGCTCGCGCTGCTCCTTGGCCAACGCGGCCCGCTCGGTGTCCCGCTGGGTGCTGACCGACACGTACTCGCCGACCGCCATCGACATCGCCCCCGCCAGCAGCCCGGCCACCCCCGCCGCGAGCAGCGCGGTACGGGAGCCCGCCGCGCCCGCCACCCCGGTCACGATGCCCGCCGTGGAGACCACGCCGTCGTTGGCGCCCAGCACGGCCGCCCGTAGCCAGTTCAGCCGCGACGACAGCTCCGCCCGGCTCTCCCCCAGCTGCTCCGCCATCCGCCCACCGCTCCCAGGGGTCCGCGCACCGCGCTCAGGGGTCCGTACGGTCCCCCCGATCCTCGCCCGGCCCCTCCGGCCCCGCCACCCGCGACCGTACGTCGGCCGGCAGCTTGTCCGGCAGGCCGGCCGGGATCTCGCGCTCGGCCGGCGACAGACCGTCGACAAGCCGCGTCTCCCGGCCCAGCACCACGTCCACGGATCGCTCGGGTGGCCCCTTCGCCAACGGCGGACGCCGTCAGGTCGTCGTCGATCGAACGACGGGCCGCTCACATCGAGATCGAGGCGGGCCCGCGCGTGGTAGGCGTCCAACAGGTCGATCAGCTGGCGCCGTCGGGCACCTCGATGTGGTCGCGCGCGGCCATCCCGGCCTCCCGTTGTCAGATGTCAGATCCCTCGATGCCGTTGCACGCTTCTCGCGTGTACGGATCACGGCGACGTGTGACGGCGGTGATCAGCGATCCGTCGAATCCGGTGGGAGGAAGACGCGTTCGGACCGTCTGCCGGGAGGTGTCAGGTGTTGTCAGTTTCCGTCAGGCGGTATCGAACACCCCTGGTGATCGGGTCAGCTGTGTCCCGCCGCCGAGATTGACCGGACGGCACCTCAACACCCGACCGATTAGGGGAGTCGACATGGTCAAGGGCATTCTCAAGAGGATCGGCCGCCGCGGCGCGACCGCGGCGGCCGTCGTGGCGGTGGCGGCCGGTGCGGTAGGCGTCTCGGCGGGCAGTGCGTCCGCCGATGGCTGGTACGCACTCCGCTACCACGCGAGCGGTCACGGTGTGGGCGTCTATGCGCAGCCGTACTCCTGGACGGCCAAGGTCGCCGGCGACGTGTACTCGTACTCGTGGTCGTCCGATGAGATCTACATCGAGTGCTGGACCAGGGGCGAGGACATCAACAGCCAGGGCAACGTCTGGTACCAAATCGGCGGCACGAACGGCAACTTCTTCGGAACGGCCTACGTCTACGGCGCGTACGCCGATGGCAACTGGTACTTCCACAACGGCCTGCGGTCGTGCTGACGGCCGGCTGACCCCGTCCGCCCCGCCCGCTCGCCGGGCGGGGCGGCGCCGCGTTGGGGCCCGTCAAGTCCCCGGTGTCGCCCCGCAGACGGGGGCTCAGCAGGACGGGCAGATGCGCCTCAATTGTTACCCCGGCACCGGATGAACGGCCCTCTTCCCGACCCCGGCCTACGGTATGCCCACGGAGTTGACCGACTGCCGCAGCGACGACGGCCAGTGCGTGCACTGCGGTGCCCCGTGCCGTGCGGCATCACCATCGGGACGCCGCACGGGATCGCTCCGTGAGCCATACGGTTTACCCGGCTCGCGCACGACGCCGGGCGTGGGTCCTCCGGCAGATCGGCGAGGCCTGCCGGCGTCGGCGGACGGCGAGGGCCGTACCTGCTGCCCTTCCTCGGCCATGGCGTTCTTGAAGCCGGTGTCGACCCGGCTTTTGGAGACGCTCGGGTAGGTTTTCTTGGCCTGGTTGAGGAGCCGTATTCCCACGGCGTTCTCGGACAGGCTCGCTGTGGTGACGGTCACGGCGGGCGGTGCCGCGGCCTGCCTGTCGGCTTGACGCCGGCAGTGTTGTGGCCTACCACCAGCGTCGCCCCCGTGGACATGATGACGGGCCGGCTCGCAGAGAGCCTGGTGTCCGGCCGATCAGCGTGCGCGATGTCCGGGTCAGATGTGCCTGGTCGGCGAAGCCTGCCTCGGCCGCGACGGCGGACACCGACGCGCCGGGCAGGGCGGCCACCGCGTTCCGCAAGCGGCCCCATTGCCGCAGCAAGGTGAGTGGTGTCCGCACCGATGCACGGACCAGGGCGCGCAGCCGCGGCGGTGACAGGCCCACCTCGGCGGCCACGGCGGCGAGTTGAACGTCGTGCTCGGGGCGTTGGACCTCTGCCACGGCGTGGGCCACGCGTGGATCGAGCAGGGGCGGCTTTCCGGTGTGGCAGAGCAGTTCGCCGTAGGCCGCGTCCAAATCCGGTAGCGGGGCGGGTCCGTCGATACCTGTCGGGCCGAGTGCCGCGAGCAGTCGCCGTACTGTGCCGGCATCGAGCCGCCGGGGGCCCGCGCCCGGGGGCAGCAGCCAGGGTTCGACGAAGAGTGCAGCGTACGAGGAACTCACGGCGCAGGTGTGTGTTAGCTGAGGCGGCACGATCAGGCCTGGCGCTTCGACGGTTCGGCCGTCATCGGGCTCGAACAGGACGTGGCCGTCGATCGGCAGCACCACTTTCCAGGCCGGATGGCGATGGCGCGTGACCTGGAAGGCCCTCGACTCGGCGAACAGCGTGATTCGGGGGCCGGTGGCGAACACCAGGCGGCGATCGTTTTGTTCAAGCGTCCAGGTGCGGGGTGATCGGATCATCGCGGCATGGACTCTATCGCTGCTGTCGCCTTGGCGATGTGGCTCATGACGGCGGGCCTCGCCCACTTCGCGGTGCCCGGCTACTTCCGCTCCCTGGTGCCGTCCTGGCTGGGCCGGCCCGCGGGGCTCGTGGCGGTCTCCGGCGTGGCCGAGATCGTCGTGGGACTCCTCGTGCTGCCCCCGTGCAGCCGATCGGCCGGAGCGTGGACGGCCGCCGCTATGATCACCAGCTACCTGGTCTCCCACCTCGACGCCCTGCGACACGTCCGCCGCGGACATCCTCGTCTCCTGCTGCGGCCGTTCGGCGTGGCAGCACGGCTCACGGTCAACCTCGGCTACATCGGCTGGGCCGTCGCCGTTGCGCGTGCAGGGCACGGCACATCGTGAACCACCCAGCGGCTCGGCGAGCCGGCCTTCGTCGAGCTCACCGTGATGGTCGCGGTTGAGAACCTCCACTCCCGGATGAACAGCGCCTTCGGGCTGGTCGGCCAGGGCTTCTCGGACCGCTGCGCGGTACCGCCCAGGGCGTGACGAGGCTCGGCCCCTGCCGAGCACCGCCCGCTGCGGTTCCACATCGCCCACCGGATGCCGGGCAGCACGGCCGACGCGGAGGACACCCGGTGGGCGTGGGCGAGCGTTGCGTTTGGCGTGGTGAGGACACGCCCGCCGACACCCGGAAGCGGGCCGACGGCCGCACCGACGATCAGCCCGTCACCGTCTGCGGGATCATCGAGGACGCCACCGGCACCACGGCCTGAGCATTACGCACCGCTGCTTTCCCCGGCACAGAGACAGGGAGCCCGGTGCCGGGGCCGATCTGTGGCGCGGTCGGCCGAGCTGCGCGGGAGTAGATGTCGAAGGCCCGCTCCCGGTCGGTTGGTGCCCAGGGCCGAACGATCAGCCGCTCGGTGGTGAACATCTTCGCTCCCTTGTCCTTCGGCCTGCTTCCAGGCAGTGCACAGCACTGTTCATGTTGATCACGGCAGTGCTTGTACCGTCATCGGTTCTGTCCCGTAATCGGTGGTAGCGCTGTAGTGCAGCGGCCCTGGCCCGCAAGGCAGGACGCCTGCCGGCAAGACGGGACCGCCGACACTCCATACGGTCCAGACCTGGGAGGCGGCGAGCAACTGCAGGGCCCGCTTCTTGAGTTGGGCGTCGGCGCGGGCGGCGCTGCCGGCGTCGAACACCTGGTCGCGACGCCAGACGCCAGTGTCCTTGGTTACCGATCCACGCACGAAGGTCGTCAGGCCGCGGCCAAATCGTGTGGGAGCGGGAGACTGGTTCGGAAGGTAGCCGTGCCCGGTGTGTCGAGAACGGTGAGCGTGCCGCCGTGGACGGCGGCGATGTCGCGGGCGATCGGGAGGCCGAGGCCGGCGCCGCCGTCGTCGCGGCTGCGGGCGTCGTCGAGGCGGGTGAAGCGTTCGAAGACCTTCTCGCGGTCGGCCGGTTCGATCGGCGGGCCGTCGTTGGCCACGTCGAGGAGGGCCAGGCTCGCAGCCTGGTCGAGGTCGAGCCGCACGGTGATGCGGTGCCGGGCATGGCGTTGGGCGTTGTCGAGCAGGTTGGTGAGCAGCCGGCCCAGCTGTACCGCCAGGGCCAGTCGGCGTTCGTCCTCCACCACCAGTACGCGCTCCACCACCAGTACGCGCATGCCCACCAGGGTGGCAGGTCCCGGAAGCGGGAAGCTGAAGATGCCTTCAGGTCTTCAGCTCAGCTTCAGCACCGTCCGGACATGCTGACGCCATCGCCCGGGGACGGCCCGGGCCTGCCGAGGACAGGGGCGGGTGACGTGGACGAGTCCGTGGAGAACGGCGAGCGGTCCGAGCCGATCGAGCCGACGAAGAGTGCCGGGAGGACACGCACGGGTCTGGGCCGTGCCGGACGGTGGCTGCGCCGGCGCTCCGGGCGCTGGGCCGTGGTCGGCGCGGCTGTGGTCGTGCTCGGCGGTGGCGCGGCAGCGGTGGCGATCCACCACGAGGGCGAGGGTCACGGCGACCGGAAGGTCGCGGGAGAGCGCGAGCGGCACGACGGCCCGGGCGCTCGTGAGGGCCGCCACGGCGGTCACGGGGCTCAAGGCGAGGACGTGCACGGTGCGCCGGCGCCGCTGCCGTCGACCGACGCCGCCGATGCGGTGGTCAAGGCCTCGTCGGGTGTGCCCGGCGGCAAGGTCGAGTCGCTGTCCCCGGTCACCGAGCAGGGCGGTGGCCGCGCGTGGCAGGCCGTGGTCCTGGGTCCGGACGGCGTGCGGCACGTGGTGACGGTGGACGGCACCAGCGACACGATCACCGCCAACACCATCCTGGGCGGCTGACCCACCTCGGCGCCGCGGTCGGGGACCTGACCGCCGCCACCCTGGGCTGGGGCTACCTGCCCTCCGGGCTGTTGTTCGCCGCCCTGATCGTGGTCCCGGCGCTCGCTCACCGCTTGTCCGGCCTCTCGCCGGTGCTCACGTTCTGGTGGGCCTACATCCTCACCCGGCCGCTGGGCGCCTGCTTCGCCGACTGGGCCGGCGTCAGCCGCCAGCGCGGGGGCCTGGACCTGGGCACCGGACCGGTCAGCCTGGTGCTCGCGGTGATCATCGTGGCCGACGTGGCATGGCTGACCCTGGGCGAGCGCCGCTCGCCCCGAGCATTGGCCTGACGTCCGGATCCTCCACCCCTTCGACCGACCCGTTCCCGCGAAAGGGCGCTGAACGCGATGAACCTCTCGTCGAGCCTGCTGGCCGTCAACCCACTGGACGCCGGATCACTCCTCGACGCGTTCGGCGCCCTGGGGATCGCCGTCGTGCTGTTCGCGGAAACCGGCCTGCTGGTCGGATTCTTCCTGCCGGGCGACTCCCTGCTGTTCACCGCGGGGCTGCTGTGCACCACCGGCTCCCACAGCGGCCCGCACCTGGACCTCGCCCAGGTGCTCGGCGCCTCCGCCGTCGGCGCGCTCGCCGGGGCCCAGGTCGGCTACCTGCTCGGCCGCCGCGGCGGCCGGGCCCTGCTCACCCGCTCCCGTAACAAGCGCCTCCACGAGGGAGCGCTGCGGGCCGAGGAGATCCTGCACCGCTACGGGCACGCGAAGGCCGTCGTCCTGGCCCGCTTCGTCCCGGTGGTGCGCACCGTCCTCAACCCGCTCGCCGGCGCGCTCGGCGTCAACGCCCGCACCTTCACCATCTGGCAGATCGTCGGCGGCCTGGCATGGACGCTCGGCCTGGTCCTCGCCGGCTACGCGCTCGGGTCCTCCGTGCCGAACGTCGACCACTACCTGCTGCCGATCGTCGCCCTCGTGGTCGTGGTGTCGCTGCTGCCGCTCGCGCTGGAACTGCTGCGTTCGCGCCGGCAGGCGGGCGCCCGATGACGGCCGCTCCCGCCACGCTCGCCATCGACGGCCGTCCCATCGACGGCAGCCTCTACCTGGACGTCGACCACTGGGCCCAGCAGCTTCCCGCCCCACTGAGGGAGACGATCGCCGCGTTCTCCGCCTACGGCCTGGGCCTGCTGGCCCTGCTGATGCTCGCGGCCTGGTGGCAGGCCCGGCGCACCGACAGCACGGCCATGGCCCGGGCGCTGGCCGCACCCGTGTGCGTGGTCGTGGCGTTCGCTGCCGACACACTGATCAAGGGGATCCTTCAGGAGCCCCGCCCGTGCCAGGTCCTGCCCGCCGCACCGACCCTGGAGACCTGCCCCGGCCCCGGCGACTGGGCGCTGCCGAGCAACCACACCGTCATCGCCTTCGCCGGCGCGGCCGCGCTCTGGCTGGTGGACCGGCGCATCGGCGCCGCGGCCGCCGTCCTGGCCGTCGCCATGGGAGCCTCCCGCGTGATGGTGGGCGTGCACTACCCCCACGACGTGGTGCTCGGCGCCGTGGTCGGCACTGCCGCCGGGCTGGGCCTCGGCCTGCTCGCCGCGCGCGGCCGCGTCCTCGTCGGACATCTCGGTCAGGGCCCACTACGCTGGTGGCTGGCCGCGTAACTATCCGGCGGGCAGAAGTGCCCGCCGTCTTCGCCACCTAGCTTCCGCGACTCCCGGCGGCACCCGGGCACCGGAGGCTGCCCGCCCCTGCCCCGTCACCGTCAGAGGATCGGCCGACCGTGTCGCAGCTCCCGCACCTCCACGAGGCATCGGCGCACCGCGCCGGCCCGCCCTGCCCGCCCGCCCCCTCCGCCGGGCGCGTCGTCATCGTCTCCGCGAGCGTCGGCGCGGGGCACGACGGAGCCGCGGCCCAACTCGCCCACCGCCTGGCCGGACTGGGCTACGAGGTGGACCGGCACGACTTCCTGGACCTGATACCCGGCGGCTTCGGACGGCTGCTCTCGCACAGCTACCGGCTGCTGCTCACCATCGCCCCCACCGCCTACCAGCGCATCTACTCCACCACCGAGAACAGCGGGCGGCCCGGCCTCGCGATCCGGCTGATGCAGCGCAGCACCCACCGCCGGCTCCTGCGCTGCCTGCCGTCCGACACCCGTGCGGTGGTGGCCACCTACCCGCTCGCCGGGCAGGTGATCGGCACCCTGCGCCGCCAGGGCCGCTTGCCCGTGCCCGCCGCGACCTACCTCACGGACTTCTCCGTCCACCCGCTGTGGGTGGCTCCCGGTGTCGACCTGCACCTGGCGGCCCATCCGGTCCCGGCCGGGCAGGCCCGCGAGCATGGCGCCGAGCGGGTGGAGATCGCCGGTCCGGTGGTCGACCCGCGGTTCACCCCGGCCACCGCGGCCGAGCGCGCGGACGCCCGGGCGCGGTTCGGCCTGCCGCCGGACACGCCGCTGGCGCTGCTGGTGGCCGGCTCCTGGGGTGTCGGGGAGGTGGCGCGGGTGGCTGCCGAGGTCCGCGACACCGGGGCGGCCGTTCCGGTGGTGGTGTGCGGGAAGAACCGGAGCCTGGCCGAGCGGTTGCGGGCGGAGGGCGTCGAGCACGCCTTCGGCTGGGTCTCCGACATGCCCGGGCTGATGCACGCCTGCGACGTGCTGGTGCAGAACGCCGGCGGCCTGACCTCCCTGGAGGCGTTCGCCTGCGGCCTGCCGGTCGTCAGCTACCGCTGCATACCCGGCCACGGACAGACCAACGCGGCCGCGCTGGACGAGGCCGGCCTGGCGCCCTGGATCGAGGACCCGGCCAACCTCAAGCCCGTCCTCATCGCGATGGTCGACGGCCCCGGCGGGCACCTGGGCCGGCAGGCCGGACTGGCGCTGCACAACGATGCGACCGGCCCGGCGAACGCCATCGCGGCCGTCGCCGCGCAGGCAGCCACCGCGCCAGCGACCACCATGCCAGCGACCACCGCCCCGCGGCCGCTGATCCCCGCGCAACGGCGGCACCCCGCCCCGGAATCCGCACCCGCCCCGCGCCGGGGCGGCCGCAGGCTCGGCGTCGCGGTCGCGGCCCTCGCCGCGACCGCCTGGCTGGCCACCGGCGGCACCCAACTCGCGGTCGCCTACGGCGGGTTCGACTCCCTTGACGCCGACGACACCGGCCGGACCTACCTCGTGGTCCACCCGCCGCGCGGCGAACGCCTCGACGACGCCACCCTCCACGCCCTGTCAGCCGCCGACGCCGCCGTCTCGATCGACGCGGCCCAGGCCGCCGCCGACCCCGGCGAGGTCCGCCGACTCTCGGGTGGCGGGCTCACCCTGGTCAACGCCGGTTACGGCCCGCCGTACGAGACCGGGATCGTCACCCACCGCGACTCGCTCGACGCGGGAGCCACCGCCCTGCGCGCGGCCACCGGCGCGGCCAGCGCGTTCTTCCTCTCCAGCCGCGACGTGGACGCCCTCGACCTCGGCCTGGCCTCCTACCACCACGAACACCTGGTGGTCCCCGACACTCGGATCTCCTGCGGCGCCTCCGCCTCAACCACGGTCAAGCCCGGCCAGGTCGTCCTCCTCGAATGCGGCAACGCCCACCCGGCGGACCTCGCCGCCACCCTGCACCGCCTGCTCACTTCTCGCCAGCTGCCGCGTCTCGGCGCGCTCACCGCACTTTCCTGAGGCCCCCTATGAAGCCCCGAGCACTCCTGCGCGTCGGCACCGCCGCGGCGGCGACCCTCGCCGCCGTCCACGCGGCCCCCGTCCTCTCGACCTACGGGCCGCTGCGCAACCGCCTCATGCCCCGCCTCGCCGGCACCGGCCGCCCCGACCACGTCGCCCTCACCTTCGACGACGGACCGGACCCCTACTCCACGCCCTACTTCCTGACACTGCTGCAGAAGTACGACGTGCGAGCCACGTTCTTCCTGCTCGGCTCGATGGCCGACAAGGCCCCCGCGCTGGTGAAGGAGATCGCCGACGCCGGCCACGAGATCGCCGTCCACGGCTGGGCCCACCGCCCACTGCTGCTGCGCGGCCCCCGCGCCACCCATGACGACCTGCGCCGGGCCCGCGACACCATCGCCGACCTGACCGGCACCGCGCCGCACTGGTTCCGGCCTCCGTACGGCGTCATGACCGCCGGCGCCCACCTGTCCGCCCTCCGCCTCGGCCTCACCCCCGTGCTGTGGACGAGCTGGGGCGAGGACTGGACTCGCCACGCCACCCCCGACACGGTCCACCGCACCGTCACCGCCGACCTGCACGGCGGCGGCACGATCCTGCTGCACGACTCCGACTGCACCTCCTACCCCGCAGCCTGGCAGTCCGCCCTCGGCGCCCTGCCCCACCTGCTCGACCACTGCGCCGCCAACGGCTGGCAGGTCGGCCCGCTGCGCGACCACGGCATCGGGGAGGGCCGGCCGGCCCGCCCGGAAAACGCGGCATGAGGCCCGGACCTGACGGTCTCGGCGGCGGCCCTGACCGTCAACGACTCCTCGTGAGGCGGCTGAGACACCGTACAGGCCCGGCCGGCGGCTGCTCTCCGACCGGCCGGGCCCCGGGGGCGCTTTCACGTTATGGCCGCTGCCGGAACGACTGCGGCCCAGGTCGGGATCATGCTCCTGACCTGGGCCGCAGCCTACGTTTCACCTGTTCACGGGGTGGGCGCGGACGGTTTCGAACCGCCGACATCTGCTTTGTAAGAGCAGCGCTCTACCACTGAGCTACGCGCCCCCGTTCGTGGCCCGACGGGCGCACGACGAGTGCCTAGGTTACCTGGTCCCGGGAGGTGGTGGTGGCGCGGGCGGTCGGCCGGGTGACGGGGCAGGAGTACTGGCGGGCCCCGGGAGCAGGGGAAGGTGCGGGCCCGGGGTGCCCCTGGGGCGGGGGGATCGGGGAGAATGGGCGCGATCAGCGGGTAGTCGGAGCAGGGAGCGCGCAGTGGCGGTGGCCGGCGGGAGCGGGCGGCGGGGGCGGCGTCGGGTGGCGGGGGCCGTCGGGGATGCGCTGGTGCTGCCGGTGGTGCTGGCCGGGACGTTGGGGGCGGTCGCGCTGGCGTCGGCCGGGAGTGGCGGCTGGTGGGGTCGGCGTGGCGGCGGGGAGGGTGTGCGGGCGGAGGCCAAGGAGGCCCGGGCCGCGGCGCAGGAGGCCTTCTACGAGCTGGACGAGACGCAGCGCGAGGTGAAGCTCGCGGTGGAGACCGTGCGCGCCGCCGAGGACGACGCGACGGCGCAGCGCGCGCTGGCCGAGCTGCCGGCGATCTCCGGCCGGGTCGAGCAGGTCACCGTGAACTACCTGGCCGCCCTGGACGCCCACGACCTCGACAACGAGGCGCTGGACGCGGGCGCCGCCGCCCAGGCCCGGCGCCTGCTGGAGGACGTGAAGGGCCAGCTGGGCTCGGCCCGCGCCGAGCTGAACGACTTCCTGCGCCGCCTGCAGCCGACCCTCCAGCACGCCGAACAGCAGCTGATGCGGGTCACCCCGGCCGTCGAGCAGGCCAAGCGCGCGCTGCTGCAGGCCACCACCACGCTGGACGAGGTGCGCGACGCCGGCCTGCGGGCGGACGAGCTGGCGGCCCGGCTGGCCGAGTTGGCCCCGGAGCTGGGGCGGCTGAACGAGGGCCCGGCACGGCACGGTGTGGCCGCCACGCTGCGCCGCGCCGACGAGGTGCGCCGGCGCGCCGAGGCGATCACCGCGGATGCCGCGCAGTTGCCGGAGCGGGCCCGGGAGCTCGACCGGCGGGTGTCGAGCCTGCGGACCCGGATCCAGGCGCTGGAGACCAAGGCGGCGACGGTGGAGCCCGCGCTGAGCGAGCTGCGCCGCCGGTTCAGTACGGCTTGCTGGCAGGACCTCCAGCGGGTGCCCGAGCAGGTGGCGGAGACCGGCCACGCCGCCGAGCGTAAGCTCGCCGAGGCAGCCCGGGCCCGGGACGAGCAGCGCTGGGCGGACGCCACGGCCGCGATCGGCACGGTCCGCGCGCTGCTGGAGACCGCTGACGGCTCGGTACTCGCCGTGAACGAGCGGCTGCGCCAGCTGAACGAGGTTCAGCACGACCCCAACCGGGAGATCGAGCGGGCCCGATTCGCCGTCCGGGACGCCCAGCGCCTGGCGATGGCGGGCCGCAGCGCGCCGGACCCGCGACACGCCGCTCCGCTGGACCAGGCGGTGGCCCGGCTGGACCGGGCGGTGGCGACCCTCCAGGCGGCCGGCCGGCACCCGGACTACTGGCACTTCCTGACCGAGCTGGCGGCGGTCCGGGAGACGGCGGCGCAGGTGATCGGCATGATCCGCGGCGATCTCGGCCATCGATGACACCGATAACCAGCCCATCGACCACTCACCGGTTCACCGACCACACCGCCCATCGGTACCCTGCCGGTATGCCACGCTATGACTTCCGCTGCCGCTCCTGCGGCGCCACCTTCGAGCTCAGCCGCCCGATGGCGCAGGCCAACGACCCCGCCGTCTGCCCGGAGGGCCACCAGGACACGGTGAAGCTGCTGTCCACCGTCGCCGTGACCGGCGCCGCCGGTGCCACCGGAGCCGCGCCGCAAGCGGCCTCCGGGGGCGGCTGCTGCGGCGGCGGCTGCTGCGGTTAGTCCGTAAGCGGCCGGACGGCGGCGGCCAGGAACCGACGGACGATCTCCTCCCCCGCCGCCACCCCCACCTCCGACAGGGCGGTGACGCCGGGGGCCGTCCACCCGCTGTCGGCCAGTTCGCCGTGCCCCGGTCGCCAGGCGGCGTCGGCGGCGAGCAGCAGGTCGGCGTCCAGCAGCGAGTCCCCGGCCGCGAGCACGGTGCCCGCCCCGCCGCGCCGGACGGCCTCGGCGAGCGCGGCGCTCTTGCCGAGCGGCTCCGGCACGGCGTACACCTTCCGTCCCTGCAGCGAGACCCGCCAGCCGCGTTCGGCGCACCAACCGGCCAGCTCGGCCAGCCAGCCGTCCGGGAGCCGGTCGCGCTCGACCACCAGGTAGGCGAACAACTCGTCGGCGACGCGCCGTTTGCGCGTCCACACCGGGTCGGCACAGAGCGCGAGCTGCCGGACCACCTCCTCCAGCGGTGTCGAGCCGGCCGCGATCCGCGCGGTGATCTCGCGGCGCCAGTCCCGGTCCGGCTCGCCGTCCACCAGCAGCTGTCCGCCGTTCGCGCAGATCGCGTAAGTCGGCGTCGGGCCGGGCAGGTTGACCCGCCGGTACTGCTCGACGGTTCTCGTCGTCGCGGGGACGAACGCGGCCTCGCGCCCCAGCTCGACCAACAGTGAAGCCGCCCGCTCGGTCAGGAAGGACAGCGGCCGCCCGTCCAGCACCTCGACGCAGAGCAGCCGTGGCGCCAGCCGGTCCGGGACGTCCAGGGCCAGGGCCCGCTCGGAGTAGATGAGCGTACGGTCCAGGTCGCTGGCGACCAGCACGTCAGCCGTAGCCGCACCGCCCATCAGGACTCCTTCCCGGTCACGGCCCGGCCGCTCGCCCCGGTCGCGCCCCGACTGTAGCGGGGGTGGATCAGGCCGACACAGGTGTACGGCAGTCCGTCCACCTCCTCGACCACGACGCCGCGTTGGGCCGCGAGCAGCCGCACGTGGTCGAGGTCGGCACCGGCGCCGCGCCGGGCCAGCACCCGCCAGGGGACGCGACGCAGCAGCACCCGGGTGGTCTCGCCGACGCCGGGCTTCACCAGGTTGACGTCGTCGATCCCGTACTCGGCGCTGATCCGTTCCACGGCGGCCCAGCCGGCCCAGTCGGGCGTACGGTCCGGGTCGGCGGCCAGCCTCTCGGCTTCCCCGACGGCGGCGGCGGCCGAGGCGAAGCACCCGGCCACGGTATCCAGGAAGGCGGCCGAGACATCGCCGCCGGCCAGCTCGGCGTAGTACTTGGCCCCGTGGAAGTCCTCCGGCCCGATCAGCCCGGCTCGCAGCACGGTGCGCGAAACCAGCCCGGACACCGTGGAGTTGAGGCAGGCGGACGGGATCAGGAAGTCGTCCCGGGTGCCGTACGTCCGGACGCAGCGGCCCGGGTCGGCGAGCACCGCGAGGTCGGGGTCGAAGCCGGTGCCGGCCAGCGCGTCGGCGAGTTCGCGGGTGATCGCTCCCTTGCCGGTCCAGCCGTCCACGAAGACCACGTCCGCCGCCCGGTGGTGGGCGGCGAGGTAGCGCAGGGCGACCGCGTCGATGCCCCGGCCGCGGACGATCGACACCGCGTAGTGCGGGACGTCGAGGCCGTGGGCGAAGGCCAGCCAGCGGCGGATCAGGATGCCGACCGGCGTCCCGGCCCGGGCCAGCGAGGCGAGCACCAGTCCGGGCCCGCGCTCGCGCAGCAGCGTCTCGGCGACGGTGCCGACGGCGAGCGCGATCCGGCCGGCGGAGCCGCGCAGCGCCTGGTGGAACAGCTCCTGGTACTCGGGGCTGGGCCGGTACTCGACCGGCAGCGACTCGGCATAGTGGGCGCCGCCGTTCTGGACGGCCTCCTCCCGCTCCTCGGTGGGGGCTTCGAGCGGGACGTCGGAGAGGTCCTTGAGCAGCCAGGCCACCTCCTCGGGGCGGTACGAGGAGAACTCCGGCCCGTACAGCGGGGTGGGGAGCGCCGGCCGGTGCGAGGGCAGCACCGCGAGCACCACCCGGTCGGTGACCTGCCGCAGTTGGCGCAGCAGCGCGCGCTCGCCCTGGTGCAGGGCCGGGGTGTCGGCGACGTCGTCCACCACCAGCACCACGGCGTCGAAGCGGCGGGCCCGGTCCGTACCGGGGGCGACGTTGTAGACGTAGCGTTCGCGCGAGGCCTCGTCCCGCGGGTCGTCGTGGGCGGGGAAGGCCAGCCGGGTGCGGATGGCGTAGCCGGGGTCGTCGACGGCGAGGACGGGCGAGCGGGTGGTGGTGGAGTAGCGGACGCGGTCGCCGCCGAGCCGCTGGGCGAGCGCCTCGGCCAGCCGCAGTGGGGCGTACATCAGCTCCTCGCAGCCGAGCACCAGCACCCGCTCCGCCGAAGCGGGTACGGCCTGCGCCAACTGCCCGGCCAGCGAGGGCAGTACGGCGTCGAGCCGCTCGCGGTCGCGGGCGGTGAAGCCGTGCCGGCCGCCGTCCGGGAGCCCGGCGGGCCAGTCCAGTCGGACCCGGACCAGCGGGGCGGGGTCGACCGCCGCGGGCACGACGGCCGGGGGCACCGAAGCGATCAGCTTTTCGGCCCGCTCGACGATGTCCCCGGGCAGGTCGACGCTGCCGCTCGCGGTGGCCACCACGTCCAGCCGGACGCCGAGTTCGGCGGCGGCCCCGGCGAGCCGGGCCCGGTCGTCGGCCGAGCGCAGGTCGACCAGGGCGGCGACGACGTAGTGGCCGCGCGGGTGGCGGGCGTGCAGTTCGCGGATGGTGTTGAGGACCGTCCGGCCGGTCGAGAGCTCGTCGTCCACCAGCACCAACGGACCGTCCCCGGCGAGGAGTCCGGGGTCGCCGGGGAGCAGCAGGTGGGCGGTGGCGTGCGAGTGCTCCTCCTCGAAGCCGCCGAGCGGGGCGATCCCGGGGACGGGCCGGCGAGTGGAGTGCAGGTACGGGGCGTCGAGGCCGTCGGCGACGCTGTGGCCGAGGCCGGTGGCGGTCTCCGCGTAGCCGAGCACGACGGCCCGCGCGGCTGCCTCGGCGCCGAGCAGGTCCGCTACCCGACGGCCGAGTTCGAGCCCGGCGCCGTGCACCACGGCGGGCCGCTGGGGGACGTGCTTGCCGAGCACGCTGGAGACCAGCAGGTGGGCGCGCCGGGGGTTGCCGGACCGCAGGGCCAGACCGACGAGTTCGGGCAGGCGCTCCGATCCGCTCAGCGCTATCCCGGCCCGGTCGGCGACCCAGCGCCCGGTCCACGTCTGTTCTGCTGTGGTCACTGCTGGTCCCACCTTCGATGGTGCTTGTCGGATCATGTGCTCAGGTAGTGGTCCAGCCGCACAGACAGGCGGTCAACCACATGGGCAGGCGGTCAGCCGCACAGGCAGGCGGACAGCAGCTCCGCGAAGCTCACGTCCTCCCGGGCCACGCCGAACACCTCCGCCCGCAGCAGCACCCGCTCCGCCCAGGCGCGGTGCGGCCGGGACTCGTTCATCTTGTTGGTGTACGCCGAGCGCAAGACCCCGCCGCCGCCCTGCTCCTGGCGGAGGATGTCGCGGGCGTCGCAGTACTCCTCGTGCGTGACCACGGAGAGCGCGTGCACCGCGGGGACGTGGCTGGGGTGGATGCAGGTCTTGCCCAGCAGGCCGTTGGCCCGGTCGAGTTCGACCTCGCGGATCAGCCCGTCCAGGTCGTGCTCGATGATCCGGCGGCGGACCTCCTCCCCGGAGGCCAGGGCCGTCCCGCCGGAGGCGGTGAACGGGGTGCGGCGCAGCTGCGGCTTGAACATCCGCTCCTGCACCGGGAAGTACTCCCAGACCGGCCCGGTCACGGTGTACCCGGTGCCGTCCGCCCGGCCGAGCACGTTGACCACGTCCCCGACCACCGAGGCGACCAGCGCCACGTCGTACGCGGTGAGGTCGGGCGAGCGGCGCAGCCCGTACGCGGAGCACAGGTCGGTGACGCCGAGCCGGACGGCGAGCACCCGCTCGCGGTGCCCGGCGAGCAGCTCGGCGATGCCGAAGAGCTGGTCCCGCCTGGTCTCCAGGTGGGCGAGTTCGGGCGACTCCAGGACGGGCATGGCGAACAGCCGTCGCCCGGTCGCGGCCTCGGCGGCGGCGAGCGCGGCCAGGTAGGCGCCGCCGCCCCCGGAGGTGAACTTGGGCAGCACGAAGCCGCTGAGCAGCGAGACGGCCGGGCCGAGCCGCTCGGCCAGGTCGGGGATCTGGGAGGCCGTGCGAACCCTGATGAAGAGGAGCGGGTGATCATGTGCGCTGTCGGTGAAATCATGAACCAGGTCAGCCAACTGCTCGACCAGGTTCCGCTCCCCCGCGTCGACCTCGTGGTCGGCGATCGCGTCCTCCAGGCACAGCACCATCGAGACCACGCCCCGAGCCGCCTGTTTGCGGATGTCAGCGGCCAGTGCGGGCCTGGTGGCGGGGCTGTAGAGGGTGCCGCCGAGGGCGGTGGCGAGCACCGCGGGCTCGCTCTGCGCGGTGAACGTCCGAGGCTGCTCCAGGAACAGCCGGGCGCGGACGTCGTCGGCGAGGTGGCCGAAATGGCGCAAGGTGCTCTCCTCGGGAGTGGACGGCCTCCGGCCAGCGGTTCTACCTGGACGTTTCACCTGGAGGCGCCACCGGCGGACTCCCCTGCGCCGGACCCCCCGGGGCCTTTCGAACGCCCATCGTACGGACGGTTTCCGGCCGTTCCCGGTTCCTGGGCACTGAACTCCCGGAACATCCCGGGGCGTCGGGATCCGCGGAGACGATCACCGGATGGCGGCTCGCCGACCCTGACGCGGAGGAGGCGAAGACGGCGGCAAACCTCGATCCGACGCAAGTCTTGGCAAAGCCCGCCCCCGCCGCGGCGGTCCCGGTCACGTTGTCCGAAGCGGTGGCGAACAGGCAGGATGGTCCGCTATGACGCACGTGATGGCCAAGGGCGCCAACATCGCACTGCCGGCGGCGGCGGTCCGCGCCGTGCTGCGCTGGAGCGCCACGCCCGGTGCGCCGGACGTGGACGCGTCCGCGCTGCTGCTCGGCGCCAACGGCAAGGTCCGTTCGGACGCCGACTTCGTCTTCTACAACCAGCCGCGCCACCCCTCCGGACTGGTGCGCCACCTGCCCAAGCAGCACACCTCCGGCGGCGCCGAAATCATCGACACGGTCGAGGTCGAGCTGGCCAAGCTGCCCGCCGACGTGGACCGGGTGGTGCTGGCCGGCTCCTCCGAGGGCGGGCCGTTCCGGGTTGTCCCGGGGCTGCGGCTGCTGCTGTTCGACGCCACGACCGGCGAAGGCGCGACCCCGGTCGCCGAGTTCGCGATCGTCGACGCCGAGAACGTCTCCGCGCTGGTCGCGGGCGAGCTCTACCGGCGCGGCGGGACCTGGAAGTTCCGGGCGATCGGCCAGGGCTACACCTCCGGGCTGGTCGGCCTGGCCACCGACTTCGGCATCACCGTGGACGACGAGGCGCAGGACCCCGCGTCCGAGCCGACGCCGCCCCCGGCGCCCGCGTCCACCGCCGGCCCCACCGGCGCGGTCGACCCGCGCGCCACTCCGCTGCCGGAGCAGCGCCCGGCGGCCCGACCCGAGCCGGGCACCTTCACCCTGTCCCCGGCCGTCCCGACGCCCCAGCCCCCGGCGCAGCCGCAGCACCCGGCGGCCCGGCCGCAGCACGCCCCGGCACCGGCCGCGAGCGGCCCGGCGACCCCGCCGACCGCCGCACCGCCGACCCCGCCGCCGCCCACGGCCCCGCCGACCATGACGCCCCCGCCGGCGGCCCCGCCCACCGCGCCCCCGAACGTCCCGCCGGCCCCGCCCGCACCGCCGACCCAGCCGGGCACCGGCTACGGCTACCCCCAGCCGCAGCCCGGCACCGGGTACGGCTACCCGCAGCAGCAGCCCGCGACCGGCTACGGCTACCCGCAGCCCAACCAGCCGTACCCGCCCGCACCGCCGGCCCCGCAGCCGGGCACCGGCTACGGCTACCCCCAGCCCAGCCCGCCGCACCAGCCCGTCCCGCCGCAGCCGCAGCCGCACCCGGGCGCCGGCTACCCGCCGCACCAGCCCGGCACCGGCCAGCAGCCGCCCGTCCCGCCGCAGCCCCCGGTGCAGGCCCCGGCCGGCGAGGAGTTCGCCCTCCCACCGCAGGGCCCGCAGTTCCAGCCCCGCTAGCCGGCACCCGCCACAGGGCCCGCAGTCCAAGCCCCGCCGGCTAGCAGACCCCCGACGGCGGGGCCGCCTGAACGGCCCCGCCGCGGGGCTCAGTCCCCCGGCTGGTTCTTGTACCCCCGCTGCCACTGCATCCCGAACCCGTACAGCCGGTCGATGTCCGCCTGAAACCCGTTGACGTACCGCACCTCGCGGCGCACCGTCAGCTGGTTGTCCCCCGCGTTCTCGATCAGCACCACCGCGCAGGAGCGCGCCGCCCGGGCCCGCTCGTCCAGCTTGATCTCGATCCGCGGCCCGGTCTGCGGCACGATCGTTATCACCGCGTGGGTCTGTTCGAAGGCCGGGGTCCCGTCGTAGATGTAGACGAAGATCAGCAGCCGCTTGAACTTGTCCTTCTTCTCCAGGTTGACGTACATCGTCTCGCCGGACGGCGCCCCGTACTGGTCGTCGCCGCTGAGCTTGATGTACGGCGGCTCCCGCAGGTCGCCGAAGAACCCGCCGAGCGGCTGCACCACGCCCCGGCTGCCGTCCGAGAGTTCGTACATGCAGGCCAGGTCGAGGTCGACGTTCAGCTGCTCGTTGCTCCCGGGCGAGTCCGGCTCCAGCGGGCTGAGGATGCGCGGGCTGAAGAAGCGCTTGACGGTCTCCCGGGTGCTCGGCCGGACGGCGCCCGAGCGCATGGTCCAGTGCAGGTTGACGTAGAGGTAGCCGGTGGTGGCGGCCGAGCCGGTGATCGCGTGCTGCGGCGCCGACTTGGTGAGTGTGACCTTGTGCTGCGCCCCCGGGTTGTCGAAGGTGTAGCTCTTGTCCCCGCGCAGGTACTCCCAGATCGAGACCATCCCGTCCTCTCCCCCTGCCTCCGTCCGGCGATCTGACGATCCACCGGTCGACGATCCGCCGGTCCATGATCGGGCATCACTCCGGCCGGCGGATACCAGAACCGCTCATTTCCCTACCCCGCGGGGCGGTTCGCGCCCGTCCTCGACGCGAACCGGTGGGTCGATTGGCCCGTGGAAGCCGCCCTCCCGTAACATTCCGCCCCTTCGGACGCGATATCGTCTAGCCGCACAGGTGTCCCGTCCGCCCCTGCGCGGGCGGCTGGGCACGCCGTGCGGAGACGAACTAAGCGTCAGGCAGTGTCCGCACGGCGGGACCTGACCGCCTGTGTCGCACTGTGAACCTGTCCCCTGCGGAAACCCGAGGCCCGACCCGCAATGAACCTGACCTCCATACAGTTGGTCTGGACCGTCGTCGGCGGCGTAGCCCTGCTGTTCGTCGCCGTCCTGCTGGCGACGCTGCGCTTCAAGAGCACGAAGAAGGACGAGGCGGCCGACTCCTGGGAGCGCAGCGAGGAGCGCCGCCGCCGCAAGGAGATGATCTACGGCATCGCCTCGTACACCCTGCTGTTCGTCTGTGCCGGTGTCGCGGCCGCGCTGTCCTTCCACGGCCTGGTCGGCTTCGGCACCGAGAACCTCGGCCTGTCCGGCGGCTGGGAGTACCTCGTCCCGTTCGGCCTGGACGGCGCCGCGATGTTCTGCTCGGTGCTCGCCGTGCGCGAGGCCAGCCACGGTGACGCCGCGCTCGGCTCCCGGTTGCTGGTCTGGGTGTTCGCGATCGCCTCGGCCTGGTTCAACTGGGTGCACGCCCCGCGCGGCCTGGGCCACGCCGGCGCCCCGCAGTTCTTCTCCGGCATGTCGATCTCGGCGGCGATCCTGTTCGACCGCGCGCTCAAGCAGACCCGCAAGGCCGCGCTGCGCGAGCAGGGCCTCGTCCCGCGCCCGCTTCCGCAGATCCGCATCGTCCGCTGGCTGCGCGCCCCTCGCGAGACCTACGCGGCCTGGTCGCTGATGCTGCTGGAGAACGTCCGCAGCCTGGACGAGGCGGTCGAGGAGGTGCGCGAGGAGCGCCAGGCGAAGCTGGACGCCAAGGTCCGCGCCCGCACCGCCGACCGCCGCGAGCGCGCCGAGCTGAAGGCCATCTCCCGCCAGGGCGGCATGCTCGCCCGGGCCCGCGGCGGGCGTCAGGTGCCCGCGCTCACGGCGGCCGGAGACGGCCCGAGCGCTACGGAGCCTGCCCTAGCCGCCAGGGACGACAGCGCCACCTCCACCTCGAAGACCTCCACCGACCGGTTCACCGGCGACTCGCTCGAACCGGCCGCCCTGGACGCCGGCCGCCGCCCCCGGGCCGCGGTGAGTTCCTCCTACTCCTCCTCGTCCTACTCGTCCTCGACGTACTCCTCGTCGGCGTACTCCTCGTCGGACTACTCCTCGTCGGCGTACTCCTCGTCGACCGGCGACTCCGCCCCGACCCGTCGCAGCTCGACCGTCGACCTGACGGCCGACGACGACACGCTGTCGATGCCGAAGCTGGACTCGCTGGAGCGCAAGCTGCGCGCGATCGAGCAGCAGTTGGGCTGACGGACCCCGCACCACGGGAACAACGCGAACGGCCGCCCCCGGAACCCCGGAGGCGGCCGTCGCGCTTGCCCGGCGGGCTACTTGCTGCCGACCAGTTCCTTCTCCTCCGGCGCACCTTCACGCCGGTTGCGCAGGACGGACGACCCGAGCGCCAGCCCGATGAAGGCGACGCCGATCAGGCCGGTGACGATCTCCGGGATGTGGTACTTGATCCCGACCAGCAGGATCACCGCCAGCGCGCCGATCGCGTAGTGGGCACCGTGCTCCAGGTAGACGTAGTCGTCCAGGGTGCCCTTGCGGACCAGGAAGACGGTCAGCGAGCGGATGTACATCGCACCGATGCCGAGGCCCAGGGTGATCTGGAAGATGTCGCTGGAGATGGCGAACGCGCCGACCACGCCGTCGAAGGAGAACGACGCGTCCAGCACCTCCAGGTAGAGGAACAGGAAGAACGCGGCCTTGCCGGCCACCTGGACGACCGACTTGCCGGCCTTCTCGGCCTCCTCCTCGCGCTCGGCCTCCTCCTCCAGCCCCGATTCGAAGATCGAGGAGAGGCCGCCGACCGCCAGGTAGGTGATCAGGCCGAGCACACCGGCCAGCAGAACGGTTTCAGCGTGCTCCGCGGCGAAGAAGCGGGAGGCCAGCACCAGCGCGACCAGGGCGACGACGCTGGACAGGGCGTCCAGCTTGCCGACCTTCTCCAGCGGACGCTCCAGCCAGCTCAGCCAGTTGTGCTCCTTCTCCTCGAACACGAAGTCGAGGAAGATCATCAGCAGGAAGACGCCGCCGAAGGCCGCGATGGCCGGGTTGGCCGCCTCCAGGTACTGGCCGTAGGTGAGGCCGTCGTGGGTCTTGTCGGAGTGCAGCGCGAGGTCGATCACCGTTGCCGGGTTGAGCTTCGCGGTCAGGCCGACGACCAGCAGTGGGAAGACCAGCCGCATGCCGAAGACGGCGATCAGCACGCCGACCGTCAGGAAGATCTTCTGCCAGTACGGGTTCATCCGCTTCAACACCGTGGCGTTGACCACCGCGTTGTCGAAGGAGAGGGAGATCTCCAGGATGGAGAGGATCAGCACGATGCCGAAGCCTTGGGCTCCCCAGAGCAGTCCGGCCGCGATCAGGCCGATGGCGGTGATCGCGAACGACCAGCCGAATGTGCGGAGGAACACGGGAGTTGGCTACCTTTCGGGATTCTGGCCGTGCCGGGGTCGGCCTCGTCCCGAGACGCCTGACCGGGCCGGGGCCCGGTCAGGTCACCCCCGCACTGCCCTCTGTTCTCATGATCGTTGGTCGGGTGCGATTAGTCTGATTTATTCCCTCACTGTACGTTGACGCCGAAGTCGAGCGCGATTCCGCGCAGGCCGGAGGCGTAGCCCTGGCCCACCGCGCGGAACTTCCACTCGCCCGCGTACCGGTACAGCTCGCCGAAGATCATCGCGGTCTCGCTGGACGCGTCCTCGGACAGGTCGTAACGCGCGATCTCCTGGCCGTCAAGGGAGTTGACGACCCGGATGTAGGCGTTGCGGACCTGGCCGAAGTTCTGCAGCCGGGCCTCGGCCTCGTAGATCGAGACCGCGAAGACCACCTTGTCCGCCTGCGCCGGGACCAGCTCCAGGTTGACCAGGATCAGCTCGTCGTCACCCGTGTCGTCGCCGCCCACGAGGTTGTCGCCCTGGTGCTCCACCGAGCCCTCGGGGCTCTTGAGGTTGTTGTAGAAGACGAAGTACTCGTCACCGAGCACTCGCCCGCCACCGCAGATCAGGGCGCTCGCGTCGAGGTCGAACGGTGCGCCCGTGGTCGAACGGGCGGACCAGCCGAGGCCGATCTGGACCTGTGTCAGGTTCGGTGCAGCCTTGGTGAGCGAGACGTTCCCGCCCTTGGCGAGCGTGACCACCATGGTGTTCTTCCTCCCTTGCTTCTCCCGGGGCGCGCCTTACAGGTGTAGTCCCCCGCGGCCCCGGCCGGCCCGCTTTGGCCGGCTGAACTTCCTGAACTCACATCCTCGCAGCGCGCCGGGCCCGGACGAAGCCGGGGCGGCCCCGGACCTCGAAGGTCCGGGACCGCCCCGGGAGTTCGGCGAGCAGACCCGTGCGCCGATGGGAACTCAGACGTTGACGCCGAAGTCCTGGGCGATGCCGCGCAGGCCGGAGGCGTAGCCCTGGCCGATGGCGCGGAACTTCCACTCGCCGCCGTTGCGGTACAGCTCGCCGAAGACCATCGCGGTCTCGGTGGAGGCGTCCTCGGAGAGGTCGTAGCGGGCCAGCTCCGAGTTGTCGGCCTGGTTCACCACACGGATGAAGGCATTGCGGACCTGGCCGAAGTTCTGGCCGCGGCTCTCGGCGTCGTAGATCGACACCGGGAAGACGATCTTCTGCACGTCCGCCGGGACGCCGACCAGGTTGACCTTGATCGCCTCGTCGTCACCCTCGCCCTCACCGGTGCGGTTGTCGCCGGTGTGCTCGACCGAGCCGTCCGGGCTCTTCAGGTTGTTGAAGAACACGAAGTTGCCGTCCGAGCCGACCTTGCCCTGGTCGTTGCAGAGCAGCGCGCTGGCGTCGAGGTCGAAGTCCGTCCCGGTGGTGGTCCGGACGTCCCAGCCCAGGCCGACCACGACGGCCTGGAGCCCGGGGGCCTCCTTGGTGAGCGAGACGTTGCCGCCCTTGCTGAGGCTGACTCCCACGTGTCCTCCAAGAATCGGGAGGCACGGCTGGTGCCCCCGCGGTGGTGCGGTTCGAGGCGCCGGCCGACCGAAGCCGGACGTACGCCCCACCCCGCCAACGGCCCGAGCGTAGTGCCCGGTTCCCGTGCACACCTCCGAACGGGGCCCGGGGCACCTCCGAACGGGGCCCGGAACGCCTCCGAACGGGCCCGGAACGCCTGCTCGGGGGCCTCAGAGGGCTGCGAGGGCCTTCAGGTACTCCTGCTCGTCCCGGGCGTCCGGGAGGCCGTTGAGGACGCTCCAGCGCACCGTGCCGGCCTCGTCGATCACGAAGGTGCCGCGCAGCGGGCAGCCCTTCTCCTCGTCCAGCACGCCGTAGGCCCGGGCGACCTCGCCGTGCGGCCAGAAGTCGGCGAGCAGCGGGAACTCCAGGCCCTCCCGGTCGGCGAGGACGCGCTGGCTGAACTGGGAGTCGCAGGAGACCCCGAGCACCTGGACCCGATCGTTCTGCAGCCCGGCCAGCTCCCGCTGGATCGCGCCCAGCTCGCCGGTGCACACGCCGGTGAAGGCGAACGGGTAGAAGACCAGCACCACGTGCTTGCGGCCCCGGAAGTCGGCGAGCCGGACGCTCTCCCCGTGCTGGTTGTTGAGCGCGAAGTCCGGAGCCGGGGTGCCGACCTCGACGGTCATGAGCGGGACCTTTCTGACGCGACTCCGGCGCGAGTGCGGCGCGACCGGGCCGCGCGGCGGGCGCGGCAGGGCACATCCTCGCATTCGCTTACGGGCGTTCGGCCGAACGGATGATGCGCTGCGCCGGGCGGCCCAACCCTTTCGCCCTCGGCGAACAGCCCCGGTCCGAAGGCGCGAAAAGCGCCGGGCCCCGCCGGAGGAGTACTCCGACGGGGCCCGGCGCTCGGCTTCAGGGCCCGTTCAGCGCTGCTTGGGCTGCTTCGCCGTGGACTTGGTGGCCAGGCGGGTGGCCGCCCAGTCCTTGGCGATCGCGATCGAGCTGGTCTGCGACAGGCCGGAGGTCTTCGCCGCGTCCGCGATGTCGGAGGCCTCGATGTGGCCGTCGCGGCCGGTCTTGGGCGTCAGCAGCCAGATCAGACCGCCCTCGGCCAGGTATTCCAGGGCGTCGACGAGGGCGTCGGTGAGGTCCCCGTCGTCGTCGCGGTGCCACAGCAGGACGGCGTCCGCGACGTCGTCGTAGTCCTCGTCGACGAGATCCGTCCCGGTGATCTCCTCGATGCCCTCGCGGAGATCCTGGTCAGTGTCGTCGTCGTACCCCAGCTCCTGGACGATCTGGCCCTCTTCGAAGCCGAGACGGGTCGCCGGGTTGGACTTGTCCGCGGGGTCCGCGGTCGCGCTCACGGGAATAACCTCCAGTATTCGGCTCGGCGTCCATGCCGAGGCTGTGGCCGTAGTCCACACGGGCGCGGCGGTTCGCGCAAGTACCCGACCCCCGATCCCCTCCAAAGGTTGACGTGTCGCAGCGGGACACGCCGGTCGACGTGTCGAGAATCACACCGATTTGCCCTTCTCTGCGTGAGACAACGATGCTTCGGGTGGTCCAGGCCCACAGGCCGTACACGTGCCCGAGATGCGAACGGCATTCGGGGTCCGCGCGTGCGCGGGCGTAGAGTCTCCTGTTGGCCCTCACCCCGGCCGCCCGCCATCGGGCGGACGGGACACCAGGTCGGACCACCTCTTTTCGTAACACCCGGGGGTGCGCGGAGCGGACGAAGACGCCCGCACCGCGCGCCGCCAGACCGGCCCGCCCACCAGGCGGAATGGTTACCGATCGGTAGAGATGACGGATCTCCGAGCGCGGTAGCACGATGGAGGCGGCGCGACACACCTCAGTTTCGACCGACAGTGAAGGAACAGCGTGGCTTCCGGATCCGATCGCAACCCGATCATCATTGGCGGCCTTCCGAGTCAGGTCCCGGACTTCGATCCCGAGGAGACCGCGGAATGGCTGGAGTCGCTCGATGCGGCCATCGACGAGCGGGGGCGTGAGCGTGCCCGTTACCTGATGCTGCGGCTGATCGAGCGCGCCCGCGAGAAGCGTGTCGCCGTGCCCGAGATGCGCAGCACGGACTACGTCAACACCATCGCGACCAAGGACGAGCCGTTCTTCCCCGGCAACGAGGAGATCGAGCGCAAGATCCTCAACGCGACCCGCTGGAACGCGGCCGTCATGGTCTCCCGGGCGCAGCGCCCGGGCATCGGCGTCGGTGGCCACATCGCCACCTTCGCCTCCTCCGCGTCGCTCTACGACGTCGGCTTCAACTACTTCTTCCGCGGCAAGGACGCCGAGGGCGAGTCCGGCGACCAGATCTTCTTCCAGGGTCACGCCTCCCCCGGCATCTACGCCCGCGCCTTCCTGCTGGACCGGCTCACCGAGCAGCAGCTCGACGCGTTCCGCCAGGAGAAGTCGAAGGCCCCGTACGGCCTGTCCAGCTACCCGCACCCGCGGCTGATGCCGGACTTCTGGGAGTTCCCGACCGTCTCGATGGGCCTCGGCCCGCTCGGCGCGATCTACCAGGCGCGGATGAACCGCTACCTGGAGCACCGCGGCATCAAGGACACCTCGAACTCGCACGTCTACGCCTTCCTCGGCGACGGCGAGATGGACGAGCCCGAGTCGCTCGGCCAGCTGTCGCTGGCCGCCCGCGAGGGCCTGGACAACCTGACCTTCGTGGTCAACTGCAACCTGCAGCGCCTCGACGGCCCGGTCCGCGGCAACGGCAAGATCATCCAGGAGCTGGAGTCCCAGTTCCGGGGCGCCGGCTGGAACGTGATCAAGCTCATCTGGGACCGCAGCTGGGACCCGCTGCTCGCGCAGGACCGCGACGGCGTCCTGGTGAACAAGATGAACACCACCCCGGACGGCCAGTTCCAGACCTACGCCACCGAGACCGGCGACTACATCCGCGAGCACTTCTTCGGCGGCGACCTGCGCCTGCGCGCCATGGTCGAGAACATGACCGACCAGCAGATCCAGCACCTGGGTCGCGGCGGCCACGACCACAAGAAGATCTACGCGGCGTTCAAGGCGGCCCGCGAGCACAAGGGCCAGCCGACGGTCATCCTCGCCCAGACGGTCAAGGGCTGGACGCTGGGCCCCAACTTCGAGGGCCGCAACGCCACCCACCAGATGAAGAAGCTGACGGTCGAGGACCTGAAGCGCTTCCGCGACCGGCTGCACCTGCCGATCACCGACAAGCAGCTCGACGAGGGCTACCCGCCCTACTACCACCCGGGCCGCGACTCGGAAGAGATCCAGTACATGCACGACCGCCGGCAGGGCCTCGGCGGCTTCGTGCCGACCCGCAAGGTGCGCCCGCGCAAGCTGGAGCTGCCCGGCGACGACGCGTACAAGGCGGTCAAGAAGGGCTCCGGCAACCAGACCATCGCCACCACCATGGCGTTCGTCCGGCTGCTCAAGGACCTCATGCGGGACAAGGGCGTCGGCAACCGCTTCGTGCCGATCGCGCCGGACGAGTACCGCACCTTCGGCATGGACTCGCTGTTCCCGTCGGCGAAGATCTACAACCCGCTGGGCCAGACCTACGAGTCGGTCGACCGCGACCTGCTGCTGGCCTACAAGGAGTCGCCGACCGGCCAGATGCTGCACGACGGCATCTCCGAGGCCGGCTGCACCGCCTCGCTGATCGCCGCCGGCTCGTCCTACGCGACCCACGGCGAGCCGCTGATCCCGGTGTACGTCTTCTACTCGATGTTCGGGTTCCAGCGCACCGGCGACCAGTTCTGGCAGATGGCCGACCAGCTGGCCCGCGGCTTCGTGCTCGGCGCCACCGCCGGCCGCACCACGCTGACCGGTGAGGGCCTGCAGCACGCCGACGGCCACTCGCACCTGCTGGCCTCGACCAACCCGGGCGTCGTCGCGTACGACCCCGCGTACGGCTTCGAGATCGCGCACATCGTCCAGGACGGTCTGCGCCGGATGTACGGCTCCAGCGCCGAGCACCCGAACGGCGAGGACGTGTTCTACTACCTCACCGTCTACAACGAGCCGATCAAGATGCCGGCCGAGCCCGAGAACGTGGACGTCGAGGGCATCCTCAAGGGTCTGCACAAGTACGCGCCGGGCACCGCCGGCCAGATCCCGGCCCAGATCCTCGCCTCCGGCGTCGCCGTGCCGTGGGCCCTGGAGGCCCAGCGCATCCTCGCCGAGGAGTGGAACGTCAAGGCCGACGTCTGGTCCGCGACCTCCTGGAACGAGCTGCGCCGCGACGCGGTGGAGTCCGAGGAGTTCAACCTGCTGCACCCCGAGGAGCAGCAGCGCGTGCCGTACGTGACCCAGAAGCTCCAGGGCGCCGAGGGCCCGTTCGTCGCCGTGTCCGACTGGATGCGCGCGGTGCCGGACCAGATCGCCCGCTGGGTGCCGGGTCAGTGGCAGTCGCTGGGCGCCGACGGCTTCGGCTTCGCCGACACCCGCGGCGCGGCCCGTCGCTTCTTCCACATCGACGCGCAGTCGGTCGTCCTGGCGGTGCTCACCGAGCTCGCCAAGCAGGGCAAGATCGACCGCTCGGCGCTGAAGGAGGCGATCGACCGCTACCAGCTGCTGGACGTGGCCGCGGCCGACCCGGGCGCCGCCGGCGGCGACGCCTGATCACCCGCTAGCGACTGGAAGGGCCGGACCCCTCGTGGGGTCCGGCCCTTTCGGTTTCCTCCTGCGAACCTGATCAGATGTGCACGGCCGGGCCCGCGTCGGTGCTGCCGCGGCGGGTGAGCAGGCCGAGCACGGCGGCGCCGAAGGCCACCACGGCGGCCACCACGAAGGCGAGCGACATGCCGCTGACGAAGGACTGGTGCACGGCGCCGGCCATCGCGTCCACCGCCTGCTGCGGGGTGCCGGGCGGGGCCGGCGGGGCGATGCCGAGCTGGGCGGCCTGCTTGAGGCCCTCGGCCTGCGGGCCCTCGACCGGCGGCAGGCCGGCCTTGGCCCAGTTGCCGGGCAGCACGTCGCCGACCTTGGCGGCCATCAGCGCGCCCAGCACGGCGGTGCCGAGGCTGCCGCCGACCTGCATCGCGGACTGCTGCAGGCCGCCGGCCACGCCGGACAGCTCCAGCGGGGCGTTGCCGACGATGACCTCGGTGGCGCCGACCATGACCGGGCTGATGCCGAGGCCCATCAGGACGAACCAGAGCGACATCACGCCGGTGCCGGAGCCGGTGTTCAGGGTGGACATACCGAACATCGCGGTGGTGGTGATCAGCATGCCCGCCACGATCGGGATCCGCGGGCCCAGCTTGCCGATCGCCAGGCCGGCCAGCGGCGAGCCGATGATCATCATGCCGGTCATCGGCAGCAGGTGGACGCCGGCCTCGACGGGTTTTTGCTGGTGCACGTTCTGCAGGTAGAAGGTCACGAAGAAGATCGCGCCGAAGAACGCGAAGGCCATCAGCACCATCAGCAGCACGCCCGCCGACAGCGGCACCGAGCGGAACAGGCCGAGCGGGATCAGCGGCTCCTTCGCCCGGCCCTGCCAGAACGCGAAGAGCGCCATCAGCACCACCGCGCCGCCCAGGAACAGCAGCGTCCTGGCGTCGCCCCAGCCCCACTCGGGGGCCTTGATGATGCCGAAGACCAGCGCGAACATCCCGACCGAGAGCAGCGCGATGCCGGGGACGTCGAAGGACTTGGCGGCGTTCTCGGCCCGGACGTCCTTGAGGATCCACAGACCCAGGCACAGCGCGATCAGGCCGACCGGGATGTTGATGAAGAAGACCGACTCCCAGTTGACGTGCTCGACCAGCAGGCCGCCGACGATCGGGCCGGCCGCGGTGGAGGCGCCGATCACGCCGCCCCAGATGCCGATCGCCATGTTGAGCTTCTCGGCCGGGAAGGCCCCGCGCAGCAAGCCGAGCGCGGCCGGCTGGAGCAGCGCGCCGAACAGGCCCTGCAGGACGCGGAAGGCGATCACGGTCTGGATGTTGCCGGCGAAGCCGATCGCGGCCGAGGTGGCGGCGAAGCCGACCGCGCCGACCAGGAACGTGGTCTTGTGGCCGAACCGGTCGCCGATCTTGCCGGCGGTGATCAGGAAGACCGCGAGCGCCAGCAGGTAGCCGCTGGTGACCCACTGGATCTCGGACGGCGCCGCGTTCAGCTTCTCCTGGATCACCGGGTTGGCGATCGCGACGATCGTGCCGTCCAGGGCCACCATCATCACGCCGACCGCGACGGTCAGCAGGGTCAGCCAGGGGTGCCCCTTGAGCCCTCCCCCGGTCGGCGGATTCGGCGGCGGCGGTGCGTCCGCCTTGGAGTTCTTGACGACGGACTGGCTCATCTGGCCCTCCGGGGGCGTGCCGAGGTTCGGAACGTGGGAGTGGCGCTGCGACGACCCACCCGTCCCCACGAGTGCCCGGCCGACGAGCGCCACTGTCGGCAGATTATGACAGCCTCTGACATTCGGCAAACAATGACTTCTGACCTGCACTGACATTTGTCAGGAGGCTAAGGTTGTGCTCCCACCCGCCACACCAGCGCCCCGGAAGGCCCCCGCCATGGCCGCTCACACCCCCCGCACCGTCGGCACCCCGGAGGACCTCGGCCGGACGCCCGGACTTCGGGAGCGCAAGAAACAGCAGACCCGGGACGCCCTGGTGCAGGCCGCCCACGTGCTCTTCCTCAGCCAGGGCTTCGCCCGCACCACCGTCGACGAGATCGCCTCCGCCGTGGACGTCTCCCAGCGCACCTTCTTCCGCTACTTCGCCAACAAGGACGAGGTCGCCCTCGCCGTGATGGCCGACGCCGAGGACTACTTCATCGAGTGCCTGCGCCGCCGCCCGGCCGAGGAGACCCCGCTCCAGGCGCTGCGCGCCTCGATCGTCAAGGCCTGGCGCGACCTCGGGAAAGCCCAGACCCCCGGGCCCGGCTCGATCAGCAGCGCCCTGGAGCTGCTGCGGATCATCGAGGACACGCCCGCGCTGCTCGCCGCCCACCTGCGCCGGGTCACCGACCAGGAGCGGCTGGTGGTCCAGGTGCTCGCCGAGCGCGAGGGGCTGGACCCGACCGAGGACCTGCGGCCGGTCGTGCTCGCCGCCGTCTTCGGCAGCCTGCTGCGCGCCGCCCACCTGTCCTGGACCGCCGAGCAGGAACCGGCCGGGCCCGAGGGCATGGTCAGGGTGATCGAGCGCCACTTCGACCAGCTCGGTCCGGCCCTGGCCGGACACTGGCGCTCGTAATACCCGGGTATCACCCGGTACCGGGGTATCCCCCGGAAGTTCGCGCTCCAGTCCGACGACCGGCGCGGGTCGGCCCTCCTAGGCTGGCCCGCGATGAAGACACCCACCAAAGCCGACGCCCGCCGGTACGCCGCCCGGCAACTGCGCACCCTGCTGCACCACCTCAGCACGCCGAGCGAGGACGAGACCCCGCTGCTCGGGGAGTCGCGCCGGCGCTGGGCGCGCCGGCTGCCGTACGTCGTCGCCGCGATCCTCCAGGCCTCGCTGATCCCCACCGGGATCGCCAGCCTGGTCAGCTTCTACGGCCTGGTGCTGCCGGTGGCCGCCGCGCTCACCGTCGCCCAGACCACGCCGCTGTTCCTCGCCATCACCCGGCCGCTGGCCGCCTGGTGGATCAGCGCCGCCACCCTCGTCACCACCGCCGTCGTCACCGCCCGCCACCACCAGGTGATGGGCAGTTGGCCATGGACGGCGCCGATGATCATCTCGTACGTCTTTCTGCTGCTCGCCCTCGCCCTGCGGGAGCGCCGGCCCACCCTGGTCGCGGTCTGGGTCGCCACCGTCCTGCTCACCGCGCTCACCACCACCCTCGGCCTGCCCCGGGCCGGCGACGGCACCACCGTGCTGCTGATCGCACTCAGCGGCGCCGCGCTGCTGCTCGGCTGGGCCGTCCGGGATCGCGCGGTGGCCCGCCGACTGCTCTCCGAACAGGAGCAGATCAGCGAGATCGAACGCGAGCGGCGCACCCTGCTGGAGGAACGCGCCCGGATCGCCAGGGAGTTGCACGACGTGGTGGCCCACCACATGTCGGTGATCGCCGTCCAGGCCGCCAGCGCGCCGTACCGGATCGAGGGCGTACCCGCCGACGCCGCCGAGGAGTTCACCACGATCGCCGACGCCGCCCGGGAGTCGCTGGCCGAGATGCGGCGGCTGCTCGGCGTGCTGCGCAGCGAGGAGTCCGCCGCGGAGAAGGCCCCGCAGCCCGGGGTGGACCGACTCGCCCAGCTGGTCGAGACGGTGGGGCGGGCCGGGGTGCCCGCCGAGCTGACCGTGGACGAGGGGCTGGCCGAGCGGGTGCCGCAGGCCGTCGGCCTGTCCGTCTACCGGATCGTGCAGGAGGCGCTGGCCAACGTGGTCCGGCACGCCCCCGGCGCGCGGACCTGGGTGTCGCTCTCGGCGGACGGCCCGGAACTGCGGCTGACCGTGGTCAACGCGCCGCCGCCGCAGCGCACCGAGTCGCTGGAGGCCTCGGTCGAGGGCACCGGGCAGGGTCTGGTCGGAATGCGCGAACGCGTCCGGCTGGTCGATGGCAGGCTGGACACCGGCCCGCTGCCGGACGGCGGCTTCAAGGTGGCCGCCGTCCTGCCGCTCGACCTTCCTCTGGAGACACCCGCATGACCATCCGCGTGATCATCGTCGACGACCAGGCCATGGTGCGGGCCGGCTTCGCCGCCCTGCTCAACGCCCAGAGCGACATCGACGTGGTGGGGGACGCGGCGGACGGCGCCCAGGCCCTGGAGGTCACCGGACGCACCCACCCCGACGTGGTGCTGATGGACGTCCGGATGCCCGTCATGGACGGTCTGGAGGCGGCCCGGAGGCTGCTCGACCCGGCCACTGGTGGTCAGGGAGGCGGCGGCGCGCACCGGCCCAAGGTGCTGATGCTGACCACCTTCGACGTGGACGACTACGTGTACGAGGCGCTGCGCGCCGGGGCCAGCGGCTTCCTGCTCAAGGACGCCCCGCCCGCCGACCTGATCGCCGCGGTCCGGGTGGTCGCGGCCGGCGAGGCGCTGCTCGCCCCCTCGGTGACCCGCCGGCTGATCGAGGACTTCGCCCGCAGCCGCCCCGCCAAGCGCCGCGACCCCAAGCTGCGGCTCAACGGCCTGACCCCGCGCGAGACCGAGGTGCTGGAGCTGATCGCCCGCGGCCTGTCCAACCAGGAGATCGCCGGGCAGCTGGTGCTCGCCGAACAGACCGTCAAGACCCACATCGGCCGCATCCTCGCCAAGCTCGACCTGCGCGACCGCGCCCAGGCGGTGGTGCTGGCCTACGAGTCCGGCCTGGTGACGCCAGGTCAGTAGTGCTGCGACTGACTCGCCCGCCTGCCTCCGTGCGCTCGGAATCCGGTGCCGACGGTCGGCGGGCACTGCGCCACCTCCTCCGCCGGCGGCCTGACCCTTCTCCCTTTCGGCACCGGCGCGCCCCTTCGGCTCGGGGCGGCCCCTCCCTGATACCCGGGTAGCACCCGGGAGTTGGCCCCGCGGTGTGACGTCCGCGGGGCCGTCGCATTCCTACCTTCCTCCCCGTCGACAGCCGAACCGGCTCGACGACCGAACCGGCTCGACGACCGAACCGGCTCGGCAGCCGAACGGACGAAGGAGAGCAGGGACATGCGCAAGTTTCGGGCCAGGCGGGCGATCGCCGCCACCGCGGTGGCGCTGGCGGCGGTGCTCGGCGCGGGCGGCTGGGCCGCCGACACCCAGACCGCCGTCACCGGCCCGCCGCCCGGCAGTGCCGACTGGACCGCCGACACCGCGTCTGGCCTCCGGCCGCCCAACCCCGCCACCGCCACGCCGACCCAAGTCGCCTCCTTCTTCGCCGAGTTGACGCCGGAGCAGCAGGACGCCCTGGCCGCCCGGCACCCGTTGGTGGTCGGCAACCTGGACGGCGCCCCGATCCGACTCCGCTACCGGGCCAACACCCTGGCCCTCACCGCCGAGCGCGACCGGGAACTCGCCCGGGCCACCGACCCGGCGCTCACCCCGCAGGACCACCAGGCCGCCCGCACCCGCGCCGAGCGCTACCGCACCCTGCTGGACGGCGGCCGGCGGATCCTCGCCTTCGACCCGCGCGGCCGTGGCCAGGTCGCCGAGGTGTACGGCGACCTCGCCGCCGCCCGCCGCACCGCCGTGATCGTCCCCGGGTCGGACATCGACCTGCTGAGCTTCGACCGCGCCGGCGACCCGTACGGTACCCCCGCCGGCATGGCCCGCACCCTGCACGGGGCCACCGACGGGCAGACCGCCGTGATCGCCTGGGTCGGCTACACCACCCCGGTCGGCCTCGGCCCGGACGCCGCCACCGAGGACCTCGCCCGGGCCGGCGCCACCCGGCTGACCCGGCTGCTGGACGGACTCGCCGTCAGCACCCGGCCGCAGGCCCCGCCCACGATGTTCTGCCACAGCTACGGCTCGGTGGTCTGCGGCCTGGCCCGCCCGAACCCGGCCCAGGCCTCCGGCCTGGTGGTGCTCGGCTCACCCGGCATGGGCGTCGACTCCGCCGCCGACCTCGACCCGCGCGTCCCGCTCTGGGCCACCACCCGCAACGGCTCGGACTGGATCGGCGACGTGCCCAACGTCCGGCTGCTCGGCCTCGGCCACGGCGCCGACCCGACCGACCCCGGCTTCGGCGCCCGCCCGCTGCCCGCCACCGGATCCCACGGCCACTCCGGCTACTTCGCCCCCGGCACCGCCTCGCTCGCCGCCTACGCCGCCATCGCCCTCGGGCGCGGCTGACCCCTCCGAAACCCGCACTGGAAGGAGCACCGCCATGGCCCACCCGCTCACCACCCTGCGCCGCGCCGCCGAGACGGTCGACGCCCGGACGCCCGAGACCCGCGACCGCGCCCTGGACGGGCTGCGCGCCCTCGCCCTGCTCGCCGTGCCGATCGGGCACTGGATGCTCGGCGGCCTCACCCTCTCCCCCGACGGCGCCCTGCACAACGCCAGCCCGCTCTCCTCGCTCGGCTTCTTCGCCCCGGTCAGCTGGGTGCTGCAGATGCTCGGGGTGTTCTTCCTGGTGGGCGGCCACTCCTCGGTCCGCTCGCTGGAACGCGCCCGGGAGAAGGGCCTGACGTACGGGAATTGGCTGCGGAGCCGGACGGTCCGGCTGCTGCGCCCGGTGCTCGGGGTGACGGCCGTATGGGCGGTGCTGATCCCGCTGCTGCCCCGGCTCGGCGTCCCGGCGGACACCCTGCGCACCGGTGCCACGCTGGTGGTTCAGCCACTCTGGTACATCGGGGTCTACCTGGGGCTGACCGCGCTCACCCCGCTCTGCGCGGCCTTCGCGCGGCGGCTGGGCGGCTGGTCGGCGGGCCTGCCGGCGGCCGCGGTCGCGGTGGTCGACCTGCTGCGGTACGGGCCGTGGGCCGAGGTGGTGCCGTCCTGGGTCGGGCTGCTGAACATCCTGCCGGGCTGGCTGTTCGGCTACCAGCTGGGCGTGCTGTGGGCGCGGGGCCGGCTCGGCAGGCCGGCCGCCCGGGTGCTGCTGCTCGGCGGCGGCGCGCTGTTCGCCGCACTGCTGCTGGTGTTCCACTACCCGGCGAGCATGGTCGGCGTGCCCGGCGTCGAGCGCACCAACTCGCACCCGCCGTCCCTGCTGGTGCTCGCCCTGGCGGCGGCGCAGTGCGGCGCCGCGGTGCTGCTGCGGGACCGACTGGGCCGGCTGCTGACCCGCCGTCCGCTGCTCTGGCTGCCGGTGGTGGTGGTCAACCTGTCGGCGATGACGATCTTCTGCTGGCACCAGAGCGCGATGCTCGCGGTGGCGGTGCCCGGCGCGGCCGGCCTGGGCGCCGTCCCGGGGCTGACCACCACGCCGGACTCGCTCGGCTGGGTGGTCGCCCGGCTGGCGCTGCTTCCGCTGTTCGGAGCCGTGCTGGTGGCGATCGGGTGGTTCACCCGGCGCTTCGACGGGCCCTGGACGGCGTTCTCCCGGGTCGGCAAGGCGGCGGCCGGGGCCGCGGCGGCGCTCTTCGCCGCGTACGCGCTGGGCATGGTGTGAACCCGCCGTACCGGCGGTGACCCTGCGCCGGAGGGCAGGGCACGGAAGGGGCGTGGACCGATCCCACGCCCCTTTCAGCCGTTCCGGCGCACCTCCGGGGCGGGACCGCCCCAAGGGGTGCATGCGCATGCGGACCACCACGCATTGTGATGTTCTGTGACGGTCGGCGACTACCCGCAGTTCCCGGTACGCCGCTCACGGTGCAGCGTCGCGCAGTGGGTCCAGCTCGGCTCCTGATCCCCGCCCCACCCAGAAAGGACACCCCCCATGACCACGGATCTGAGCCTGCGCGACAGCGAGGAGATCCAGGGCGACATCCTCGCCGGCTTCAAGAAGGACAACGTCAGCGTCCTGTTCCTCAAGTTCGAGGACGCCGCCCGGGCCCGCGACTGGCTGCGCAGGATCACCCCGCAGATCTCCACGACCCGCGAGGTCGCCGAGTTCAACGAGAAGTTCAGCGAGGCCAAGCAGGCCTCCGGCGGCGACGACCCCAAGTCGCTGACCGCCACCTGGCTGGGCCTCAGCTTCACCTACGAGGGCCTGCGGATGCTCGCCGCGAGCGACCCGTTCCCGACCGCGCCGCCGACCGGCAGCGGCCTGGAGGCCTTCAAGCAGGGCCCGGCCCAGCGGGCCGAAGCGCTCGGCGACAAAGGCGCCAACAGTCCGGACAAGTGGTTGTTCGGCAACGGGACGAACCAGCCGATCCACGCCGTGCTGAAGATCTCCGCGGACACCGAGCGGGACCTCCAGTCGGCGATCGAAGCCCAGCGGATCGCCGCCGCCGAGTGCCGGGTGCTGATCGTCTACCAGCAGAACGCCCAGACCCTGCTGGGCAGTCGGCGCGGCAAGGAGCACTTCGGTTTCAAGGACGGCATCAGCGAGCCCGGCGTCCGGGGCTTCGACAAGCCGAACCCGAACAAGCCGGACGAGGTGGACGGCCACCCCGGCACCCGGCTGATCCCGGCCGGCGAGTTCGTCTGCGGGCTGCCCAACGACCCGTTCAGCGGCCCCCCGAGCCAGTACCCCGAGTGGGCCCGCAACGGCTCCTTCCAGGTGATCCGCCGGCTCGCCCAGGACGTGCCCGGCTGGTGGTCGCAGGTCGCGGTCAAGCTGGACGAGCTCAGGAAGGCCAAGGCCGTCCCGGAGCACGCCACCACCGAGTGGCTGGCCGCCCGGATGGTCGGCCGCTGGCGTTCCGGCGCTCCGGTCTGCAAGTACCCGGACCGGGACGTGCCGAACAACCCGACCGCCGCCAAGGACAACGACTTCACCTTCCGGGACGACCCGGAGGGCCTGGTCACCCCGCTCTGGTCTCACCTGCGCAAGACCGAACCGCGCGCCGGTCTGCAGGGGAGCCCGGACAAGCCCCCGCTGGACGCCGAGGTCCTCAACGGCCGGCGGATCATGCGCCGCGGCACCCCGTACGGGGCCCCGTTCGACCCGGCCTCCGAGGGCCCGGGCGGCCCGGACGACCCCCGCGGCCTGCTGTTCATCTGCTACCAGGCGGACATCCAGCGGCAGTTCGAGTTCATCCAGGCCGACTGGATGGACGAGCCGGACTTCCCGCCGAACCGCGCCGCCGACCCCGACGACGCGCCGCCGCCCGGGCACGCCAGGCCCAGGCCGGTGCCCGGCCGGGACCCGGTCACCCAGAACTGCCTGGACCCGGAGTCGCGTGAGATCACGCCGGTCGACTACGAGAGCCGGGACCCGGCCGGTCTGATCGAGCACACCCCGCTGAGCTTCGCGCAGTTCGTCCAGACCACCGGCGCGGTGTACGCCTTCATGCCCTCGCTGAGCGTCCTGCGCGGACTCTGCGAGGGCCGGCTCACCCCGGTCGCCGGGCAGACCACCACGCAGACCGGCGGGCAGAGCGGCGGCCAGACCGGCGGCCAGACCACCACCCAGACCGGCGGGCAGACCGGCGGCCAGCCCAAGCCGCAGCCGGTGAAGGCCTACCCGTGCGACGAGTTCGTCACCGTCCCGGACCAGTACCGCAAGAGTGGCCGGAGCCAGTACTGGGCCTTCCACGGCGACCGCTGTCGGCTGATCTCGATCGCCGACGGCTCCGCCCACACCGACCGCAAGGTCGAGGACGACACCTGGCTGAACACCTGGACCTGTCTGCGGGGCGTCGGCCGGGTGGACTGCGTGCTGCCCGTCCCGGACCAGCAGGACCCGGCCGGCAAGAGCTGGTACTGGGTGTTCCACAGCACCAGCGGCCGCCAGCAGTACCGGATGGTCTCGATCACCTGCGGCGGCGGCGGCCGCTACACCACCACGCTGGAGCGCCCGGACCGCGACCTCACCTACTGGGGCTCGCTCAGCGGCGTGGGCCAGGTGGACTGCTGGCTGCCGGTGCCGGACCAGCAGCGGGTCGGCGGCAAGAGCTGGTACTGGGTGTTCCACAGCACCAGCGGCCGCCAGCAGTACCGGCTGATCTCGATCGCCGACGGCTCCGCCCACACCGACGTGCGCGAGCGCACCGACCGCGAGCTCTCCCAGTGGAGCTCACTGAACGGCCTGAACCGGGTGGACTGCTTCCTGCCCGTCCCGGACTGCCAGCGGGTCAACGGGAGCAGCGAGTTCTGGGTGTTCTGCGGCCAGAGCTACCGCCGGATCTCGATCGCCGACGGCAGCGGCCACCCGGACCGCCTGGTCGACGGCGACCGCACCTGCGACAACTGGGCCTCGCTCGGCTGACTTCCGCGGCACAGCCCCACGCCCCCGGTGCGCCACAACGCGCGCCGGGGCGCGCCGTCGGTGCCCTGCTCTACCCTGCGGCCATGGTGACGTTCGACGAGTTCCGCGCGATGGCCCTGGCCCTGCCGGAGTCCGCCCAGGAGCCGACCTGGGACATCGAGACCCTGCGGGTCCGGCACAAGATCTTCGCGATGGGCGCGCCGGAGGGCGGGAGCGTCACCGTCAAGGCCTCCCCCGAGGACCAGGCCGAGCTGCTCGCCGCCGAGCCCGCGGTGTTCTCCTTCGCCCCGTACGTCGGCCGGCACGGCTGGGTGCGGGTCCGGCTGGACCTGGTCGACCCGGAGGAGCTGTACGACCTGGTCACCGAGGCCTGGCGGCGGACGGCGCCCAAGCGGCTGGTGCGCGAATTCGACGCCCGGCACTCCGGTTAGCCGCGTCGGAACGGCCACATAGGGACGCCGGGAGGACACCCCCGGTTCATGTGATCCATCCCACAGTTTGGGCGTGTCCGTCACCCTCCTGTGACCTCTACGCTTGCGCAGGGAAGTCAGCAAGTCCAATCGCACCCTCCGGGCACCGCCCGCGAAACGGTGACGGGCCCCAAGGGAGTTGGTGCGGTGCGCAACCGTCGACGCTGGAAGCGCGTACTGATCGGAGCGTTCGCGGGTTGTGCCGTGCTCGCCGACGCCGGCGCCTCCGCGGCCGCGGCCGCGGTCTCCTCCGAGCAGCTGGCGATCTCCACGCCCCCGGCCGGCAGCGCCGGCTGGATCCAGGACCGCTCCTTCGGCCGCTCCCTGCCCGACCCGGCCACCACCAGCCCGGCCGACGCCGCCGCCTTCTTCGCCTCGCTCGCCCCCACCGAGCTGGACCGGCTGATCAAGGACTACCCGCTGGTCGTCGGCAACTACGACGGCGCCCCGCTGGACCTGCGCTACCGCGCCAACCGGATCGCGCTGGCGAACGAGCGCGACGCCGCCCGGGTCCGCGCCGAGGACAAGAAGCTGGACGCCGACACCCGCGCGCTGGCCGTCTCCCGCGCCAACGACGTCGAGCACCTGCTCAGCCCCGGCCGGCAGATCCTGGCCTTCGACCCGCGCGGCCGCGGCCTGGTCACCGAGGTGTGGGGCGACCTCACCGACGCCGAGCGGATCTCCGTGATCGTCCCCGGCTCGGACGCCGACCTCGGCCACTTCGACCAGACCGCCGAACCGCTGCGCTCCCCGGCCGGCATGGCCCGCGCCCTGTACGGCGAGGAACAGCGCCAGGCCCCGGGCACCCGTACCGCCGTGATCGCCTGGACCGGTTACGTCACCCCCTCCGGCCTCGGCCCGGACGCCGCCACCTCCCGGCTCGCCGACGTCGCCGCGCCCCGGCTGGAGCGGCTGCTGGCCGGCCTCAGGGAGACCACCCGCCCGGACGCGCCCCCGGCGCTGCTCTGCCACTCGTACGGCTCGGTGGTCTGCGGTACCGCCGGCCCGAAGATCCCGCGCGCCGCCGCCTCGCCGTCCGACACCTCGGGCATCACCGACATGATGGTGTTCGGCAGCCCCGGCATGGGCGTGCAGCGCGCCGCCGAGCTGGGCACCGGCGTGCACGTGTGGGCCACCCGCAACCCCAGCGACTGGATCGGCAACGTCCCGTTCCTGGAGGTCGGCAAGCTCGGCCACGGCGCCGACCCGACCGGCGGCGGCTTCGGCGCGGAGCAGATCTCCTCGGCCCGGGCGGCCGGCCACAACGGCTACTTCAGCGACGGCACCGACAGCCTGCACAACTTCGCGGCGATCTCGCTCGGCGACTACTCGGACGTCGTCCGGACCACGCCCAACTCCTGAGCCGGCCGGGGCCCGGGAGCCACGTCCTAGTCCTGGTACAGCCGTAAGGCCTCCGCCGCCGACCTGGCCAACTCGCGCCGGGCGGTCGGCGGGGCCAGCACCTCGACGTCCGCGCCGAAGGCCAGCAGCGAGCGGACGGCCGCCGGGGACGAGAAGGCCATCACCAGCTCGACCCACTCCTCGGCCGGCCCGGCGCCCGCCTCCGGGGGCAGCTCGGCGATCCGGCTGCCGTGGATGCGCAGGAACATGTCCAGCCGCCCGCGCCGGACCCGCACCCGCACCGGCAGCTCCTTGGGCACCCGCTCCACCTGCTCGCGCAGCACCGCCCACACCTCGCCGAGCCCCACCCCCGCGCGCCGCCGCACCGCCTCCTCGGTGGTCTCGGCGGCCAGCACCCGGTCGGCCCGGAACAGCCGCGGCTCGGCGTGCAGATCGGCCACCAGGTACCAGACCGAGGCCTTGCTGACCAGCCCGTACGGGTCGACGGTGTAGTCCACCGGCGCGGGCGTGCCGCTGTGCCGGTAGCGCAGCCGCAGCCGCCGGTCGGCGAACACCGCGTACTGCAGCTCCCCCAGGTCCGGCCCGCTCCCGGCGCCGGGCTGGGTGCTCTGCATCCAGCGGGCCGGGTCGACCAGGATGCGCTCGCTGACCCGCTCGGCCGCGGGGCGGTGCGGGGCGGGCAGGGCAGCCATCACCTTGCGCAGCGCCGAGCCGAGCGCGCCGTCCAGCCCGAGGTCGCTGTGCGCGCCCTGGGCGGAGAGCACGAACAGCGCCCGGGCCTCGTCCGCCGTCAGTCCGGTGACATCGGTGCGGTAGCCGGGCAGGAGGTTGATGCCGCCGTGCCGGCCGCGCTCGGTGAACACCGGCACCCCGGCCGCGGAGAGCGACTCCACGTCCCGGTAGATGGTGCGGACGGACACCTCCAGCCGTTCGGCGAGCTCGGTGGCGGGCACCCGGCCGCGGGTCTGGAGCAGCAGGAGGATCGAGAGCAGGCGGTCGGCCTTCATGGCACAAGAATCCCAGTAATCCTGACGGCACTTGTCAGGTTTTACTGGGAGATTGCGTTCCGAGCCCGAGAGACTCGAAAGACCGCACCGCACAAGGGAGCTGACCACCCGTGAACGCCGTCCAGGACGCCCGCCCGCAGTACCTGCTCGCCCTCGGCCAGCTGGAGAAGCTGTTCGCCGTGATCACCCCGGCCGAGCTCGACCGGCCCACCCCCTGCGAGGAGTTCACGCTGCGCCAGCTGCTGAACCACGTGGTCGGCGGCATCCACCGCTTCGCGTACATGGGCGAGGGCGGCCACGCCGAGGACGTCCTGCCCGGCATCGAGGACCCGTCGGACGAGGGCTGGTCGGCCGCGCTCGCCCGGGCCGGCGCCCGCGCCACCGCCGCCTGGGCGGACGACGCCAAGCTGGGCCGCCCGACCTTCGCCCCCTGGGGCGAAGTGCCCGGCGGCATGGTGGTCGGCGGTTACGTGATGGAGGCGACGACCCACGCCTGGGACATCGCGAAGTCCCTGGACAACGGCTTCGTGCTGGACGACGGGCTGGCGCACACCGCGCTGGCCATCGCCGAGGTCGCCCTGCCGGCCGAGAGCCGGGTCGAGGGCGTCCCCTTCGCCAAGGTGCGACCGGTCGCCGAGGACGCCGACGTCCACACCCGGCTGGCGGCCTGGATGGGCCGCACGGTCTGAGCCGGAGCCCGCGGCGACCGGGCCCGGGGGGTGACGGCTCCCCGGGCCCGGTCGCCGCTACTCCCGCGCTACTCCCGCCCGACGAAGGTGAAGTTCATGTCGGGGTAGCGGCCGCCGGCCACCTGCGCCGACACCGGCTCCAGCAGCGCCAGCTCCTCCGCGCTCAGCCGCAGGGTCGCCGCCGCGGTGTTCTCGGCCAGCCGGCCGCGCCTGCGGGTGCCCGGGATCGGCACCACGGTCAGCCCGTGCACCTCGGCCCGCTGCTGCACCCAGGCCAGCGCGACCTGGGCCATCGTCACCCCGCGGGCCGCCGCGATCTCCCGCAGCGGGGCGAGCAGTTCGCCGTTGGCGACCGCGTTCTCGCCGGTGAACCGCGGCTGGGTGCGCCGGGCGTCGTCCGCGGCGAGCTGCTCGGCGGCCTGGAACGAGCCGGTCAGGAAGCCGCGCCCGAGCGGCGAGTACGACACGAGGGCGACGCCGAGCTCCACCGCGGCCGGCACCACCGCCCGCTCGATGTCCCGGGCGAACACCGACCACTCCGACTGCAGCGCGGCGATCGGGTGGATCGCGTGCGCCTCGCGCAGCTCCGCCCCGGTCACCTCGGACAGGCCCAGGTGGCGCACCTTGCCGGCCGCGACCAGCTCGGCCATCGCGCCGACCGAGTCGGCCAGCGGCACGGCCGGGTCGCGGCGGTGCATGTAGTAGAGGTCGATCTCGTCCACGCCGAGGCGGCGCAGCGATGCGTCCACGGCGGCCCGGATGTACGCCGGGTCGTTGCGGATGCCGCGGTGGGCCGGGTCGTCCTCCTTGCGCTCGATGGCGAACTTGGTGGCGAGCACCACCTTGTCCCGGTTGGCCCGGACGAAGGGGCCGATGAACTCCTCATTGCGGCCGTAGCCGTAGGCGTCGGCGGTGTCGAACAGGGTGACGCCGGCCTCCAGCGCGGCGTCCAGCGTGGCGAGCGCCTCGTCGGAGTCGGTCGGTCCGTAGAAGTCACTCATGCCCATGCAGCCGAGACCCTGGACACCCACCAGCGGGCCGGCGGTGCCGAGTTCGACGGTGGGGAGGACGGGGTGAGTCATGCGCTCTGTTCTTCCTCTACTCGGTGGTACTGGCATTGGACGGGAGCACCGGTGGTGTCGATGACCTTCCCGGCGTAGAGATCGATCTTGTAGTCGAGGACGGACAGGGTGGCCTGGAGGTCGGCGATCCGCTGCCGGACCTCCTCGCGCTGCGCTTCCAGCAGCTGCCGCCGCTCCCCGTAGGTCTGTTCGCCGCGGCGGGCCATGTCGACGTACTTGAGCATGTCCGCCACCGACATCCCGGTCAGCCGCAGCCGGCCCAGGAAGGCCAGCCGGTGCAGGTCGCCGTCGCAGTAGCGGCGCTGGCCGCCGACCGCGCGGTCGACCGGGTCGAGCAGGCCGATCCGCTCGTACCAGCGCAGGGTGTGGGCGGTCAGTCCGCTGGCCGCGGCGACCTCGCTGATGGTGTGCCGCGGGGTCCGGTCCGGATCGCCGACCGGGCGGTCGAACACCTCGGAGCAGCTGCGCAGCCGGCCCTCGACGAGCGCGGGTGTGGTCATTGATCGTTCCCCCTGTCCTGTGCGACGGCGATGACGCTACCGAGTTGGAGTGCACTCCAAGCAAGCCTGTCAGCCGGGTGCCCCCGCCACCCGGTTTCCGCTCGCACTAGAGTCAACAGCATGGAGAGCCTGCGGATGATCGAGAACTGGCCCGTGCCCCACGCCGCCGCGGCGGTGGTCCGGGGTGCGGACGGAGCGGTGCTGGGCGCGCACGGGCCGCAGCAGCACCTCTTCCCGCTGGCCTCGGTGACCAAGCTGCTCACCGCGTACGCGGCGCTGGTCGCGATCGAGGAGGGCGTGTTCGAGCTGGACGACCCGGCCGGCCCGCCCGGTTCGACCGTGCGCCACCTGCTCGCCCACACCTCCGGCCTCGGCTTCGACGAGGACCGGGTCTTCGCCGAGCCCGGCAACCGCCGGCTCTACTCCAACGCCGGTTTCGACGCGCTCTCCCGCGCCCTGTCCGAGGCCGCCGGGATCGAGTTCCACCGCTACGCCGCCGAGGCGGTGTTCGAGCCGCTGGGCATGCACGACACCCTGCTCAACACCGCGCACAAGTCCCCGGCCGGCGCCGGCGGCCTGTCCACGGTGGCCGACCTGGCCCGCTTCGCCGCCGAGTTGCAGTCGCCCAAGCTGCTGGACCCGTCCACCGTCCGGCAGGCCACCCGCGAGGTCGCCTTCCCCGGCACCAGCGGTGTGCTGCCCGGCTACGGCCACCGCCGCCCGAACGACTGGGGCCTCGGCTTCGAGATCCGCGACGGCAAGAGCCCGCACTGGACCGGCACCGCCAACTCCCCCGAGACCTTCGGCCACTTCGGCCAGTCCGGCACCTTCCTGTGGGTCGACCCGCAGGCCGGCGTGGCCTGCATCGCGCTCACCGACCAGGACTTCGGGCCCTGGGCCGTCGAGGCCTGGCCGGCCCTGTCCGACGCGGTGCTGGCGGAACTGGACGGCTGAAGAGGCGCGCCAATGAGCCGTTAAGGGCGAACCCTTTGCCCGACGGATACGAACCTTTGGGGATCTGGGGGCAGTGCACCGTCCCGTACTTCTCGGCCTGACGCCCGGCCAACGGCCGCCCGCTCCCCCGAGGGGGCGGGCGGTCAGCCGTACGAGACCGGCGAGTGCATCTCCCAGAGCAGGAGTTCGGCGCCGGTCTCGCCCGCCGTCGGGTCGGCGAAGGCCTCGCCGGTGATCCGCACGCTGTCGCCCGGGACCATCGAACGGCCGCCGCCCTTGGGCCCCGGGATCGTCCGGTAGCCCAGCGAGCCGGCCGTCAGGTGCGCGTACCGCCAGGGCGCCCCGGGCAGTTGCGGCAGCGGCTGCCACGGCCCGGCGACGGCCAGCCAGAGCGCGGCGTCGCTCCGGCGCAGCCGCAGGGCCGGCGTCCCGGCGTCGCGCTCCAGCCCGGAGGCGAGCAGCGTCAACCCGCCGTCCGCCGGTTCCACCTTGCGGAGCCCGTACGCCGGGGCGGCGTCGAACTCGTCCGGCTGCAGCCACATCTGGACGAAGCGCACCGGCCCGGTGGCGCCGCCGACGTTGCGCTCGGTGTGGGTGACGCCGGAGCCCGCGCTGAGGTGCTGGATCATGCCCGGGCGCACCACCCCGCTGTGGCCGTGCGAGTCCCGGTGGGCGAGCGCGCCCTCCAGTACCCAGGTGAGGATCTCGGTGTCCCGGTGCTTGTGCTCCTCGAACCCGGCGCCGGGTTCGAGGAGTTCCTCGTTGCACGCGAGCAGCGCGCCGAAGTGGGTGTTCTTCGGGTCGTAGTGGCCGGAGAAGGAGAACGCGTGTCGGGTCTCGACGCCCTCGGCGGGGGTGGAGCGGTAGCGCTCGGCGGTGCGGCGCAGGTCGGCGCGGGGGCGTTCAGGAGCGTCGGTCACGTGCTCCACCGTAGCCTGCTTGTCGGCTCCTTCCGGGCGCTCCGGACCCGGTGCCGACGTTCCTCGCTCCGGCGCTCCTTCGTCGCTGGTCGCTCCTCGCTTCCGGCACCGGCGCGCCCTCCGACTCGCGGCTGTGACTCTTGCCACCGCACCTGAGCGCCGGGGGTCGTGCACGAGCAGTCACTCACGTGAGGCAGTCTTGTCCTTGTGCCAGCCGCTTCCGCGAACTCCCAGAGCGAACCCAGTCCCGCCGCGCCCGAACCGACCGGCAAGAGCCCGGCCGCCCGGCCCGGCCGCGACCGCCCCGGCCGGGCGGCACCCCGTCTGACGGCCCAGGAGCGCAGAAACGCCGCCGAGCGGGCCGAGCGCCGGGCGGCGACGCTCAAGCGGCTGGAGAAGTCCTCGGGCAAGCTGGCCAGCGCCGCGATCGCGCGGATGGACGACCAGCTCGGCTGGTACCGGCGGATGCCGCCGGAGCACCGCTCCTGGATCGGCCTGGTCGCCCAGGCCGGTATCGCCGCCTTCACCGAGTGGTACCGCCACCCCGACGCCGCCCAGGCGATCTCCACCGACGTCTTCGGCACCGCCCCGCGCGAGCTGACCCGGGCGATCACCCTGCGTCAGACCGTCGAGCTGATCCGCACCACGATCGAGGTGATGGAGGAGGCCATCGAGGAGGTGGCCGCCCCCGGCGACGAGGCGGACATGCGCGAGTCCGTGCTGGTCTACGCCCGCGAGATCGCCTTCGCCACCGCCCAGGTGTACGCCCAGGCCGCCGAGGCGCGCGGCGCCTGGGACGCCCGGCTGGAGGCGCTGGTGGTCAACTCGCTGCTGTCCGGCGACGCCGACGAGGGCGTGCTCTCCCGCGCCGCGGCGCTGGGCTGGGGGCAGCCCAGCCAGGTCCGGGTGGTGATGGGCAGCGCTCCGGACGGTGACAGCGAGCTGGTGGTCGAGGCGATCCGCCGGGCCGCCCGGTACGCCAAGCTGAACGTGCTGACCGGGGTGCTGGGCAAGCGCCTGGTGGTCGTGGTCGGCGGCGACAAGGAGCCGGTGCACGCCGCCAGGGCGCTGATCGGCCAGTTCGCGCCGGGCCCGGTGGTGATCGGCCCGACCGTGCCGGACCTGCTCTCGGCGACCCGCTCGGCGCACGCCGCCGCGGCCGGCCTGCGTGCCTGCGCCGCCTGGCCGGACGCCCCCCGCCCGGTGCTGGCCGACGACCTGCTGCCCGAGCGGGCGCTGGCCGGGGACCAGGCCGCCCGGCACCAGTTGGTGGAGGAGATCTACACACCGCTGGACGAGGCCGGCTCCGCGCTGCTGGAGACGCTGAGTGTCTACCTGGAGCAGGCGTCCTCCCTGGAGGGTGCGGCCCGGATGCTCTTCGTCCACCCCAACACGGTGCGCTACCGGCTACGACGTGTGACCGACGTCACGGGGTACGCCCCCTCCGACGTACGTTCGGCGTTCACTCTGCGGATCGCACTGGCCCTCGGCCGGCTGACCGCAGCCGGGGAGCCCAGCTGAGCCGGAGTGTAGGGACCATACAATCCCGGATGGTTTTCTTCGTTACCGTCGCCTACCCGCCCCTGGGCGCCTGGCGAGAGAGGGTTGAACCGTGCTCGTAATCGTCGCCCCTGGACAGGGTGCCCAGTCCCCCGGTTTCCTCAGCCCCTGGCTGGAGCTCGACGGTGTCGCCGACCGCCTGCGCGGCTGGTCGGAGGTCGCCGGGCTCGACCTGGTGCACGCCGGAACCGAGGCGTCCGCCGAGGAGATCAAGGACACCGCCGTCGCCCAGCCACTGCTGGTCGCGGCCGGTCTGGTGACCGCCCGTGAGCTGCTCCCGAACGAGGACCTCGCCAAGCTGGTCGGCGCCGTCGCCGGCCACAGCGTCGGCGAGATCACCGCCGCGGCCGCCGCCGGGGTGCTGAGCGCCCAGGACGCGCTGACCTTCGTCGGCGAGCGCGGCCGGGCCATGGCGGAGGCCGCCGCCGTCACCGAGACCGGCATGATCGCCCTGCTCGGCGGCGAACCCGAGGTCGTCGCGGCGAAGCTGGCCGAGCACGGCCTGACCGCGGCCAACAACAACGGCGGCGGCCAGATCGTCGCGGCCGGCACGCTGACCCAGCTGGAGGCCCTCAAGGCGGACCCGCCGGCCGGCGCCAAGCTGATCGCGCTGAAGGTGGCCGGTGCCTTCCACACCGAGCACATGGCCCCCGGCGTCGAGCGGCTGGCCAAGCTGGCCCCGACCCTGACCGTGGCCGACCCGCAGGTCCGCTACGTCTCCAACAAGGACGGCGAGGTCGTCGGCTCCGGCGCCGAGGTCCTCAAGCGCCTGGTGTCGCAGGTCTCCAACCCGGTCCGCTGGGACCTCTGCATGGAGACCCTCGGCCGGTTGGGCGCGACCGCCGTGATCGAACTGTCCCCCGCGGGCACCCTCACCGCTCTGCTCAAGCGCAACCTCAAGGGTGTGGCCACGCTCGCCCTGAAGACCCCCGCCGATCTGGACAAGGCCCGCGAGCTCATCGCGGAGCACGGCGGTCAGGACCAGCAGGACCAGGAGGACCAGGCATGACGAAGCCGCAGATCCGTCCCGCCACCGGCGCGCAGTACTCCCGCATCCACGGTGTCGGCGGCTACCGGCCGGTCCGGGTCATCCCCAACTCCGAGGTGCTGGAGTGGATCGACTCCTCGGACGAGTGGATCCGCACCCGCAGCGGGATCGCCGAGCGCCGCTGGGCCGGCCCGGAGGAGTCCGTCTCCGAGATGTCGGTGCAGGCCGCCGGCAAGGCCATCGCGCAGGCCGGGATCGCCCCCGAGCAGATCGGCGGCGTGATCGTCGCGACCGTCTCGCACCTCAAGCAGACCCCCGCGATCGCCACCGAGATCGCCGAGCGGCTCGGCTGCGGCACCGCCCCGGCCTTCGACATCTCGGCCGCCTGCGCCGGCTTCGGCTACGGCCTGGGCCTGGCCGACGGCATGATCCGCGGCGGCAACGCCGAGTACGTGCTGGTGATCGGCGTCGAGCGACTCAGTGACCTGACCGACAAGTCCGACCGCTCGACCGCGTTCATCTTCGGCGACGGCGCCGGCGCCGCGATCGTCGGCCCCTCCGACACGCCGGGCATCGGCAAGCTGATCTGGGGCTCGGACGGCTCGCAGGCCGACGTCATCAGCCAGACCCAGGCCTGGGACACCGCCTTCGCCAAGCCCGACGCCGTCAACGGTCAGGGCGAGGAGCAGAAGTGGCCGGCCCTGCGGATGGACGGCCAGCCGGTCTTCCGCTGGGCGGTCTGGGAGATGGCCAAGGTGGCCCAGCAGGCGCTGGACGCCGCCGGGATCACCGCTGACCAGCTCGGCGCCTTCATCCCGCACCAGGCCAACATGCGGATCACCGACGCCATGATCAAGGCGCTCAAGCTGCCGGAGTCGGTGCCGGTCGCCCGCGACATCGCCGAGACCGGCAACACCTCCGCCGCCTCCATCCCGCTGGCGATGGAGCGCATGCTGGAGAGCGGCGAGGCCCACAGCGGGGACCTCGCGCTGATCATCGGGTTCGGGGCGGGTCTCGTGTACGCCGCGGCAGTCGTTACGCTCCCCTAGGCGCGTTTCGCCCCACCCATCCACAAGCCTGTGTTCGGCCGCCGGTCGGACACGCTCAACACCGAAGAGGAGCAGCCAGTATGGCTAAGGACAAGGCCGAGGTCCTGGAAGGTCTCGCCGAGATCGTCAACGAGATCGCCGGCATCCCGGTGGAGGACGTCCAGCTCGACAAGTCCTTCACCGATGACCTGGACGTCGACTCGCTGTCCATGGTCGAGGTCGTCGTGGCCGCCGAGGAGCGCTTCGACGTCAAGATCCCGGACGACGAGGTCAAGAACCTGAAGAGCGTCGGCGACGCGGTCGACTACATCATCGCCAACGCCTGAGCGATCGACTCGTTCGAGTCATCCAGCCTGTCCGGCGTGAGCAACGCCTCGGACGGCTGACCCGTCGGCCCGGCTCCCCGAGCCAGGCCGACCCGCCGGCCGGGACGCCCCACCGGGCGCCCGGCCGGGCCCTTCCCCGGCTCGCCGCCGACCCCCGCACAAAACGTGAAAGAAGAGAAACCAGTGACCGCTGAAAACCGTACCGTGGTCGTCACGGGTATCGGCGCCTTCACGCCGCTGGGCGGCGACGCCGCCACCACCTGGGAGAACCTGGTCGCCGGGCGCTCCGGAGTGGCGGCGCTGACCGAGGAGTGGGCCCAGGACCTGCCGGTCCGGATCGCCGCGCGCACCGCGGTCGAGCCGGGCGAGATCCTGCCCCGCCCGCTGGCCCGCAAGCTGGACCGTTCCGCGCAGTTCGCGCTGATCGCCGCCCGCGAGGCCTGGGCCGACGCCGGCTTCGAGACCCCGGCCACCGACGAGTCCTCCAAGCTCGCCCCCGAGCGCCTGGGCGCGGTCATCGCCTCCGGCATCGGCGGCGTGACCACCCTGCTCGACCAGTACGACGTGCTGCGCGAGAAGGGCGCCCGCAAGGTCTCCCCGCACACCGTCCCGATGCTGATGCCCAACTCCCCGGCGGCCAACGTCGGTCTGGAGGTCGGCGCCCGCGCCGGCGTGCACACCCCGGTCTCCGCCTGCGCCTCCGGCGCCGAGGCGATCGGCTACGCGATCGAGATGATCCGCAGCGGCCGCGCCGACGTCGTGGTGGCCGGCGGGACCGAGGCGGCGATCCACCCGCTGCCGATCGCCGCGTTCGCCAACATGATGGCGATGTCCAAGAACAACGACGACCCCGAGCGCGCCTCGCGTCCGTACGACAAGGGCCGCGACGGCTTCGTGCTGGGCGAGGGCGCCGGCGTGGTCGTGCTGGAGACGCTGGAGCACGCCGAGGCGCGCGGTGCCCGGATCTACTGCGAGGCCGTGGGCCAGGGCCTGTCCTCGGACGCCCACCACATCGCCCAGCCCGAGCCGACCGGCGCCGGCGTGGCCCGCGCGCTGGCCGACCTGTTCGAGCGCAACGAGCTGGACAAGGCCGAGATCGTGCACGTCAACGCGCACGCCACCTCGACCCCGCAGGGCGACACCGCCGAACTGAAGGCGCTGCGCAAGGAGCTGGGCGAGGACCTCGACCACATCTACGTCTCGGCCACCAAGTCGATGACCGGTCACCTGCTGGGCGGCGCCGGCGGCATCGAGACCGTCGCCACCGTGCAGGCCCTGTACCACCGGGTCGCCCCGCCGACCATCAACGTCGAGGACCTGGACGACGAGGTGGACGCGAAGATCGTGCGCGAGGCCACCCCGCTGCCCGAGGGCCGGATCGCGGCGCTGAACAACTCGTTCGGCTTCGGCGGCCACAACGTGGTGCTGGCCTTCCGCACCCGCTGACCGCACACGTCAGAAGGGGCCGGCGCTCTCCGCGAGCGCCGGCCCCTCCGTCGTCCCTCCGGGCTCAGACCACCTGGTGCAGCCAGCGCACCGGCGCGCCCTCGCCCGCGTAGCGGAAGGGTTCCAACTCGTCGTCCCAGGGCTTGCCCAGCAGCCGGGCGATCTCGGCCTCCAGGTCTGCCCCCTCGCTGCGGGCCCGCAGCAGCACCGCGCGCAGCCGGTCCTCGGGGATCAGAATGTCGCCGTGGATGCCCGTGACGGCGTGGAAGATGCCGAGCGAGGGCGTGCTGCTGTACCGCTCCCCCTCCGCCGTGGCGCAGGGCTCGCTGGTCACCTCGTACCGCATGAGCTGCCAACCGCGCAGCGCCGAGGCGAGCTTCGAGGCCGTACCGGGCTCCCCCTGCCAGGAGAGCTCGGCACGCCAATGCCCGGGTGCGGCCGGCTGGCGGATCCAGTCCAGGCTCACCCGCACACCGAGCACCCCCGCGACGGCCCACTCGACGTGCGGGCACAGCGCGCGGGGCGCGGAGTGGATGTAGAGAACTCCACGTGTCGTCACCGGGACCTCCAGGCTGTGGACGAGGGTCGCCTTCCCCAGCTGCCTCGTGCCTGCAGTTGATCCGCAGTTACCCACGTTAGCCGACATTAAGCTACTAAATTGAGCAAAACGGACAGGCTTTCGCTCAATGCTAGTCGAATCCTCAACGAGGTCTACCCTTCGGCCGGATCTCTCCCCCGAACGGCCCCATCGCCAGGCGGGACCACCGTACCGCGCAGCGTCGCACGATGGATGACGCACTTTCGGATCCGGCCGGAATGCGGTAGTGCGGCCGGATCCCCTGCGCCGTGCACGCGAACCGCCCCGCGCGCCCGGTGGGGGCGGCGGGGCGGTCAGTCGCTCTGACGGGAGCTCAGCCCTCCAGGCGGACCACCATCTTGCCGGTGTTGACGCCGCGCAGCAGGTCGATGAAGGCCTCTGCGGCGTTCTCGAAGCCGTCCACCACGGTCTCCTCGGTGCGCAGCTCGCCGGACTTCAGCCAGCCGGCCACCTCGGCGACGAACTGCGGCTGCAGGGCGGCGTGGTCGCGCACCAGCATGCCCTCCAGGCGCAGCCGCTTGCCGATCGCCATCGCGAGGTTGCGCGGGGCGGCGGGCGCGGTGGTCTCGTTGTACTGGGCGATCGCGCCGCAGAGCACCGCGCGGCCGTGCACGCCGAGCGCGCCGATGGCGGCCTCCAGGTGGTCGCCGCCGACGTTGTCGAAGTAGAGGTCGATGCCCTCCGGGGCGGCCTTCGCGAGCTGCTCGGCGACCGGGGCGTCCTTGTAGTTGAAGGCGGCGTCGAAGCCGTACTCGTCCACCAGCTTGGCGACCTTCTCCGCGGAGCCGGCCGAACCGACCACCAGCGAGGCGCCCTTGAGCCGGGCGATCTGGCCGACCAGCGAGCCGACCGCGCCGGCCGCGCCGGAGACGAAGACCTTGTCACCCTCCTTGAGGGCACCGACGGCGAGCAGGCCGGCGTAGGCGGTCAGGCCGGGCATGCCGAGCACGCCGAGGTAGGCGGAGAGCGGGGCGGCGTCCGGGTCGACCTTCACGGCGTGCTCGGCGTCCAGGGTGGCGTACTCGCGCCAGCCGAGCCCGTGCAGCACCGCGTCGCCCGGGGCGAAGCCCTCGGCCTCGGAGGCGACGACGTAGCCGACCGCGCCGCCGTCCATGGCGGCGCCGAGCTCGAACGGGGGCACGTACGACTTCACGTCGTTCATCCGCCCTCGGATGCTGGCCTCTTGACCGAAATCGGCGGGCCCGCCCGCCCCGACAGCACGGGCGGGCCCGGTCCGACTACTCCGGAAGCTTGATCAGCATCTTGCCGACGTTGTCACCGCTGAGCAGGCCAAGGAAGGCGTCCACCGCGCTGTCGATGCCCTGGGTCACCGTCTCGCGGTACTTCAGCTCACCCGAGCGCACCCACGCGGAGACTTCCTCGACGAACTTCGGCTGAAGGTCGTAGTGGTCGCCGACGAGCAGCCCCTCCATGCGGAAGCGCTTGGCGATGATCTGCGCGAGGTTGCGCGGGGCCGGGGTGGGCTCGGTGGCGTTGTACTGCGAGATCATGCCGCAGACCACGATGCGCCCGTGCAGGTTCATCGAGTCGATCGCCGCTTCCAGGTGCTCGCCGCCCACGTTGTCGAAGTAGACGTCGATGCCGTCGGGAGCCGCAGCCTGAAGCTGCTCGGCGACCGGGCCGTTCTTGTAGTTGAAGGCGGCGTCGAAGCCGTACTCCTCCACGAGGAGCTTGACCTTCTCGTCGGAGCCGGCGGAGCCGATCACTCGTGCCGCACCCTTCAGCTTGGCGATCTGGCCGACGATGCCGCCCACGGCACCGGCCGCGCCGGACACGAACACCACGTCGCCAGCCTTGATCTCCCCGATCCGCGTCAGACCCGCGTAGGCGGTCAGACCCGGCATGCCCAGCACGCCCAGATAGGTCGAGAGCGGCGCGGCGTTCGGGTCCACCTTGACGGCCGTCTTGGCGTCGAACGTCGCGTACTCACGCCAGCCGAAGAAATGCAGGACGTAGTCACCCTCGGCGAAACCCTCCGCCTGCGAGGCGACGACCTGACCGACCGCCCCACCCAGCATCGGCTTGTCCAGTTCGTACGGTTCTGCGTAGGACTTGCGCGCCGACATACGCCCGCGCATGTAGGGGTCCACCGAGAGGTGGGTGTTGCGGACCAGGATCTCGCCCGGGCCCGGGGTCCGGACCGGGGCCTCGACCAGGGCGAAGTCGGTGGGCACCGGCCAGCCCTGCGGGCGGGCGGCGAGGTGCCATTCACGGGCGGTGGCGGGGACGGCCTGCTCTGCCATGGAGGTGCTCCTCGGAGGGGGGTTTCGGCAGGTGAAAGGTTGAGCAACTGAAGTAACGATGGACATGAAAGGTTCATCTTGTCAACTTTTCAGGTAGACTCTGCAGCATGGACACCCAGCCGACGCCGGTCGCCACGCCGCAGTCCGACGAGATCACCCGCGAGGTCGTCGATCTGATGGCCAACCTGGTCGCGCTCTTCCACCGCGAGTACGAGGAGGCCGCGGCCGCCCGCTCGCTCACCGGCGCCCAGGCCAAGGTGCTCGCCCTGCTGCGGCGCGGCCCGCTGCCGATGCGGCAGATCGCCCAGACGCTCAGCTGCGAGCCGTCCAACATCACCGGCATCGTCGACCGGCTGGAGGCCCGCGGCTTCGTCACCCGGGAGGCCGACCGGCAGGACCGCCGGGTCAAGCTGGTCGCCGCCACCGACACCGGCGCGGCCGCCTCCGAGGAACTGCGCGAGTCGCTCAACTTCGCCCGCGAGCCGCTCGCCGCGCTCGGCCAGGAGGAACGCACGGTGCTGCGCGACCTGCTCCACCGGATGCTCACCGGCGCCTCCGGCCCCGGGGCGTGACCAGCATCACAGCTTCGCGGATCGATTGCCCCACCCCCTGGGGGTAACCGAACGGCCTTCCGGAACGTCTAACGTTCGAAGGTCGAACGCGAGATTCCTGAAGACGGGGGGCACGGGGGATGAGCAGCAGCACGCGCCGGCGCCGCTACCTGCGGACCGCCATCGGCCTGGCCGCCGTTCTGGTGCTGTCGGTCGTGGGAGCCGGAGCCTGGTTCTACCACAGGCTGGACAGCAACATCACCACCTTCGACGCGGGCGGCGTCGCCACCGAGCGCCCGCCCGCCCCCGTCCCGGCCTCCCCCGGCGCCCAGGTGCCGGTCAACGTGCTGCTGCTGGGCTCGGACACCCGGGACGACGGCAACAGCGCGCTGGGCGGCGGCGACGAGGGCGTCGGCAACTCGGACACCGCGATCCTGGTGCACGTCTACGCCGACCACAAGCACGCCGTCGGCGTCTCGATCCCCCGCGACACCCTGGTCACCATCCCGTCCTGCAAGCTGGCGGACGGCACCTGGAGCAAGCCGCGCAACGACCAGATGTTCAACTCGGCGTTCAGCGTCGGCCTGCTCCCCAAGGGCAACCCGGCCTGCACCCAGAACACCGTGGAGGCCCTGACCGGGCTGCGGGTCGACCACACCGTCGTGGTCGACTTCAAGGGCGCCGCCGCGATGGCCGACGCCCTCGGCGGCGTGGAGGCCTGCGTGCCCAACGACGTCGACGAGTACGGCGTCCACCTCAAGAAGGGGCTGCAGAAGCTCTCCGGGCAGTCCGCGGTGGACTACCTGCGAGCCCGCCACGGCATCGGCGACAACTCCGACATAGGCCGGATGAAGCGCCAGCAGGCCTTCCTCTCCTCGATGATCAAGAAGGTCCAGAGCCAGGGCTTCTCGCTGCCCACCCTGCTGCCGCTGGCCGACGCGGCCACCAGGTCGCTCACCGTGGACGAGGGGCTGGGCACCGCGATGAAGCTCGTGGACTTCGCCCGGTCCGTCCAGGACATCAAGCTCTCCGACGTCACCTTCGTCACCGCGCCCTGGCGCTTCGCCGGGGATCGCGTCCGGCTGGTGCAGCCGGACGCCGACACCCTGTGGAAGCTGCTGAAGGAGGACCGCACCCTGGACGGGCAGGGCACCGCCGGAACGGGCGCGGCCACCGCCTCCGCGAGCCCCAGCGCGACGGCGTCCGCCCCGGCCGGGCCCCTCACGCCCGAGCAGGCCGCGGCTCCGGTCGTCGTGGTCAACGGGGTCGGCACCTCGGGGCTGGCCGGCTCCGGCGCGGAGGCGCTCAAGGCGCGCGGCTTCCAGAACGTCACGCTCGGCGCGAACGACCCCGGCCGGCAGGCCACCGTGGTCTCCTACGACCCGACGCTGAAGGCCGCCGCCGACCAGGTGGTCGCGGTCTTCCCCGGGGCCCGCGCGGTCGAGGAGCCGGGCAGCGGGGCGATCACCGTCACCCTCGGCCGCGACTACCAGCCGGCCGGCACCCGGCTCAACTCCCTGGACGCGGGCCCGAGCCCCACGGCGCCGGTGCCGAGCGGGGTCCCGACGGGCATAGCGGAGAACGAGCGGAACGCCGACACCGACCCCTGCGCGAACCTGACCTTCGGCTGATCAGACCGGGTCCGGCAGGCCCGTGACGACCGCCGTGAGGCGGGTGCCGCGGGGGAACTCCCCCGCGGCGGCGAGGTCGTGGAGGGCCGCCAGGAGCTTCGCGACGTACCGGCGCTCCAGCGCGATGCCGTGCTGCCGCTCGAATCGCTCGGCGAAGGCGGCGAGTTCGGGCGAAACCCGGCCGTAGCCGCCGCCGTGGTGGGCGTGGTGGATCCGCCAGTTGCCGAACTCCCGCCCGTACGCGGCCCGGTGCAGGCGCGCGACCTCGTCCTCCAGGTAACCCTCGCCACCGCGCAGCACCGCCACGCCGAGCGCCCTGGCCCCGGGCGGCAGGCCGGCCGCGATCCCGGCCAGGGTGCCGCCGGTGCCGACCGGGCAGCAGACGACGTCGCGGGCGCCGAGACCGGTCAGCTCGGCCGGGATCGCCGCCGCGCCGATCGCGGCGAGCGCGTTGGAGCCGCCCTCGGGGAGCACCAGGCAGGGGCCCCAGCGCCGTTGGAGCGCTGCCGTGCCGTCCGTCCCGTTCGCTCCGCCCGCGCTCCGGCCGGTCACCTCCCGGTACTCCGCGCGGGAGAGGAAGGCGAGCTCCATCCCGGCCGCCTCGGCCGCCCGCAGCGACCAGTTGCGCGGGCGGTCCGCCAGCTCGTCGCCGCGGACGAGCCCGACGCTCTCCAGCCCCAGCGCCGCGGCGGCCACCGCGACCGCGCGCAGGTGCGTGGAGTACGCGCCGCCGAAGGTGAGCAGCCGGGTGTGGCCCTGCTCGACGGCCGCCGTCAGGTTGGGCGCGAGCTTGCGCCACTTGTTGCCGGGGACGGTCGGGTGCAGGAGGTCGTCGCGCTTGAGCCGCAGCTCCACCCCGGCCCGGGCGAGCGCCGCGTCGGTGCAGTCCACCAGCGGGGTCGGCAGCAGGGCGGGTTCGAGCACCCCGCCAGGCTACCTGGGCGGCGTCGGGGTGAGCAGGCCCAGGTTGAAGGCGGCGGCGACGGCGGACGCGCGGTCCTTGACGTCGAGCTTGGTGTAGATGTGGATCAGGTGGGTCTTCACGGTGGCCTCGCTGATGAACAGCCGGGCCGCGGCCTCCCGGTTGGTCGCGCCGGAGGCGACCAGCTCCAGCACCTCCACCTCACGCGGGCTGAGCGCCTCCCGGAGCGGCTCGCGGACCTGGCCGAGCAGCTTCGCGGCGACCGTCGGCGCGATCACCGAGGCGCCGCGGGCGGCCTCCCGGACGGCGTGGAAGAGCTCGTCCCTGGCCGCGTCCTTGAGCAGGTAGCCGGTGGCGCCGGCCCGGACGGCGGGCAGCACGTCCGCGTCGGTGTCGTACGTCGTGAGCACCAGCACCCGGCCGGGCAGGCCGCGTTCGGCCATCGTGCGGATCGTCGTGACGCCGTCCATCCGCGGCATCCGCAGGTCCATCAGCACGACGTCCGGGCGCAGCGCGGCGATCAGCGCCAGCGCCTCGGCGCCGTCCCCGGCCTCGCCGACCACCTCGAAGCCGGGGGCGGCGGTGAACATGCCGCGCAGCCCGTCCCGGACCACCGGGTGGTCGTCGACCAGCAGCAGTCTGATCGGAGCGTCGTCCATCGCCTCTCCACTCATTTCCGGGGTCATTTTCCGGGGCCTCATTCCTCGATGCCGATCGCCGGCAGGGTCGCGCTCACCGTGGTGCCGGCGCCCGGTTCGGTCTCCAGGTCGAGCCGGCCGGCGAGGCGCTCGGCGCGGCGGCGCATCACGGCGAGACCGTAGCCGCCGCCGGTGGCCCGGGAGGCCGGTTCGGCGGCCGGGTCGAAGCCGACGCCGTCGTCCCGGACGTCCAGGGTGACCAGGCCGGGCATGTACGAGAGGGTCAGCCCGACCCGACTCGCCCGTGCGTACTTGGCCGCGTTGGCGAGCGACTCCTGGGCGATCCGCAGCAGCGTCACCTCGACCTCGGGGTGCAGCGGGTGGGCCTCGCCGGTGACGGTCAGCCCGGCGGCGGCGCCGTTGCGCTCCTGCCACTGCTCGACCACCTCGGCCAGCGCCTGCGGCAGGGCGGCCCGTTCCAGCTCCAGCGGGCGCAGCGCGTGGACGGCCCGGCGGGCCTGGGTCAGGCTCTCGCGGGCGAGGGCGGCGGCGTTGTCGAGGTGGCGCTGCCACTGCTCGACCGGGGTGGCCTGCTCGCGGGCCTGGTCGGCGGCCTGGAGCTGGGTGACGATGCCGGCCAGGCCCTGGGCGACGGTGTCGTGCAGTTCGCGGGCGAGCCGGCGGCGCTCGTCGGCGGCCCCGGCCTCGCGGGCCTGGACCAGGAGCTGGGCGTGCAGTCCGGCGTTCTCGGCGAGCATCTCGGTCAGTAGCCGGTTGGCCTCGGCGAGTTCGGCGTTGGCGGCCTTGCGGCGCAGGCTGAGCCGGTCGGTGACCTCGCTGAGCGCGAGGATCACGCCGACCACCACCAGGTTGAAGGCCACGACCGCCAGGAGCCCGCCCACCTGGGCGGCACCGGACGGCAGCACCCCGCCGGTCTGCGAGAGCGCGCTCGGCACGGTGGTGGCCGCCGCGCCGGCCACCCGGGCCCGGCCGCGCAGGTACTGGGCGGCGTGCAGGTAGCCGGTGAAGGCGAAGAAGCCGAAGTACGGGTTGTCCAGCACCAGGACGGTGATCAGGACCACCAGGACGGTGAGGTGGGCCCCGGCCCAGCGGGCGCGGCCGCCTTGTCCCGGCCGGCGGTCGAGGGCGGAGCGCAGCACCAGCCAGAGGAACGCGGCGGCCGCCGCCGGGAGGGTGGCGGCGGCGGAACGCGCGGTCGGGACGGGGACCAGGAGGGCCAGCGCGAGGGCGATCAGCAGGGCGACGTAGCAGAGCGGGCCGATCAACCGGTCCAGGCGGTGCTGCCAGTCACCGAGGGTGCTCTCGTCCGCGGCCCGCCCCTTGATCATTCCCACCGGAACAGCTTGGCAGCCGCGCCGCCCGCGAGCGCCGCGTAGGCGGCGAGTGTGAGCAGGCCCACGGCGTGCGGGAAGTGCCCGTTCCAGGAGTCCTGGAGGGTCTGGACGGCGGCGCCGCTCGGGGTGAAGTCGCCGATCCGGTTCAGCAGCGCGGGCGACATGTCGCGCGGCAGCCAGATCCCGGAGAAGAACATCATCGGGAAGAAGGCGAGCGCGCCAGCCGCGTTCCCGGCCTTGGCGGACGGGACGAACGCGGCGATCAGCAGGCCGACGGACATCATCGCGGCGGCGGCGAGCACGAACGCCAGCAGGAAACCCAGGGGCTGGCGCGGCAGCGGGACCCCGAGGGCGAGCCCGCCGAGGACGACCAGCAGCACCGAGACGGTGGCGATGCCGACGTACATCGGCACGAGCGCGCCGAACAGCAGCCCCGGGCGGACCGGGCTGGCCGACATCCGGCGCAGCACGCCGCGCTCGCGGTAGGCGGAGAGCAGCGACGGCAGGCCGTTGAGGCCGAGCAGCAGCAGGGTGAAGACGGCCAGGATCGGCGCGTACAGCTGGATGGTGCTCATGCCGTGCAGGTCGGGCGAGGTCCGGCGCAGGGCCGGGATGCAGCCCAGGACGATCAGCAGCAGGACCGGGAAGGCCAGGCTGAAGAAGGCGGTCAGCGGGTCGCGGAGGAACAGGCGGGCCTCGACGGTGGCCAGGCGGCGGACGGCGTGGACGGTGTGGTTCATGGCGGTGTGTCCTTACGGGGGTGTCGGCGGATCAGGACTCGTGGCGGGTCAGGGCCAGGTAGGCGTCGTCGAGGCTGTGCTCGCGGATCCGCAGGCCGGTGACGACGATGCCCTCGCGGGCGAGCAGGCCGGTGACCTCGTCGGCGAAGTCCCCGGTGCCGGTCACCTCGATCCGGCCGTCCCGTTCCTCGACCGCGGTGACCCCGGGCAGGGCGGCCAGCCGGGCGGTGTCCAGCGGTGCGGTGGGACGGAAACCCAGCGTGCCGCCGGTGCCGGAGCGGGCGACCAGCTCGGCCGGGGTGCCGGCGGCGACGATCCGCCTGCCGTCCAGGACCGCGGCCCGGTCGCAGAGCGCCTCGACCTCGTCCATGAAGTGCGAGACCAGCACCACCGTCACGCCGTTGTCGCGGATCCGGCGGACCAGCTCCCAGGTGTCCCGGCGGCCCTGCGGGTCGAGCGCGGTGGTCAGCTCGTCCAGGAACGCCACCTCCGGGTCACCGACCAGGGCGAGGGCGATGAACAGCCGCTGGCGCTGGCCGCCGGAGAGCTTGTCGAAGGGCGTGCGGACCTCGCCGGCCAGCCCCCACTCGTCGAGCAGCTCGCGCGGGTCCCGTGGCTTCGGGTAGAGGGCGGCGTACAGCTCCAGCGCCTCGCCGACCCGCAACGCGCCCTGCAGCTGGGCCTGCTGGAGCTGGATGCCGATCCGGGGACGCAGCCGGTGCGCGTCCCGGACCGGGTCGAGGCCGAGCACCCGGACGGTCCCGGCGTCGGCCCGGCGCAGGCCCTCGCAGCACTCGACGGCGGTGGTCTTGCCGGCGCCGTTCGGGCCCAGCAGACCGAACACCTCGCCGCGCTCGACGGTGAAGGACACGTCCTCCAGTACCTGGCGCCGCCCGTACGCCTTCCGCAGGCCCGCCACCTCGATCACGGCCATCGTGCCGCTCCCTCCCGTTCGTCCCGGGTGCTCCCCGGCTCACAACGAGCTTCCCGCGCGGGGGCCTTGCGGCGGATCGACCGACCGGTCAGAGCGGCCGGTCGATGCGGTGGAGCGCCGATCAACCGATCGGTGGATACCGGTGGACGGTGCGGGCGGACAGCACGAAGCCCGGGCGCCGTCGTGGGCGACCGGGCTCGGGGTGCGGTCGGATCAGGCCGTGGCGCCCTCCGCGCCGCGGGCGGCGGCGATGGCCCGGCGCAGTGCACGCGGGACGGGTCCGGCGGCAGGGGCCAGCTTCTGGATCCGGGCCCGGTACTCGCGGCTGCGGCGCCACGTCAGGGCCGTGCTCAGCCGGGCCGCGTCGACCAGCGCGACCAGGGCGGCGTCCGCCGGATCGACCCGGCTCAGCGGCGTGCTCAGCGCCGACGTGACGGCTGCCGCCAGCACCTTGCGCGCACCCGGTTCCCGCAGCGTGACGCGCCTGCCGGGGAAGATCCCGAGGATCCGGTGCTCCTCGACCCGGATCCGGCCGGCCTCGGCGAGCCCGTCGCGGACCACGCGGGTCGCGCGGCCTGCCGGGCCCGGGCGCCGGCCGATCCAGTGCTGCCAGCTGCGCCGCCGTCCTTCGCGGATCTGCTCCAGCAGCACGGCGGAGAGCGGGTCGAGGCCGTCGGCCGCGGCGCCCTCGACGGCGGCGGGGTGCCGGCCGTCGTCGCGGATCAGCCCGCGCCGCAGCAGTTCGACGAGAGCCGCCGCCCGCAGCACGAGATCGAGCCTCGCGGTGGCGGTCAGGCGCTCGCGCTCGGGGTGGTAGTCGAGCAGGTACAGCTTCTCCGGCAGGGCCGTGGGCACGTCCATGGTGGGCCAAGCTGAGGACGGTGTGGTGGTGTGCCGCCCGGTCAATCGGCGTCGGGACCGCCGCTCTCCGGGCTCTCCTTGGGCGGTCGGCCGCGCCGGGGAAGCGTTGCCGCACCGCTGGGCATCCGCCCCGCGTCGGTGAGGGCGCGGCGGAGCAGGAACTCGATCTGTGCATTCGCGCTGCGCAGTTCGTCCGCCGCCCACCGGGCCAGCGCGTCGTGCACCGCCGGGTCCAGACGCAGCAGGATCTTCTTCCGCTCGGTCGCCAACGCCGCGCCGCTCCTTACTGGTAGAGGGAGCCCGTGTTCACGACCGGCTGGGTGCCGCGGTCGCCGCAGAGCACCACGAGGAGGTTGCTCACCATGGCCGCCTTGCGCTCCTCGTCCAGTTCGACGACGTCGCGCTCGGCCAGCCGGTCCAGCGCCTCCTCGACCATACCGACGGCGCCCTCGACGATCAGCCGCCGGGCGGCCACCACGGCCCCGGCCTGCTGGCGCTGGAGCATCACCTGGGCGACCTCGGGCGCGTAGGCGAGCCGGGTGATCCGGGACTCGATGACCCGCACACCGGCCGAGGCGACCCGGGCGGCGATCTCGGCGGACAGCTTGCGGGCGACCTCGTCCGCGCCGTCGCGCAGCGACAACTGGCCCTCGTGGTGGGCGTCGTACGGGTAGCTGGTGGCGATGTGCCGGACGGCCGTCTCGGTCTGGATGGCGACGAAGTCGGTGTAGTCGTCCACCTCGAACACGGCCATCGCGGTGTCCTCGACGTGCCAGACCACCACGGCGGCGATCTCGATCGGGTTGCCGTCCGCGTCGTTGACCTTGCTGGTCTCGGTCTCGTGGTTGCGGATCCGGGTGGAGATCCGGCGGCGGCTGGTGAACGGGTTCAGCCAGCTCAGGCCCTCGGCGCGGACGGTGCCGCGGTAGTTGCCGAGCAGCTGGACCACCCGGGCCTCGCCGGGCGAGACCACCGTCAGCCCGCACAGCAGCAGCAGCGAGGCCAGCACCAGCACGGGCCCGGCGACCACCAGGGCGATGCCCAGGCCCTTGTTCCCGCCGGACACCTGGAACCCTCCGGTGATGACGGCGGCGAACCCGGCGACCAGGCCGAGCAGGGCGCCGCCGAGCACCGGCAGCCCAGCGGTCCCGGTGATGATCCGTTCGGTGACCCTCGGGGCCGGAAGGTCGACGGCAGGGCCGTCCTCGACGGCGAAACGCGGTGTGGTCATGGGACCGTCCCCCCTGTGCGATGTCCGCTGCGCGGGTGCCCGCTTCAGCTGTCAAAGTGATATCACTTTTTTCGCGCAGCACGCCAGGGCCGGTACGAAAGCCGTACAAGAGTGGCTACTGGGGCGATGGAGGACCGTCGGGGGCCCCGGGGGCCGATGCCCACGGGCGGGTGAATTCCGGCGCGCCACCGACCGGAAGAGGGGGGCCGCGCTCTAGACTCTCCGTCATCACGGGTGGCGGAGCTCCAGCTCAGGAGCCCGCCCGTGGACAGTCGTACGACACTCGTCACGCGTCGCAGAGGTGGGGCGGGTGGGACTCGAACCCACGACCAAGGGATTATGAGTCCCCTGCTCTAACCGGCTGAGCTACCGCCCCGGTTCGCCGCGCGTGCCGGTCGTCGGCCACGGCAGCAGCAGACGGCCCGCGAGGCCGTCCCGGGCAGCATAGCCGGTCGATCACCCGTGGTGCGCGCCGGGGGGCGTACCTGGGTGCGCGACGCGACGGGCCTCTGTGGGCGGCGCAGCCCGGCTGGCGCCGGGGGCCCGGTCCAGGGCAGCCTGGGCTGATGACGATGCGTGGGACGGGAGCCGCGGCCGGGGCCCTGCTGCTGGTGCTCGCGACGGCGGGCTGCACCACCTCGGCGCGGCCGGGCGGGCTCGCCCCGACCGTCACCTCGGCGCCGCCCGCCGCCCCGGCCTCCGGCTCCGCGGACACCCACGGCTGGAGCAGGCAGCGGTTCAAGGGTGCGGTCGGCAAGCACACCGGGGTCACCCGCACCGCCAAGCCCACCGTGCTGAACGGCCTGGTCGGGGCGGTGTTCACCCGCAACGCGGACGGCGACCACTTCTGCACCGCCAGCGTGGTGGACAGCGCCGGGCTCAACCTCATCGTCACCGCCGCCCACTGCGTCTGGGACCCGAAGCTCGGCCAGCGCAGCGACCTGGTCTTCGTCCCCGGCTACCGCAGCGGCGACACCCCCAGCGGCGTCTGGCCGCTGCTGGCGGTCACCGTGGACGACAGCTGGAAGAACGGCGCCGACCCGGACATGGACGTCGCCTTCGCGGTCGTCCAGGCCCAGAACGGGCAGCAGGTGCAGCAGGTGCTCGGCGCCAACAAGCTGGGTGTCAACCGCGGCTACCAGGTCCCGGTGCGGGTCACCGGCTACCCGGGCAGCAGCGACGTCCCGATCACCTGCTCCAACACCACCACCGAGCAGAGCCCCACCCAGCTGCGGATCGACTGCCCCGACTACACCGGCGGCACCAGCGGCAGCCCCTGGGTGACCGACTTCGACCCCAGCACCAGGACCGGCACCGTGGTCGGCGTGATCGGCGGCTACCAGGAGGGCGGCGACAGTCCGGACACCTCGTACAGCAGCTACTTCGGCGACCGGGTCCAGGCCCTCTACGACCGGGCCACCGGCTGAACCGGACCCGAATCGAACACCCGGCAGTGGCGCCCACGGGCACGGCCTGGTAGATCTTCCTCACGAACGGCGGAACGCACGGCCCGGGTGCCCGCCCCGAGGAACGAGACGGAGCCCCGGATGGCGCCCCGCCCGGCACCGCCCGCACGTGCGGCCAAGGCGACCACGCTGGCCGCCCTGCTACTGGCCGCCGGCACCGCGTGCGGCGGGCCGGACACGTCGCAGAACGCGGAGGTCGCCCAGCCGAGCCCGGCCCGCGACCGGATCGGCACCCTGTCCATCCACACCGCGCAGGGCCCCCGGGCGTGCACCGCGAGCGTGGTGCACAGCCCCGGGCGCAATCTGCTGGTCACCGCGGCGCACTGCGTGCAGAACCAGCGGGTCGGCCTGCTGGACGGTCTGGTGTTCACCCCCGGCTACCGCAACGGGTACACCCCGTACGGGACTTGGCCGGTGCAGTCGATCACCGTCGACCCGCGCTGGGCGCAGGACGACGACCCGGACTACGACGTGGCCTTCATCACCGTCCGCCCGGCCGACGGCCGGCAGATCGAGGACGCGGTCGGCGGCAACCCGCTCGGGACGGGCCAGGGCGTCGGACTGGCGGTCTCGGTGACCGGCTACCCGAACGAGAGCGACGAGCCGATCACCTGCTCGGTGAAGACCCGCGCGCAGAGCTCCACCCAGGAGCGCTTCGACTGCGGCGGCTACACCGACGGCACCAGCGGCAGCCCGTGGGTGACCGAGAGCGGCACGGTGGTCGGCGTGATCGGCGGCTACCAGGAGGGCGGCGACAGCCCGGGCACCTCGTACAGCGTCGCCTTCGACCAGCGGGTCGCCGACCTCTACCGGAAGGCGACCACCTGAGCCGGGCGCCCCTGGCCGGCCGAACGGGCACCCCGGCCGGGATGACAGCGGCCGGCGACGACGATGGTCGGCGACGACCGTGGCCAGGGTGACGGACGCAACAGGGCCGCGGCAACACGAAGGCCCCTCGGTCATCCGAGGGGCCTTCGCTCTGAGCAGTCACCGGGCGGACCCGGTGCAGCTCCCGCAATTGGACTCGAACCAATAACCTGCCGGTTAACAGCCGGCTGCTCTGCCAATTGAGCTATGCGGGATCGCGATACTCAACTTCCGTACCACGTGCAGGAAGTGGGCTCCTGAGAGCCTTCTCCCGAGCTCCCCCAATTGGACTCGAACCAATAACCTGCCGATTAACAGTCGGCTGCTCTGCCAATTGAGCTATGGGGGATCGGCTTCCGCTTCGGCTCCCGTTTCCCGGGCTCCTCGGCGCTCGCTGCGGGACATACATTAGCGCACTCGGGGGGGTGGTCCGCCAATCGCTTTCCCCGGCCGCCCCGGACCGCCGTCCCGGCGCGCCCCGCGCGCGCCCGCGACGGCCCCCGGGGATGCTGGGGACGCGGACGGTTCGCCGTCCCGACCAACGGGTAGGGCAATGCGGCAGAAGGCCGCCAGGAGAGGGTGGATCCGATCATGTGGAAGCTGTCGTTGGCCGTGGGTTTCTCGGCCGGCTACGTCCTGGGCTCGCGGGCCGGGCGCCAGCGCTACGAACAGATCGCCAAGGTCACCCGGCAGATCACCCAGAGCCCCGCGGTGCGGGGGGCGACGGACCGGGCGCGGCACCAGGCCGGCGCGGTCGCCGGGAAGGCGGCCGGCGCGGTCGCGCACCGGGTCGGGGACCGACTGCCGACCGCGGTCACCGACCGGGTGCCGTACTTCAACCGCACCCAGGCCGAGGACGACGGCTGGGGCACCTTCCGCCCGTGACCGGGCGGTGATGCGGGGGCCCGAGGTCGGGCCCCGGCAAAGGAACGCCCAACCGGGCGTTCCGAACCGGCAACGGCTCACCCGGCCCGGACGCGTCCCGGGCCGGGCTGAGGCATGATCTCGACATGGCCATCGTCGCGGGGATAGACAGCTCGACTAACCGCACCCGGATCGTCGCGTGCGACACCGACACCGGCGCCGTGCTGCGCTCCGGGAAGGCCCCCCATCCCGTCCCCGAGGACCAGGACCTCCGCACGGGCGAGGCCGACCCGCAGATGTGGCTGCACTCGCTCGGCGACGCCGCGACCGGCGGCCTGCTGGAGGGCGTCCGGGCGATCGGCGTCAGCGCGCAGCAGCACGGCATGATCGGCCTGGACGCGGGCGGGGTGCTGGTCCGGCCCGCGATCCTGTGGCACGACCCGCGCTCCAGCGGCGCCGCCGCCAAGCTGCTGGACGCCCTCGGCGGCCCGGCCGCCTGGACCTCCGCGATCGGCGCGGTGCCCAGCCCCGCCTACACCATCGCCAAGCTGCGCTGGCTGGCCGAGTTCGAGCCGGCCAACGCCCGCCGGGTCGCCGAGGTGCTGCTGCCGCACGACTGGCTGGTCTGGCAGCTGCTCGGCCACCCCAAGCGCCGCACCACCGACCGGGGCGACGCCTCCGGCACCGGCTACTGGTCCCCGATCACCGGCGGGTACCGGCAGGACCTGGTCGAGCTGGCGCTCGGCCACGAGCTCAAGCTGCCCGAGGTGCTCGGCCCCGCCGAACCCGCCGGGCACACCCCCGAGGGCCTGCTGATCTCGGCCGGCACCGGCGACAACATGGCCGCCGCGCTGGGCCTGGGTCTCGGCCCGGGCGACGCGGTGGTCTCGCTCGGCAGCGCCGGGACGATCTTCGCGGTGCACGAGGAGGCCGTGGTGGACGCCTCCGGCCTGGTCTCCTCCTTCGCCGACGCGAGCGGGCGCCACCTGCCGATGGTCGCCACCCTGAACGCCGCCCAGGTGCTGCGCTCCACCGCCGCCATGCTCGGGCTGGACCTGGACGGGCTGAGCGACCTCGCCCTGCACTCCTCCCCCGGCGCCTACGGCCTGGTGCTGCTGCCGTACCTGGACGGCGAGCGCACCCCCGCGCTGCCGCACGCGGCCGGCACCCTGACCGGCCTGCGGGCCGAGGCGATGGCCCCTCAGCACCTGGCCCGGGCCGCCGTCGAGGGCATGCTCTGCAACATCGCCGACGCGCTGGACGTGCTGCGCGCCCAGGGCGTGGGGATCAGGCGCGTCTTCCTGCTCGGCACGGCCGGCCGGCTGCCCGCCGTCCGGCACATCGCCCCGATGCTGTTCGGCGTCCCGGTCGTGGTGCCGCCGCCGGGCGCGCACGCCGCCCGCGGCGCCGCCCGGCAGGCCGCCTGGGCGCTGGCGGGCACCCCGGAGCCGCCGCAGTGGGAGCTGCCGGACGCCGAGACGGTCGAGCCGGAGGGCGAGCAGGACCTCGCGATCGGCGCGGCGGTGCGTCAGCAGTACCGGGCCGCCCGCGACCAGATCCACCCGGAGGCAGCCTCGGGCCCGTCGGTCTGAGACCGCCCGGGAGTCCTCAAACCGCCGGGGGCGGCGTTGGCTGGAGTCCGCCGCTGAAGATGCGTCACCTGGCGGCCGGTGGCAGCGTGGGTCGGGACACGGCCACCGACGTGAAGGGCGGCAGCATCCCATGGCCTTGCACAAAGGGGCCGGCAACGGCCGCCGGCTGAGCGTCAGTCCGTTCCTGGGCATCACCGACCCGCTGGGCTCGATGCAGCTCGCCCCGCCCGTGCACCGGCTCGGCGACGGCCCGGTCGCGGCCGAAACCGCGTACCAGCTGGTCCACGACGAGCTGATGCTGGACGGCAGCGCCAAACTCAACCTGGCGACCTTCGTCACCACCTCGATGGAGGTGCAGGCCACCCGGCTGATGACCGAGTGCCTGGACAAGAACATGATCGACAAGGACGAGTACCCGCAGACCGCCGAACTGGAGCGGCGCTGCGTGGCCATCCTCGCCGACCTCTGGCACGCCCCCGACCCGGATCTTGCGGTCGGCTGCTCCACCACCGGCTCCAGCGAGGCCTGCATGCTCGCCGGGATGGCGCTCAAGCGCCGCTGGATGCGCCGCAACCCCGAGCGCTACGCGGCCGGCGCCCGGCCCAACCTGGTGATGGGCGTCAACGTCCAGGTGTGCTGGGAGAAGTTCTGCACCTTCTGGGAGATCGAGGCCCGCACCGCGCCGATGGAGGGCGAGCGCTTCCACCTCGGCGCCGAGCAGGCGGTCGCGCTGTGCGACGAGAACACCATCGGCGTGGTCGGCGTCCTCGGCTCCACCTTCGACGGGTCGTACGAGCCGGTCGCGGAGATCTGCGCGGCCCTGGACGAGCTCCAGGAGCGCACCGGCCTGGACATCCCGGTGCACGTGGACGGCGCCTCCGGCGGCTTGGTGGCGCCCTTCCTCGACCCGGAGCTGGTCTGGGACTTCCGGCTGCCCCGGGTGGCCTCGATCAACACCTCCGGGCACAAGTACGGCCTGGTCTACCCGGGCGTCGGCTGGGCGCTGTGGCGCGACCAGGAGTCGCTGCCGGAGGAACTGGTCTTCCGGGTCAACTACCTGGGCGGCGAGATGCCGACCTTCGCACTCAACTTCTCCCGGCCCGGCGCACAGGTCGCGGCGCAGTACTACGTCCTGCTCCGGCTCGGCCGGGAGGGCTTCAAGGCCGTCCAGGGCGCCTGCCGGGAGGTCGCCACCTATCTGGCCGGGGAGATCGGGAAGCTGGGCTGCTTCCGGCTGCTGACCCACGGCGACCAGCTACCGGTGTTCGCCTTCACCACCACCGAGGACGTGCCCTTCGACGTGTTCGACGTCTCGCGGCGGCTGCGCGAGCGCGGCTGGCAGGTGCCCGCGTACACCTTCCCGGCGGACCGGGAGGACCTCTCGGTGCTCCGGGTGGTCTGCCGCAACGGCTTCTCCCGGGACCTCGCCGACCTGCTGCTGGCCGATCTCAACCGGCTGCTGCCGGAGCTGCGGCGCCAGCCCGTCCCGCTCAGGGAGCTCGGGATGCCGGCCCGCGAGGGCTTCCACCACTAGCGGCGGGGCCACCGCCCGGAGGGGCCGGTGGGAGGGTGCGGGGAAGCACCCTCCCACCGGGGGTCCCGGCGGCCGGGGCAGCCTCCCCCCGCGAGGCTGCCCCGACCGGTGGGGGTATCCGGGACTCGGCGTCGGGCCCCTGCGGCCGACCGGCCGGGGCCCGAACGAAGCGGCCGGAGCGGCGAAGTCGCACCGGCCAGAGAACTCTGCACGACGAACACGTGCCTGTTCGAGCGTTCCGGGGGGTTGTGAGACACTTCCGTCCGTCTCAACGCCATGACCTGGGGTTTGAGACGCCAGGCCGCTGAGGTTGGAGAAGGGGAAACACCGAACGGCCCGGGCCGGGCGCGCACTTCCTGCCCTGTCCCCCCGTGTCCCGTCCCGCGACCTTGGAGGGCCGCATTGGCTTCCGCCTGGAAAGAACTGCCCGAGGAGCTCTCCCAACCCGCCCGGCGACTGGCGGAGGAACTCCGGGCCATCAAGGACGCCGCCGGGCTCTCACTGGCCGAGCTGGCCACCCGGACCCACTACAGCCGGGCCTCCTGGGAGCGCTGGCTGAACGGCAAGCGGGTGGTGACCGGGCAGGCGCTGGAGGCGCTGGTCGGGGCGGTGGAGTGCGACGCGGCGGAGCTGCGGCGGCTGTGGCGGCTGGCGGTGGAGCCCGCCGCCGAGGAGCCGGCCGCTGACGCGCCTTCCGTCGAGGAGCCGGCCGAGGCCGCTGCGGCTGTTCCGGCCGTCACCGCTGCCACCGCCGCTGCGGCCGAGGAGTCGGCGCCCGAGCAACTGGTGACCGCCGGACCGGCCGCCGAGGAGGCCGACCGCCCCGCCGTCGCCTGGTGGCGACGCCCGGCGCTGCTGGTCTCGGGCGCGGCGGTGCTGGCGCTGCTGCTGGTGCTGCTCGGCCTGCGGGGCGCTCGGCACCACGATCAGGCCTCCGCGGCCGACGCCCCTACCCCGCCCGCCGTCCCCAGCGCGATGCCCGTCCCGTCCGAGCCCGCCTGCCAGGCCGTCGGCTGCGCGCACAAGGACCCCAAGACCACCGGCTGCGGCAAGGACGCCCGGACGCTGCAGACCCAGGTCATCGGCAAGGTGGTCGTCTACCTCCGCTACAGCCAGACCTGTCAGGCCGCCTGGGCCGCGATCACCGAGGGCGAGCCCAAGGACTACGCGGTGATCACCGACAGCACCGGGGAGAGTGAGACGGCCCTGATCCACTGGGGCTACGACAACTACTCGCTGATGCTGAACGCGGCGGACCCGGGGGTCGGCTTCCAGGTCTGCGGCTTCCAGCCGGCCGGGCACGACTGCACCACGACCGTCGTCAACCTGGCCTCGGTGGTGGCCTCCACCCCGTTCCCGATCGGTCCCGCCTCACCGCCCCCGGGCGCCGGGGCCCCGGCGACGCCCGGCGACTCGGCGAGCCCGGCCCAGGCCGCGCAGAGCCCGTCGGCGTCTCCGTCCGCCTCCCCGTCCGCCTCCCCGGCCACGTCCTAGGGACCCGGCCTAGTCGAGGTAGCCGCGCAGCTGCTCGGTGTAGGCGTGGTCGCGGAGCTTGACCAGCGTCTTGGACTCGATCTGGCGGATCCGCTCCCGCGTCACGCCGAACACCGCGCCGATCTCCTCCAGCGTGCGCGGGCGGCCGTCGTCCAGCCCGTAGCGGAGCTGGACGACCTGGCGCTCCCGCTCGCCGAGGGTGGCCAGCACCGCGTCCAGGTGCTGGCGCAGCAGCAGGAAGGTCGCGGACTCGGCGGGTGAGGCGGCGTCGGCGTCCTCGATCAGGTCGCCGAGCGCGACGTCGTCCTCCTCGCCGACCGGGGTGTGCAGCGAGATCGGCTCCTGGGCCAGCCGGAGCAGCTCGCGCACCCGTTCCTCGGTGAGCTCCAGGGCGGTGCCGATCTCGGCCGCGGTCGGTTCCAGGCCGCGTTCCTGCAGCAGCGCGCGCTGGGTCCGGACGACCCGATTGATCAGCTCGACCACGTGCACCGGCACCCGGATCGTCCGGGCCTGGTCGGCCAGCGCACGGCTCATCGCCTGCCGGATCCACCAGGTCGCGTAGGTGGAGAACTTGAAGCCGCGGGCGTGGTCGAACTTCTCCACCGCCCGGATCAGGCCGAGGTTGCCCTCCTGGATCAGGTCCAGCAGGGTCAGCCCGCGGCCGACGAAGCGTTTGGCGACGGACACCACCAGGCGCAGGTTCGCCTCGATCAGGCGGCGCTTGGCGATCCGGCCGAGGACCACCAGGGTGTCCAGCTCGCCGGCCAGCGGGTCGGGCGGCGGCGGGTCGCCGTTCAGCTGCTCCTCGGCGAACAGCCCGGCCTCGATCCGGCGGGCCAGTTCGACTTCCTCAGCCGCGGTGAGGAGCCGGATCCGGCCGATTTCGCGCAGGTACTGGCGCAGCAGGTCGGCAGCCGGGCCGCCGCCCTCGGCGGGTTCGGGGGGCTCGGGGGACTCGTCCTCGTCGGCGGACTCGTCGGCGGACTCGTCGGCGGACTCGTCAGCGGACTCGTCGGCGTCCGGGCTGTCGGGGTGTCCTTCCGGCAGGCCCTGGGCGGGGACCCGGGCGCCGCCCGGGGGCGCCGCCCCGGCCCGGCCGTGGTCCGTCTCCTGCTCCCCGGCCGGGTCGGCGGGTTCCGCTGGTTCGGTTCGTCTACTGGCGGTGGTCGCTGTGGCAAGGCCTTGGTCCACGGGCATCCCCTCGGGGCGGGCGCGACTCTGGCGGACCCGCGCTGTACGGAGGTGGGACGCCCTCCAGTGTGCGGTACGCCACGCTCCGTGGCCGAGACTCGTGCGCCGACTTTCTGCGCAGCGGGCCGGTGGAACAGCGGCGCCTACAGCGCCGCCGCGCCCCGGCTGCGGAGCTGCTGCCCGTACTGCTGGAGCTGCCACAGCTCGGTCTGCACCGCGTGCAGCTGCTCGGCGTCGGCCCGGTGGCCGAGCCGCTGGAGGTAGGCGCGGACCTCGTTGACCCGCCGGTCCACCGCGAGCAGGCGCAGCTTGACCAGGAACTCGCCCGCGTAGACCGCGTCCGCCTTGCGGCGCGAGCGCACCGGCTCGACGGTCAGCTCGGTCACCAGCGAGCGCACCCGGTCGTCCGGGGAGGCCTCGCGCACCGCGCTGGTGAAGTCGGGCAGGGTCGCCCCGTACGCGGCGCCGCCGGCCTTGGCGATGGCCTGGCGGACGGCGGTGTACGGCGGGGTCGGGAACTCGTCGTCGCCGTAGTGGTCGAAGGCCGGGCTGACCAGGTCCGGGTGCTGGAGCGCCAGCTTGAGCAGCTCGCGCTCGACGAACTGGGCCGGATCGCGCGGGTTGAGCCGGAAGGCGGGCTGCGCGGGACGCTGCGGCTGGACCGGCTCGGGGCGGCGCGCCGCCGCGCCGCGCGGGTTCTGCTGGCGCTCGCGGTCCCAGCGGGCCAGCTGGGAGACCCGGCGGACCACGAAGGGCTCGTCCAGGATGCCGAGCATGCCGGCCAGGCGGACGGCGTACTCGTGCTGGATCGAGCGGTCCTTGATCTTGGCGACGATCGGGGCCGCCTCCTCCAGCGCCGCCGAACGCCCCTCCGGGGTGTCCACCCGGTGCCGGGCCACCACCGAGTTCAGCGCGAACTCGAACAGCGGGACCGGATTGTCGATCAGCTGCTTGACCGCCTCGTCGCCCTGGGCCAGGCGCAGCTCGCAGGGGTCCATGCCGCCCGGGCTGACCGCGATGGAGGTCTTGGCGGCGAACTTCTGGTCGTCCTCGAAGGCGCGCAGGGCGGCCTTCTGGCCGGCCGCGTCGCCGTCGAAGGTGAAGACCGTCTCGCCCCGGTACTGCGAGGTGTCCATCAGCAGCCGGCGGATGATCTTGATGTGGTCCTCGGCGAAGGCGGTACCGCAGGTGGCCACCGCCGAGGTCACCCCGGCCAGGTGGCAGGCCATCACGTCGGTGTAGCCCTCGACCACCACCGCGCGGCCCGACTTGGCGATCTCCTTCTTCGCCAGGTCGATGCCGTACAGCACATGGGACTTCTTGTAGATCGGCGTCTCGGGGGTGTTCAGGTACTTCGGGCCGTTGTCGTCCTCGCGCAGCCGGCGGGCGCCGAAGCCGACCACCTCGCCCGCGATGTCCCGGATCGGCCAGACCAGCCGGCCCCGGAAGCGGTCGATCAGGCCGCCGCGCTGGCCCTGCGAGGCCAGGCCGCCGAGCAGGATCTCCTTGTCGGTGAAGCCCTTGCCGCGCAGGAAGCGGACCAGGTGCTCCCACCCCACGGGGGCGTAACCGACACCGAAGGCCTTCGCGGCCTCCTCGTCGAAACCGCGCTCGGCCAGGAAGCGGCGGCCGATCTCCGCCTCCGGCGAGGCCAGCTGCTCCTGGTAGTAGGCGGCGGCCACCTTGTGCGCCTCGACCAGCCGGGTCCGCTCGCCCTGCTGGTGACGGGGGCTGTAGCCGCCCTCCTCGTAGCGCAGGGTGATACCGGCCTGGGCGGCCATCCGCTCGACGGCCTCGGCGAAGGTGAAGTGCTCGATCTTCATCAGGAAGGCGATGGTGTCGCCGTTCTCCTGGCAGCCGAAGCAGTGGAAGACGCCCTTGGCGGGGTTCACGTAGAAGGAGGCGGACTTCTCGTCGTGGAAGGGGCAGACGCCCTTGTACTCGCCGCCGCCACCGTTGGTCAGCTGTACGTAGTCGCCGACCACCGCGTCGATCGGCAGTGCGCTGCGCACCGCCTGTACGTCTTCGTCCCTGATCCGCCCGGCCACCCCGGAAGTCTACTGGGGCGGCCGGGGTTTCGAGCCGCGGTACGGCGCCGGTGCCCGTTCCGCGCTCACGCCCAGGCGGCGCCGACGAGTCTGGCGTGCAGGGCGAGGGCCGAGGCGTCCGTCAGGGTGGCGATCTGGTCGACCACCGTGCGCAGCGCGGCGCGGTCGTCCTCGGCCTCGTGATACATCGCGGCGAAGACCGGGTCCAGCCCCTCGGGGGCGCGCTGGGTCAGCACGTACGCCAGCTCGGCGATCACGATCCGCTGGCGGGCGCGCAGCTGGGCCTGCTCGTCGCGCTGCATGACGAAGCGGACGGCGACCGCCTTGAGCACCGCGCACTCCAGCCGGACGTCCCTGGGCACCACCAGCTCGGCGGTGTAGCGGGTGAGCCGGCCCGGGCCGTAGCGGGCGCGGGTGGCCTGCTCGGCGGCCAGGCAGAAACGGCCGATCAGCTGGCTGGTGAGGTCCTTGAGCCCGGCCCGGGCGCGCGCGGTGCCGTCGTAGCCTCGCGGCCACCAGTCCTGGGCGAGCAGCCGGTCCAGGGCGGCGGCCAGTTCCTCCGGCCCGGCGTCCGGGGCGTAGCGCTCGGCGACCTTGAACAGCTCGGCGCGCTCGCCGGGGGCGCGCAGCGCGGCCGGGTCAATGTGGCCGGCCTGGAGGCCGTCCTCGACGTCGTGGGTGGAGTAGGCCACGTCGTCGGACCAGTCCATCACGGTGGCCTCGAAGCACTTGCGCCCGGCCGGGGAGCCGGCCCGCAGCCAGCGGAAGACCGGCAGGTCGTCGGCGTAGACGCCGTACTTGGGCGAGGCCGGGTCGGTGGGGTGGGCGCCCTTGGTCCACGGGTACTTGGTGGCGGCGTCCAGGGCGGCCCGGGTCAGGTTGAGGCCGACGCTGCGGCCGGGCCAGGGGGCGAGCCGGGCGGCGGGCTGGTCGTCCTGGGGCGCGAAGCGCTTGGGTTCGAGCCGGGTGAGGATGCGCAGCGACTGGGCGTTGCCCTCGAAGCCGCCACAGGCCTCGGCGGCCTGGTCGAGGGCCTCCTCGCCGGTGTGGCCGAAGGGCGGGTGGCCGATGTCGTGGGCCAGGCAGCCGGTCTCCACCAGGTCCGGGTCGCAGCCCAGGGCCGCACCCAACTCCCGGCCGACCTGGGCGCATTCGAGCGAGTGGGTGAGCCGGGTGCGCGGGAAGTCACTGCGCATCGGGGCGACCACCTGGGTGGTGCCGGCCAGCCGGCGCAGCGCCGCCGAGTGCAGCACCCGGGCGCGGTCGCGCTGGAACGCCGTACGGCCGGGGCGTTTGTCCGGTTCGGGGACCCAGCGGGCCTCGGCGGCGTGGTCGTACGGGAGCGGGGCGGCGAGGCGGTGCGTGGTGTCGTCCATATGCACGTCACGGTACGCCGCGCCTCCGACACGCGGGGTGTGCCGCGCGCGAAGGGGCGCGGGCCAGGGCGTGAATGGGGGGCGGCGCGCCGGTGTCCCTCCCCGCTAACCGCTCGCACCCGGACGGCCCGGTTCCCGCGCTCCTCCCCGGGGCGCGCTCAGCCCCGGACGGCCTTCAGCACCGCGGCGGCCGCCGCCTCCTGCCCCTTGGCGTTGGGGTGCACCGGTGCCAGTCCTCGGGCCGGGAAGGGCGGCTCGATCCAGCGGGCGTCCTCCCCCGCGCACATGTCGTGCCCGGCCGAGGGGCCCGCGGTGTCCACGAAGACCGCCCCGGCGGCCTCCGCGCGCTTCCTGAGCATCCCGTTGAGCTGCTGCTCCTTCTCCACCAGGAAGCCCACGTCCGCCGGCGCGACCGTCCTGCCGAGCACCGGCGCGCAGCTCGTCGGGTCGGCCGGGAGCAGCGCCGGGTAGCCGACCACGTAGACCCGGGCCTGCGGGGAGCGCCGCCGGATCTCCTGGAGGATCTGGGAGACCTGCTCGCCGGTCGCGTCCACCCGGGCCTGCAGCTGGTCGCCGCCGCCGGCGGAGTAGTGCTCCCGGCAGGGCGCGTCCGCCCGGCCGTCGCTGACCAGGCCCTTCACCGCTTCCACCAGGTTGTCCTTGGCGCACTCGGTGACGACCTGCATGAAGCCCGCGTCGTTGCCGCCGATCCCGACGGTGACCAGCCGGGTGGCCGGGGTCAGCGCGTCCAGCTGGGCCGGGTTGGGCCCGCCGTCGGTGTTCTGCGGGGCCCGCAGGTCCCCGGTGCGGGCGCCGCTGCAGCTGACGTCCCGGAACTGCGCGGGCGGCACGTCGAGCGCCTTCGCCACCAGGGCGGGGTAGTCGACCCCGGAGCGGAAGCAGCCGCTGGGCTCGCCGACCTGCGGGGTGATCTTCATCCCCGCCGTGTACGAGTCGCCGAGCGCCACGTACGGGCCGGTGGGCGTCGGGGTGGGAGTCGGCGTGGGTGTCGGGGCCGCCTCGGCGGCTGCCCGGCCGGGCGCGCCCGCGAAGCCCGGCCCCGAACCGTCCGAACCGCCCCCACCGCCGCACCCGGCCAGCAGCAGGGCGGCCACCCCGGCCGTCACGGCGACGGTCGGGCGTGTGGTCCTCGGCATGGCGTCCCTCCGGGGGTACGACTCGCGGGTGGCTCCGTACGGTGGCCCGTCTCCCGGGCACCCCGGGGTCCAACGTACGGGCCCGCAGGATGACTCCCGGCAGGCCCGAACCGCACCGCGCCGCTTACCCCGCGCCGCCTACTCCGCGCCGCGCTCGTGCTCGGCGAGGAACTCCTCGAACCGCCGGCCCAGCTCGTCCGCCGAGGGCAGGTCGACCGGCTCGGCGAGCAGGCTCTCCCGGCCCTCCGCGCCCGCGACCGCGTCGTACTGGCCCTCCATGCCGCGGATCGCCGAGCGCAACTCGCCGTCCCCCTGGGACAGCTGCTCCTCGATGTCGGCGTAGACCTCGCCGACCCGCTCGCGCAGCAGCTTGCCGGGCAGCACCAGGCCGGTGGCGGACTGCACCGCCTCCAGGATCAGCACGGCGGCGGCCGGGTAGGCCGAGCGGGCCACGTAGTGCGGGACGTGCACCGCGAAGCCCAGCACGTCGTGCCCGGCCTCGGCGAGGCGGTACTCCAGCAGGGCCTGGGCGCTGCCCGGGACCTGCGCCTGCTCGAACCACTGCGGGTAGCCCGCCGCGAGGTCGAGCCGGTTGCCGTGCGGGGTCAGGCCGACCGGGCGGGTGTGCGGCACGCCCATCGGGATCCCGTGGAAGTCCAGGACGAGGCGGACCTCGAAGCGTTCCACCAGCTCGCGGACGGCGCGCGTGAAGCGCTCCCACTCGACGTCCGGCTCGGGGCCGCTGAGCAGCAGGAACGGCGCGCCGGCGGCGTCACGGACCAACTGGAGCAGGATCTCCGGCGGGTCGTAGGACGTCCACTGGTCGCGGTCGAAGACCATCGCGGGCCGGCGGGCCCGGTAGTCGACCAGGCGGTCGTGGTCGAAGCGGGCCACCACCTGGGGCGAGCCCGTCTCCAGCAGGTGGGCCACCACCTGGCCGCCGGCCTCCCCGGCGTCCATGAAGCCCTCGAAGTGGTGGAGCAGCACCAGGCCGGCTCCGGTGTCGCGCAGCTCCGCCGTGGCCGCGGCCACCGCGGCAACGCCCTGCTGATCCAGCTCGTACAGCGCCTGGAAGTCACGCACCGCGCACCCATCCCCGTTCTCTGCTCGTCCCGATCCGTCCGGCTTCTCGTCCTGTCCAGCGTGCCGGGCGGCGCCGGAATTCCCGCTGCGGCGAACGGTCCGTCGGACGACCCGGCCGACGACCCGGCCGACGACCCGGCGGGCGGCTCGCCCGAGGGCCGTTGCCGACCGCTCCGGACCATGATCGCACCCGAAGGAAAAGCCCCTGGTCACGGGTGTTCAGCAGGCCGATCCGGGGCGCGCCGCGGCGGCCCGCGCCGCCATTCGCGTGCCGCGAAGTGACGCACCGCCTTCTGGCGGGTATCGTCCTCTCGCTGCCTCGCATCGTCGCGTCGTCGTCACGTCGTCCGTAACGCCGTCGATCACGACCCGGATCGGTGCTCCGGCAGCCACCCACGACGCATCTTGCCTTCACCTGGCCGCCTGCTTCCCTTCGCGCACTCGTTTCCTTCTCGGCCATTTCGCGGACGCACACTGTCCCTTCGCTCTTCCCGCCGGACCGGTCCGAGGATCCGTGTCCGTTCCGGCACCCCGCGCCGCCCGTTCCGGGCCACCGCCCCCCGCACCACCCGACCGGAAGCCTCCGGCGCGCTCGGGTACCCGGAGGACGGAAACCGGAGCGGGGCGAAGCCAGTCCACCGCACCCCGTGCCGCACCCCGGCGCGGGAGGCACCCTACGACCGATGAAGGACCGAAGGTTCCGTGCCCGTACCTGTCATCCTCACCGGCCGCACCGTGCGGCTGGAGCCCCTCGCCGCTCACCACGCCGAGGCCATCGCCGCGGCCGGCGCCGAGGACCGTACGACCTACGCCTTCACCCCCGTCCCGCACGGCCTGGAAGCCGCCCGCGACTACATCGCGCGGGCGCTCGCAGACCAGGCCGCGGGCCGGTCGGTGCCGTTCGCGACGGTGAACGTCGCCGACGGCCGGGTGGTCGGCTCCACCCGGTTCCTGGAACTCGACTACTGGCAGGGCCCCCTGGTGTGGCCGCCGGCACCCGGCGTGCCGTTCGGCGATCCGGCGACGGCCGTCCCGGACGCCGCCGAGATCGGCAACACCTGGCTCTCGCCGCGCGCCCAGGGCACCGGCATCAACACCGAGGCCAAGCTGCTGATGCTGCGGCACGCCTTCGAGACCTGGGGCGTGCAGCGGATCTCGCTGCGCGCGGACGCCCGCAACCTGCGCTCGCGGGCCGCGATCGAGCGGCTCGGGGCCACCTCCGAGGGCGTCCGCCGGGCGCACTCGCGCGGGCTGGACGGGGTGGTGCGCTCGACCGCGTTCTACTCGATCCTGGACTCCGAGTGGCCTGCCGTCCGGGACATCATCGAGCTGCGGATCGCCGCCGCCACCTCGCCGAGCGCCCCGGATCCGGCGATCAACCAGGAGTGCCTTAGACAAGGCGGCAGCGGCGCCGGGCAGCTGATGATCACGGCCTGAGGGGCTACGGCCACCCCTGGTCCCCGGCCACCATGCGGAGGAGGCCTTCGGGGACCTTGTGCTCGCCCGTGTAGTGCTTGGGGTACGCCTCGACCAGCGCGGACACAGGCCGCCAGCCGCCGCCCTTGATCGGGGCGACTCGCACGCGCCAGATCTCGAATCCCGTCCAGCTGCGGTGCAGGTGCAGGGCGCCCTCGGCGGTGTAGAACTCCCACCGTCCGTCGATGTCCCCGGAAATCCGCCCGGACCTGACCCGTCGCCACTGCTCCTCGGTCCAGACGAGGTCCGGCACCGGGCAAGGGCGGGGCAGCCGCAGCGGTTTCAGGTACGAGTCGTCCGCGGGAGCCGCCCGAACGCTGCCCGACTCCGGGAACGCCCAGCCGGGCAGCGGTTCGCGGGCGGCCGTCCAACTCGCGGGGATGCCGTGGGTGCCGGTGTGCGCGGCCACCACTGCCCCGGTGATGGCAGCCACGGTGTCCATGTCGCCGCCGGCCGCGATCGCCTCCCAGACGGCCGACCGGTAGTCGGTGAGGTTCCGGGCGGCGCACCACACGGCGTACGGGACGGTGTCGACGGCGGAGGTCCGGCTGCCGTTGCCGAGCACGAGGGCGACTGTCCGCCGGTCCGCCTCGTCCACCAGCCGGACCGCTTCGGCGAGGGCCTCGCGCACGACGCCGTGCGGAGTGAGCTCGACCACCGCCTCCAGGAAGGCCTTCGGCGTCATCGGCTCGGTCCGGGCCCGCACCGCGTACGCGGCGGCCACCGCGACCGCGATCGCACCGTCCACCGCCTGCGGGTGGGTATGGGTGATCACCGCGGTGTCGGCCGCGGGCCGGACCACGGCGGACGGGTCGTCGGCGTACGCCGCCCCCAGCGGAGCGACCCGCATCGCGGCGCCGTTGCCGTACGAGCCCTGGCCGTCGAAGAGTCCGGCGGCCAGAGCCTCGGCGTCGCCGCCCTCGCGGATCAGCCGGAGCAGCCGGTTGGCGGCAGGGCCGTAGCCGCGATCGAAGTCGTGGCGGCGGGCGAAGGCGTGGGTGAGGTCGAAGGTGTCGATCGTGCCGCGTTCGCGGTGGGCGGCGCACACCGAGCAGGCCATCTCGGTGTCGTCGGTCCACGGCCAGGGGCCGGGCGGTTCGGTACGGGAGGCGAGGTGGGCCCGGGCGGTTTCCTGGACGAAGAATTGCGCGCCGAGGGCGTCGCCGACGGAGAGGCCGTTGAGCGCGTCGAGCGCGGGGCCGTGGGGTTCGGTCATCATGTGGGGCCAAGCTCAGCCGCTGGACCGCCGTTTCGTCAACACCACTGTCCGTCAACACCGCTGGGCCGGCGCCCCCGACGGGGGATGTTTCGCATACCTCCGATCCGGGCGGGCAGCACCGGGGTGTGACCCGCGCGAACCCCCTCGACCCCGTCGTCCTGCTCGGCGCCGACCAGCAGCACATCGCCACCCGGGCGCAGCTGCGCCGGCTCGGCGTGCCCTCCGGCACCATCGCCCACCGGCTGCGACCGGGCGGGCCGTGGCAGCAGGTGTTGCCGCGGGTGATCTGCCTGCAGAGCGGAAGATTGACGATCCATCAGAGACTGCGGGCCGCGCTGGCCTACGCGGGTCCGAAGGGGCGGGAGCCGCAGCCCGGGGAGGTGCTGCTGACCGGGTTCGCGGTGCTGGCCGACGCCGGGCTGCCGAGCGCCGGGCATCCGGCCGACCTCGCCGAGGTGGACGTCCTGATTCCCGGTCAACGCCGGGTGGGCGACCGGGCGTTCGTCCGGGTCCACCGGGCGGCCGGGGTGATGCCGGGCGGCTTCGAGCGGGACGACGGACTGTGGAGCGCCACGGTCGCGCGGGCGCTGGCGGACCTCGCGCCGCGGGAGACCGGGCCGCGCCGGTTCCGGGCGCTGTGCGCCGAGGCCGTGCAGCAGCGGCACTGCGAACTCGGCGAGCTGCTGGACCAGTTGCTGGCCCGGCCGGACGCACTGGCGCTGCCGCAGGTGGCCCGGGTGGTGGAGGACCTGACCGCCGGGGTCCGTTCGGTGGTGGAGGGCGAGGCCCGCGAAGTGCTTTCCCGCGCGGGCCTGCCCGAGCCGCTCTGGAACCCGGTGCTCTTCCTGGACGGCCGCTTCCTCGCCGTCCCGGACGCCTACTGGCCGCACGCCCGCGTGGCACTGGAGATCGACTCCCGCGCCTACCACCTGCGCCCGGCCGACCACGAACGCGGCCTGGCCCGCGCCAACCGCCTCACCGCCGCCGGCCTCCCGGTGGTCCGCACGACCCCGACCCAACTCCGCCGCGACCCGGCACCGGTGCTGCACGAGCTGACCGCCCTGGTCACCACCGGCCCCCACGGCCGGCCCGGCCGGATCAGCTGGCGCCGGGCGCGGTGATCTCGGCGGGGTCTGCTCAGCAGCGGGGGTCGATCTCCTGGAAGGTGGCGTAGTGGTCCGGGGACCAGTACTGCTCACCGGAACCGCCGGTGACGACGCGACGGGTGCCGCGGTCGTTGGAGCCCGGGGTGACCACGGTGAACTCGTGGTAGTAGCCGTCGGCCTTCCTGGGGAGGCGGCTCTCGCGGTTCTCGAAGACGATGCCGTCCCGGTTGTACGGGTACGGGCCGTTCTTGGCGATCAGGGCGAGGGTGTCCTGGGCCTGGCTGGGCAGCTTGGTGCGGCAGACGTCGGCCAGCGCCGGGTCGGCGGGCGCCCAGCTGCCGCCGCCGGACGGCGCGGAGGACCTGGGGGCCGAGGGCTTCGCCGCGGTGGTGGTGACGCTCGCGGCGGCCTTGGGGTGGCTGCTGCCCCCCTTGCCGGCGAGCAGGTAGCCGGCTCCGGCGAGGACCGCCAGGATCAGGACGGCCACGACGACGAGCGGGCTCTTGCTTCTGGTCATGCGGACCAGCTTGGCAGGCGCCGCCGCCCGGCTGAGCGAGCCGCACACGTGGCCGAGGCCACACGGCGCCGTGCGCAGACGTACGGCCGGGCGGGGACGGACGCCGTTGTCCGTCCCCGCCCGGCCGTGTTACGTACGCCGGTTCTCCTGCGCCGAGCTCCGGTGTACGCCCTCCCGACGGGAGGGTGAGCGGTCAGTCGTACCCGCGCTTGAGTAGGGGATGCCTACCCTCTCAGCGCGAGTCGCTGCCCGCCGACTCGATGGCGGCGCGGCCGGCCTCCAGGCGCGCCACCGGGATCCGGAAGGGGGAGCAGGAGACGTAGTCCAGCCCCACCTCGTGGAAGAAGTGGACCGAGTCCGGGTCGCCGCCGTGCTCGCCGCAGACGCCGAGCTTGAGGTCGGGGCGGGTGGCCCGGCCGGCCTCGACGGCGTGCTTGACCAGGGAGCCGACGCCGTCGCGGTCGATGGTCTCGAACGGGGAGACCCCGAAGATGCCCTTCTCCAGGTAGGCGGTGAAGAACGAGGCCTCCACGTCGTCCCGGGAGAAGCCCCAGACGGTCTGGGTCAGGTCGTTGGTGCCGAAGGAGAAGAACTCCGCGGCCTCGGCGATCTGACCGGCGGTCACCGCGGCGCGCGGCAGCTCGATCATGGTGCCGAGCTTGATGTCCAGCTGGACGCCGGTGGACTGGGCGACCTCGGCGAGCACCCGCTCGCACTCGTCGCGGACCAGCTCCAGCTCCTGGACGGTGCCGACCAGCGGGATCATCACCTCGGGGCGCGGGTCCCCGCCGGCCAGCTTGCGCTCGGCGGCGGCCTCCGCGATGGCGCGGACCTGCATGCCGAAGAGGCCGGGGATGACCAGGCCGAGGCGCACGCCGCGCAGGCCCAGCATCGGGTTCTGCTCGTGCAGCTTGTGCACCGCCTGGAGCAGGCGCAGGTCGTTCTCGTTCGGGTCCTTGCGGGCCTCGGCGAGGGCGACGCGCACCGACAGCTCGGTGATGTCCGGCAGGAACTCGTGCAGCGGCGGGTCAAGCAGGCGGACGGTGACGGGCAGGCCGTCCATCGCCTGGAAGAGCTCCAGGAAGTCGCTCTTCTGCAGCGGCAGCAGGGTGGAGAGGGCGAGCTCGCGGCCCTTGTCGTTGTCCGCGAGGATCAGGCGCTCGACCTCCTTGCGGCGCTCCTCACCGAGGAACATGTGCTCGGTGCGGCACAGGCCGATGCCCTGGGCGCCGTAGCGGCGGGCGCGCGAGCCGTCCTCGGCGTTGTCGGCGTTGGCGCGCACGGCGAGGCGGCGGCGGCCGTCGGCGTGCGACATCAGCCGGTGGACGGCCTGGACCAGTCCGCCCTGGACGTCGGCGCCGGCGTGCAGGGTGCCCTCGAAGTACTCGACCACGGGGGACGGCAGCACGGGTACCTCGCCGAGGTAGACCTTGCCGGACGCGCCGTCGATGGAGACGATGTCGCCCTCCTCGACCACCAGGCCGTCGGCGGTGGTGAAGCGGCGGGCCTTGGTGTCGACCTCCAGCTCCTCGGCGCCGCAGACACAGGTCTTGCCCATGCCGCGGGCGACGACGGCGGCGTGCGAGGTCTTGCCGCCGCGCGAGGTGAGGATGCCCTCGGCGGCGATCATGCCGTCCAGGTCGTCCGGGTTGGTCTCGCGGCGGACCAGGATGACCTTCTCGCCGGAGCGGGACCACTTGACGGCGGTGTAGGAGTCGAAGACGACCTTGCCGATCGCGGCGCCCGGCGAGGCGGCAAGGCCCCAGCCGATCTGCTTGGACTCGGCGGTCGGGGCGAAGCGCGGGAACATCAGCTGGGCCAGCTGGCCGCCGGTGACGCGCATCAGGGCCTCGTCCAGGTCGATCAGGCCCTGGTCGACCAGCTGGACGGCGATCCGGAAGGCGGCCGCGGCGGTGCGCTTGCCGACACGGGTCTGCAGCATCCAGAGCTTGCCGCGCTCGATGGTGAACTCGATGTCGCAGAGGTCGCGGTAGTGGTTCTCGAGCTTCTGCATGATCGCCATCAGCTCGTCGTACGACTTCTTGTCGAGCTTCTCCAGCTCGGACAGCTGCAGGGTGTTGCGGATGCCGGCGACGACGTCCTCGCCCTGGGCGTTGGACAGGTAGTCGCCGTAGACGCCCTGGGCACCGGTGGAGGGGTCGCGGGTGAAGGCGACGCCGGTGCCGGAGTCCTCGCCGAGGTTGCCGAAGACCATGGTGCAGACGTTGACCGCGGTGCCGAGGTCGTTCGGGATGCGCTCCTGGCGGCGGTACAGCCGGGCGCGGTCGCCGTTCCAGGAGTGGAAGACGGCGTGGATGGCGAGGTCCATCTGCTCGCGCGGGTCCTGCGGGAAGGCCCGGCCGGTCTCGCGCTCGACGATGCCCTTGAACACCTCGACCAGTTCCCGGAGGTCGGAAGCGTCCAGGTCCAGGTCGTTGGCGGTGCCCTTGGCGTGCTTGGCCTCGTCCAGGGCCTCCTCGAACAGCTCGCCGTCGACGCCCAGGACGGTCTTGCCGAACATCTGGACCAGGCGGCGGTAGGAGTCCCAGGCGAAGCGCTCGTTGCCGGACTGGGCGGCGAGGCCGGCCACCGAGGCGTCGGAGAGGCCGATGTTGAGGACCGTGTCCATCATGCCGGGCATGGAGAACTTGGCGCCGGAGCGGACCGAGACGAGGAGCGGGTTGTCGGCCTGGCCGAGCTTCTTGCCCATCTCCTGCTCAAGGGCCTCCAGGTGGGCGCTGATCTCCTTGTGCAGCGAGGACGGCTCACTGCCGGTCTCCAGGAAGACCTTGCAGGCCTCGGTGGTGATGGTGAACCCCGGGGGGACGGGGAGGCCCAGGTTGGTCATCTCGGCCAGGTTCGCGCCCTTGCCGCCAAGAAGATCCTTGAGGTCCTTGTTTCCTTCGGTGAAGGAGTAAACAAACTTCTGCTGGGACGGCACGGGTCGGTCTCCTCGTACGCGGTTGCCCTGACGCCGGAGAACATACCCATTTCGAAGGCACTTCTCTGCCCTGAATAGGCCACACGAGGCTGGTACCGATGGGTAACCCGCTAGATCGAAAGCGCATAAAGGCGTTCACCTCTGTTGGTGAAATCGTCCGCCTGACGCTAGCCAGTGTTCAAGTCTTGAAGACAACGAAACCCAAGATCGCCCGATTCGGACGCTGGGTAGCGGTCGTGCGTCCGCCGCGTTGCCCCGGCTTGATTTCCTGCACCCGGATCGACCGATGAGCCCGGATCGGCTTCGGGAAGCGATCCACCGCCGACCTGTCCATTTCGTCCACTGACCGACCGTCAGTCGCAACTCCGTGTGGCAAGCGTCACCAGCGCATCTCACCGGCCGAACGTAGATGGCCTCCGCCGATCGTCGCACTCCGTCCAGGAATGTGCTCGTTCCGTGACATTGGAGCGCCAAAAAGGAGCCCTCCTGTCCAGAATGGACAAGAGGGCCAGGACCGACTGGCGATCGGGCCGAGGGGACCCATTTCGCCGGTACGGACAGATCACCCGCCAGAAGTGTCCGATTCGGCGTCCGCGCCCGGCCGGGCGCAGTCGTACGGATCGTCCAACCAGTTCTCCGGCAGGACCACCCGGTTGTTGCCGCTGGTGCGCCCGCGCGGGCCGTCCGCGCCGATCGGCCAGGACTGGGTCTGCTCCACCTGGGCCAGCGTTTCGGCCAGATCGGCCAGCGAGGAGGCGTTGGCGAGCTTCACCCGCAGCTCCGAGCCGACCGAGAAGCCCTTGGTGTACCAGGCGACGTGCTTACGGAAGTCGATCACGCCGCGCGCCTCGTCCCCCAGCCACTCGCCGAGCAGCTGGGCGTGGCGCACCATCGCCCGGGCCACGTAGCCGAAATCGGGGCGGGCGTAGTCCACGTCGCCCTCGAAGATCGACACCAGGTCCTTGAACAGCCACGGCCGACCCAGGCAGCCGCGGCCGACCACGACGCCGTCGCAGCCGGTCTCGCGCATCATCCGCAGCGCGTCGTCGGCCGACCAGATGTCCCCGTTGCCCAGCACCGGGATGTGCGCCGGGACGGACTCGCGCAGCCGGGCGATCGCCGACCAGTCGGCCGTCCCGCCGTAGTGCTGGGCGGCGGTGCGCCCGTGCAGGGCGATCGCGGCCACGCCCTCCTCCGCGCCGATCCGGCCGGCGTCCAGGTAGGTGAGGTGGTCGTCGTCGATGCCCTTGCGCATCTTCATGGTCACCGGCAGGTCGCCCGCGTTGGCCACCGCCTCGCGCAGGATCTCGCGCAGCAGGTTGCGCTTGTACGGCAGCGCCGAGCCGCCGCCCTTGCGGGTGACCTTGGGGACGGGGCAGCCGAAGTTCAGGTCGATGTGGTCGGCCAGGCCCTCGTCCGAGATCATCCGGGCGGCCTTGCCGACGGTCACCGGGTCCACCCCGTACAGCTGGATCGAGCGCGGCTTCTCGCTCGGGTCGAACTTGATCAGCTGCATGGTCTTGGCGTTGCGCTCGACCAGTGCCCGGGTGGTGATCATCTCCGAGACGTAGAGGCCCTTGCCGCCGCTCTGCTCGCGGCACAGGGTGCGGAACGGCGCGTTGGTGATGCCGGCCATCGGTGCCAGCACGACGGGTGGCCACACCTGGATCGGGCCGATGTCCAGCGGCGCGAACTCGGTCTCGGGCGCGGTGGGTGCGGGCGTGGCTGTCATGCGCGGCTGACCTCGGGTAGGGGGACGGGACTCTCCATTGTCCCCCACCCGGGTGAGCGGCCTCTTCCCTGTATGAGTGACGTCCCCCGCTACGGCACCGGATTGATCGTGATCGAGCCCGAGGTGACCGAGGCGTGGAGACGGTTCGTGCTGGCGGCGTCCGCCAGGGTCGGATCGATCCGGCCGCTGCCGCTGCCGACCTCGCTGGAGAAGGCGTAGCGGCTGTCCTTCGGCAGAGTCATGTTCACCGAGCCGGAGGTGGCCCGGGCGTCCACCGCCTGCGGGGCCTTGGCGAAGGACAGCTCCACCGACCCCGAGGTGGTCTGCGCGGTCACCTGCGCCGCGTTCAGGTTGGTGCCCTGGATCAGCCCGGAGGTGGCGTGCGCCCACACTCCGCCGGAGGTGTCCACCAGCAGCAGCTCGCCGGAGCTGAGGTCCACCTTGACGTCCCCGCTCAGGCCCTCCACCATGACGGAGCCGGAGCCCACCGACCCGGTCACCTCGGTCGCGGCCGGCACCTCCAGCTCGATCTCGGCGCCGCAGCCGAAGTCCGCGAAGGGCAGCACCCTGCGGCAGTGCATCGAGACGTTGAGCTCGTCGCCCCTGAAGACGGTGGACACCACCGGCTCGCGCATCATCCAGTCCAGCCGCTGGTGGACCACTACATGGCCCTCCCGCCCGGCGTGCACCCGAACCTGGGCGTGGCCGGTGTCCAGCTTCACCCGGCGGATCGCGATGTCGTACGGCTGGGTCGTGCTGGTCCGCTGCTGCGCCGCCATCGACCAGGTCTGCAGTCCCGCGCCGAGCATGACCAGGACGATCGCGAACGTCCCGGTGACCCGCCAGGCCTTCACCCCGCCCACGGCTACCCGACCTCCAGGAACCGCAGCACCGCCATCACCCGGCGGTGGCTGTCGTCGGCCGGCGGAAGGTCGAGCTTGGTGAAGATCGAGTTGATGTGCTTGGCCACCGCGCTGTCGCTGACCACCAGGGAGGCGGCGATGGCCGCGTTGGAGCGGCCCTCCGCCATCAGGGCGAGGACGTCCCGCTCACGCGGGGTCAGCTTCTCCAGCGGGTCCCGGTGGCGGCGCAGCAGCAGCTGGGCCACCACCTCCGGGTCCAGCGCGGTGCCGCCCTCGGCGACCCGCTGAAGCGCGTCCACGAAGTCGTCCACATTGGCCACCCGCTGCTTGAGCAGGTAGCCGACACCGCTGGTGTTGGTGGCCAGCAGGTCCGCGGCGTAGCGCTCCTCCACGTACTGGGAGAGCAGCAGCACGGCGACCTCCGGCCACTGCTGCCGGATCACCATCGCCGCCTTGACGCCCTCGTCGGTGAAGCCCGGGGGCATCCGGACGTCCGCGACCACCACGCCGGGGCGGTGCTCCTCGACGGCGGCCAGCAGTTCGACGGCGTCCCCGACGGCGGCCACGACCTCGAAGCCCACCGCCTCCAGGACCTTGACCAGGCCGACCCTCAGCAGGACCGAGTCCTCGGCGATCACAGCGCGCACGGCAACTCCACGGTGATGGTGGTGGGACCCCCGAGGGGGCTGAGAACGGACAGCGTGCCGTCGACCGAGGCGGCGCGCTTGCGCAGACCGGTGAGCCCGGTGCCGCGCGAGGGATCCGCGCCGCCCACGCCGTCGTCGCTGATGACCAGGCGCAGCCGGCCGCCGGCCGTGCGCACCGACACCTCGACCTGCTTGGCGCGGGCGTGCTTGGCCACGTTGGTGAGCGCCTCGGAGACGGTGAAGTAGGCGACCGCCTCGACGGTCGGGGCCACCGGGGCGGACAGGTCGACGTCCAGGCGCACCGGCAGCGGGGCGCGGGCGGCGATGCCGGACAGCGCCGCGTCCAGGCCGCGGTCCTCCAGGACCGCCGGGTGCAGGCCGCGGACCAGGTCGCGCAGCTCGTCGATGGCGGCCTGGGCCTCCTCGTGGGCGTCCACGATCACCTGCATCACCTCGGGCGGGACGTCCTTGAGGGTGCGCCGGGCCAGGCCCAGGTTCATCGCCAGGGAGGTCAGCCGCTGCTGGGCGCCGTCGTGCAGGTCGCGCTCGATCCGGCGGCGCTCGGCGTCCACCGCGTCGACCAGCCCGGCCCGGCTCTCGGCGATCTCCTCGACCCGCTGCTCCAGCCGCTCCGCCCGGTTGGGGCCGAGCAGCAGCCGGGCCGCGCGGGCCTCCAGCCAGGCCAGCAGCGCCGCGCACCAGGGGGCCGCGACCGCCAGCAGCACGCCGCCGACCGTGAACCCGACCAGTACGGGCCACTCCCCGTACAGCGAGCTGGTGGTCGGCATCAGCCAGCTCCAGCCTGGCACGGTGGCCAGCACCAGGGCCGCGCCCCAGGCGTACACCACCACGAGCGCGCCCAGCGCCAGCAGCGGGCCGACCACCAGGTGGTAGACGGCCTGACGCCAGGTCAGCACCAGGCGCAACCGGCCCAGCAGCCAGCTCGGGGAGTCCCCGGGACGCGGCGGCGGCACCTCCACCCCGTGCAGGGCGCGCAGCCGGCCGCGCTGGGCGGCGGTCAGCGGGCGGGTGCACAGCAGCACGACCGCGAGGACCGGGAAGAGCAGCTTGGACTCGGTGACGGCCAGCCAGACCGGCAGGGCCAGGGGTATTCCGGCCGCTATGAAGCGGGTGTCCCGCCAGGCCCCGGCCGACCACGGCGGGCGGCGGAGGCTCCTGACGAGCGCTCGGCGCAACGTGGTGGAGGGCATGGCGGACAGCGTAGGGCCCGGTGATCAAGAGCCGCCATGAAGGGGGGTGCCCGACGGGGGTGTAGCTAGGTACACCCTCGGTTCGGTGTGGGGCACCACCGACAGGAGGCCCCTCCGGGCGGAAGGCTTGGGGGCATGACGAGCACTGCATCGCACTCCGCCACTCCGCCGCACGGGCGGCCCGTCCCCGGGAACCACGGGGGTGCTGCCGGGGGCGCGCTCCACCCGGCGTCGGGGCCGGAGGGGACGCTGCCGACCGGGGCCGGGCCCTGGTCGGTCCGCAGCGTCGGGTCCGGCCGCGGCCGGGCCGCGCTGGAGCTGTACCAGTACGGCGAGTTGGCCGACGTCCTGGTCGCCGCCCGGCTCACGCCGCAGCTGGTGCGCGGCGCCCGGCGCAGCCCCTCCGCCGGGAACCGCTCGCACGCGTTCGCCTGGGGGCGGCTGCCGGCCGACGGCGCGGCGCCCTCGGTGCTGTTCACCGGCGGGCGGCGGCTGTTCCGTACGGGCCGTTCGTTCCGGACGGCTTCGGCGGCCCAGGTGGTCACGGTGGCCGGGTGCTTCTGGCTGGCCTGGGCCGAGGGGCCGTTCGACGCGGTGCTGGTCGAGCACCCGGCGGGCGGGCCGGCCGAGCGGCTGCCGCTGCAGCGGGTGCGGGAGCGTCAGGTCGCGGTGGTCGGGGGTGCGGCATGAGCATCGCCGTCGTCTCGGGTGCCCCGGCGTACGTCCTGCCGGAGCGCTTGCGGCAGGCGCCGCGGCTGGCGGCCGTCGCGCTGCTGCCCTGGCTGATGATCCTGGCTGTCAACCACGAGACCCCGTGGGTGGTGCTCGACCTGCTGGAGTTCGCCGGCCTGCTGTCACTGGACGCGCTGCTGCTCCGGCGCAGCCCCGCCGCGCTGTGGGCGGGCGCGGCGGTGGCCCTGCTGCTCGCCGGGGACGCGCTGGTGGACATCACCTTCGCCGGGCCGGGGCACGCGGTGCTGGCCGCGCTGGTGATGGCGTTCTGCGTCGAACTGCCGCTGGCGGCGGTGTGCCTGCTGCTCGGGCGGGAGGCGATACGCGGCCGGCGGGCGGCGGGCCTAGAGGCTCGTCGGCAGCCGGTCCATCAGCGCGCGGGTCTCCTCGTCCAGCGGGGTGTAGCTGATCATGCGGGTCCCGAGCCGGGGGCTGAGCCAGAAGTTGGTGTACTCGCAGCGCAGCAGGCCGATGCCCGGCACCTGGAAGCGCTTGATCCCGTTGCCCGGCCGCATCACCTCGTGCCGCTGCCACTCCTCCTCGAAGTCCGGCGACGCCTTGCGCACCCGGGCCAGCAGTGCCTTCCAGGTCGGCTCGGCGGGGTGGTCGGCCATCGCCGCGCGGAACCGGGCCACCATGCCGAGGCGTTCGGTCCGGTAGTCGATCAGCACCTCGCGGAAGTGCGAGTCGGTGAAGGCCAGCCACATCAGGTTCCGGTCCTCGGGCGGCAGCTCCTCCAGCCTGCCGACGAAGCCGGTGTACTGCGCGTTGTACGCCAGCACGTCGTAGCGGGAGTTGAGCACCACGGCCGGGTACGGCGCCAGCTGCTCCAGCACCAGCCGCACGCTCGGCGTGACCGAGGGGCAGTCCTGGATCGGCGCCGGGTCCTCCGCGCCGGCCAGGGTGAACAGGTGCGCCCGCTCGCTCGGGTCCAGCAGCAGCGCCCGGGCCACCGCGTCCAGCACCTGGGTGGACACCTGGATGTCCCGGCCCTGCTCCAGCCACGTGTACCAGGTCACCCCCACGGCGGCGAGCTGCGCGACCTCCTCCCGGCGCAGCCCCGGGGTGCGTCGGCGGCCGGTCATCGGCAGGCCCACCTGTTCGGGTGCGATGCGCTCCCGGCGGCTGCGCAGGAACGCCGCCAGGTCGTGCCGGCGGGCGTCGCCGGAGGTGCTGCGGTGCGGCGCGGTCGAGCCGGGACGGGCTTGCGCAACGGGGGTCATCAGGCTCATGGTCCCAGCATGCGGCAGTCCGCATCCTGTTGCCAGGTACTTCTTATACCTGGATAACCACACTCTGGTACCAGGGTACGGCGAGGCGGATCGTATGACCCGTGACTCAACCACTCGCCGTCGCCCCGGCCTCGAACCGGACCGCCCCCACAGCCGCCCCCCACACCTCGTCGTCAGGCACCGCAGGGCCCTCCCTCGGCACCGCCGGACTGGTCACCGTCCTGCTCGGGGCCTTCCTCCCGATGCTCGACTTCTTCATCGTCAACGTCGCCCTGCCCACCATCGACAAGGACCTGGCCGCCGGACCCGCCGTCCTGGAGCTGGTCGCAGCCGGCTACGGCATCGCCTTCGCCGTCCTGCTCGTGCTCGGCGGGCGGCTCGGCGACATCTTCGGCCGCCGCCGGCTCTTCGTCGCCGGCGCCGCCGCCTTCGCGCTCACCTCGCTGGCCTGCGGCCTCGCCCCCGACGCGTGGTCGCTGGTCGCCGCCCGGGCCGCCCAGGGCGCCTCGTCCGCGCTGCTGATCCCCCAGGTGCTCGGCACCATCACCGCCGCCACCGACGGCGCCCGGCGCGGCCGCGCGCTCAGCATCTACGGAGCCGTCGGCGGGATATCCGTGGTGATCGGGCAGGTGCTCGGCGGGATGCTGGTCGCCGCCGACCTGTTCGGCACCGGCTGGCGCTCGGTCTTCCTGGTGAACGTGCCGTTCGCGCTGCTCGCCGTGGTGCTGGCCGTCCGGTACGTGCCCGAGAGCAAGGCCACCCAGGCCGCCCGGGTCGACGTGCCCGGCACCGTCCTGCTCACCGCCACCCTGCTGGCCCTGCTCATCCCGCTGATGGAGGGCCGCGCGGCCGGCTGGCCGCTCTGGTCCTGGCTGCTGCTCGCCCTGTTCCCGGTGCTGGCCGTCGCCTTCGCCCTGGTCGAGCGCCGCGCCGAGCAGCGCGGGGACACCCCGCTGGTGCCACCGACCCTGCTGCGGATCCCCGAGATGCGGCGCGGCCTCGGCATCGCGCTCCCCTACTTCGCGGGCTTCGGCGGCTTCATGTTCAACATCGCGGTCGCCATCCAGCAGGGCCTCCACCTCGGTGTGGTCGCGGCCGGCTGGGCGCTCGTCCCGATGGCCGTCGGCTATTTCTGCGCCTCGCTGTCCGGCCCGCGCCTGATCGGCCGCTGGGGCAGCCGGGTGCTCAGCGCCGGCGCCGTCATCCAGGCCGTCGGCCTCGCCACCCTCGCGCTGACCATCCTCGCCGACTGGTCGCACTTCTCCCCGCTGCGGATGGCCCCCGGCGTCGCCCTCGCCGGCGTCGGGCAGGGCCTGATCGGCACCCCGCTGTTCCGGGTCGTCCTCTCCAAGGTCCCCGCCGCCCGGGCCGGCGTCGGCAGCGGCGTCCTCGCCACCAGCCAGCAGTCCAGCCTCGCCCTCGGCGTCGCCACCCTCGGCACGCTCTACCTGTCCCTCGCCCCCACCCTCGGCATGGACCGGGCGCTCGCCCTGTGCCTGGGCATCCAGCTGGTCGGCTCCTTCACCATCCTGTACCTGACCACCCGCCTCCCCCGCACCATCGGCTGAGCCCGGCGGGCCCCGCGGGGCCCGGGCGACGGCTCACGGCCCCGCGATCGGTTCTCCGCCGATCGCGAGGCCGTTCTCGTTTCCCCGCTTGCTCCCCTCTTGCTCCCCTCATGCCCCCCGCTTGCTCCCCGCTTGCTTTCCCCTTGTTTCCCCTGACGATCGAGTCCGTCGAGCCAGCCGCCGACCAGGCCCCGCACCAGCGCCGAGCCCAGCACCTGCTCCCCGTACCGCGCCGTCACCGCCCGACGCCGCCGGCCCGGCCGCCGACCTCGCCCAGTCCCTCCTGGTCACCTGCTGGAACCTCGGCATCGCCGCCGCAGCCTTCGCCGGCGGCCCCCTCCTCGACCACGCCGGACCGGCCACGCTGCCCTGGTCGGCCCTGGTCCTGCTGGCGCTCGCCCTGGCGGTGACGGCAGCCACCCGACGGCCCGGGCTTCCCGGACGGCGGTGACGCTCGTTCGTGTGAAATCGCCGCACGGTGCTCGCAATCGCCGCACGACGCGCTCCCCGGCCACGACGCCCTGCGCCTCCTCGCCCCGGGCCTTCCGGGAGGCCCGGGGCTCAGTGGGTGGCCAGCGAGCCGATGAAGCGGTCCAGCCGTTCGACGACCTGCCGCAGGGCGTCGACCGAGGCGAGCGGGTCGTCGTCGTGTTCCAAACCGTGGTCGGCGCCCGGCAGTTCCAGCACCTCGTGCCCGGTCGAGTCGGCGATCCCGCGGTCCCACAGCTTGTCGGCGCTCCCGCCGACGAGGAGGGTCGGCGCCTGGGCCCGGCCGAGCGCTCGGGCCACGTGGTCGAGGGTGAGGACGGGCGTCAGCCAGGCCGCCGGGAGCACCCGGTCGGCGGCGAGGCCACCGGCGAAGGAGCCGAGGGACTTGCCGACCAGCAGCCGGCAGGCGCCCTGCTCGGCGTCGACGGCCCCGGCGACCTGCCGCTCCACCCAGGCGATCCGCTCGTCCATCGCGAAGTCGGGGAATCCGTCCGGGATTTGCCACCACAGCTCCTGGACCGTCCAGCCGTGCCGAAGCAGGACGGCTCGGGCGAAGTGCAGCAGTGGCCGGGCGGGCGAGTAGCCGGCGCCGGGGATGACGAGCGCGACGCGCTCGGGGTCGCCGTCGTAGCGGGTGGGCAGGGTCAGCGGAGCGGAGGCAGCCATGGCCGGAGGCTACCGCCCGGACGGTCAGTGGGCGGTGAAGTTCCTGTCGAGGAGCAGCTGCAGCACGTCGGCGTGGAAGTCCGGGAAGTCCATCGGGACGATGCCGAGGTGAGTGGGCTGTTGGCGGCGGGCGGCGAGGTAGTCGCGGATGGGTGGGAGGATGGCGTCGGCGTTGACCTTGGGCCAGCCGCCGTTGGCGTAGCTGGTGAAGTTGACGTACATCCGCGGGGAGGCCTGGTCGCCGGAGGCGCGGTCGAACCAGTCGATGACGGCCTGGGACTTGGCGGCGAGGCTGATGCCCTGGAAGGTGTCCTGGGTGGTGAACCAGGGGTTGGTGGCGCTGGACCACTGGATGACCGACCAGGGGTTGGCGAAGTCGGCGGCGAGGACGATACGGCCGCGGGCCTGGCCGAGGGTGGGCCACCAGGGGTTGGTCCAGAACAGCGGGCGGTAGCCGAGATCGTCCAGATAGTGGTTGATCCGGCGCTGGAACTCGGGGGCTTCGAGCCGGTTTCCGCCCGCGTACTCGTTCCTGATCCGCATGACGACGGCCTCGCCGGGGCGCGTGGCGAGGAAGGCGCGGCACTGGTCGAGGACGTCCTGGAGGCGCAGGTACTGGTAGGCATCGCTGTGGTAGATGCCGAGTTCGTCGGTGGTGCCGGCCAGGCCGTTGCAGCGGATGTCCAGGAAGCGGATGCCGCGCTGGAGTTGCTCGGGCAGGCCCCAGTTCTGGGTGTGGGACCACTCGGTGCCGTGCCAGGGGTCGGTGCAGCAGGAGTCGTGGGTGCCGGGGATGGTGAGGGCGGTCAGCGGGGTCGGGTCGGCCAGGGAGGACATCCAGGCGGACGGGTCAACGGCGGTGGCGGCGCGGGCCGTTACGGGCAGGAGGAGCCCGCTGACGGCCGGGAGGGCGGCGGCTCCCCAGCGCAGGACGTCGCGACGGGTGGGGCTGCTCATGGGCGCTCCCTCGTCTCGGCCTCGCTCGACCTGTTGTGTCCTCCAGCGGGTGTGCTCGACCGAGCGGGTCACGAAACCCCTTTGGTGCTAACGAGGTTGACCCTTACGCGTGGTCACGTCCGGATCGCCTCGGGCAGCACGGCTGCGGGCCGGGTCGTCACGACCACGAGGGTGCCGGTCAGGGCGATCGAGGCGGAGACGGTCAGCGCCCCGGCGGTGCCGACGCGTCGGCCAGGGTGCCACCCAGCAGTGCGCCGACCGGTATGACGAGCTGGCCCATCGAGCGCGAGAGCCCGAGCACCCGGCCGAGTTGCTCCGGCGGGGAGAGCAGCTGCCGCAGGGTCACCGAGCTGACGGCCCACACCATCACACAGAAGCCGAACACCAGCTGGTAGGCGATCAGCACCGGCAGCGCGAAGCCCAGCGAGGCCGCCGGGATCAGGCGAGACCGGCGCCCCTCAGGGCGCCAGCGGAGCCAGCGCGGCGGGCCGGACCGCGCCGGCGGCGGCCGAGCCGTTCAGCAGGGCGGCCAGGTCGTGGGGCGGCGCCGGCTCGCCGGTCGGGGCCGCGGCCGCGATGCGGTCGAGCCGGAAGCCCCGGCCGGCCTGGCGGGTGCGGCACCAGGCGATGAGGTACCACTTGCCGTCGGCGGTGAGGAGTCCGGCCGGTTCCACCGCGCGGTCGCTCTCCTGCCCGGCCGCGTCGACGTAGGACAGCCGCAGCACGGCGCCCTCGGCGAGGGCCCGTTCCACCGCGGTGCGGACGGACTCCGCGGTCCTGGTCGGCAGTGCGACGATCCGGGCGGCGAGTTCCTGGGCCGCCGTCGAGGCGGGGCCGGTCATCGCGGCGGCGATCTTCTGGGAGGCCGTACGGACCGCGCCGGCGTACGGGGCCGAGGTGTCGGCCGCGGCGAGCGCGGCGACCAGCGCCGAGGCCTCCTCGGGGGTGAGGCGGATCGGCGGCAGGGTCATCGCCTGGTCGATCGACCAGCCCCCGCCCCGCCCGGTGGTGGCGCGCACCGGGACGCCCGACTCCATCAGCGCCTGGAGGTCCCGCTGCACGGTGCGCGCGCTCACCTCGAACCGCGCGGCGAGCGCGGCGACCGTCAGTGATCGCGGCGCCGCCGCGCGCAGCTCTTCCACCAGCGCGTAGAGCCGAGGGGTGCGGTTCATGCGGCCGACGCTACCGTCCCGCGTCGGCCAGGAAGTCCCGCTCCCGCTGCTGCTCGCGTGCGGTGACGGCCAGCGGGAACAGGGTGAAGCCGTGCATCGCCCCTGCGACGACGGCGAGTTGGACGGGCGCCCCGGCCGTCTGCCACCGCTGGGCCAGGAACAGCGAGTCGTCCAGCAGCGGGTCCTCGGTGTCGACCACGATCCGCGCCGGCGGCATGCCGGTCAGGTCGGCGTACAGCGGCGAGACCTCCGGGTCGCGGCGCCGGTCCGGAGTCATCCCCGGCGTGAAGAGCTCGTAACTGCCGCGCAGCGAATCCGAGTTGCTCAGCAGGCGCCGGGAGCCGAACAGCCGCTGGCTCGGCGTCATCGACAGGTCGTACGGACCGAAGGCCAGGTGGGCGGCCCGGAACGCGCCGGCGCTGCCGTGCCGGTCGCGCAGCCGCAGCAGGGTCAGGACGCTCAGGTGAGCGCCTGCCGACTCGCCGCCGATCAACAGCCGCCGGGTGCCGAACTCGGCCTCGGCGTGGTCCACCAGCCAGCGGGCGGCAGCCTCGCAGTCGTCGGGCCCGGCGGGGAAGGGATGCTCCGGGGCGAGGCGGTAGTCGACGCTCACCACCGCCAGCCGGGCTTCGGTTGCCAGGCCCCAGAGCTTCTCGTCCTGCCCGTCGGCCGAGCCGAACGCCCAGCCGCCGCCATGGATGTGCAGGTACACGCCGTCGACGCACTCCGGCACGAACGTCCGGACCTTCACCCCGGACGGGAGGACGCGGTCCTGGCCCTGTGGGAGTCGCACCGGGGGCGTGTCGCCGCCGAGCCGGTTGCGGCGCAGGTTCGCAATGGTGGCCGCGTCGGGCGCCTGCCCGCGCGGAGGGAGGAAGGCGGCGGCGGCCTCGAACTGCTCGTTGAAGGCCAGGGTCGCGGAGAGGCAGTCCTCGTCGGTGATCGTCATGAGTCGATGGTCGCGGGTGTCCGCGACAACAGAGTGTCACCCTTTCTTCTGTGATCCGCGTCACAGCTTCGATCCCGCCTCGATCGCCGGGACCGTGAAGCTCCGGTGGCACGCTGACCCCGCCGACGCGGCCGCGTTCACGACCGCCATGGCCGCGCTGGCCGGGTCAGCGCGGCGGGATGATCCCGGTCAGCCACTTGAAGGTCGGGACGACCAGCGGCTTCCACGTCGACGTCAGGTGCGCACCGGCGGTCTCGAACGGTGTGACAGTGGTCGGGCTCTTCGCCGCCTGCTGGAGGGCGGTCGCGTCCTCCAGCCCGTCGCCCCGCCTGCCGGTCACGTAGAGCGCGACGTTCGGTGGCGTCGGGGCGTGGGTGAGGATGTAGAGCGGGTTGGAGGTCTCGCGCAGCTTCGGGTCCTTGCCGGTCAGCGAACTCGGCTCGCCGGCCGGGTTGTTGTAGCCGGACATGCTGATCGCGGCACGGTACCGGTTCGGGTGGGAGAGCGCGAGGCGCAGGGCGCAGTGGGCGCCGGCCGAGTAGCCGGACAGGGCCCAGCGGTCCGGGGTGGTGTCCGCCCGGAAGTTGTCCACGATCATCTGCGGGACGTCCCGTGAGAGCCAGGTGTCGGCGTTCACCTTGCCCGGGATGTCGGCGCACCCGGTGTCGGTGTTGCCGAGGAGGGTGACGCGCGGCGAGACCAGGATGAACGGCGTGACCTGCCCGGACTTCATCAGCGGTTCGAGCTGCCCGATCGCGTCCATGGACTCGCCGAACCAGGCGCTGGAGGATCCGGGGAATCCGACGAGCAGTTCGACCACCGGAAAGGTCTTGTCCTTGTAGGCGGGATCGTCGTACTGCGGCGGCGTCCAGACCAGGACCTCCCCGTCGACGCCGGAGAGCCGGCCCTTGAGGTCGGCCTGCTTCACGCTCCTGGGCACGGCGTTCGAGTCGGGCGCGTGGAAGGCCTGCGGCACCTTGGGCGCGGCGGAGCCGGACGGGCCGGTGGCGACGGCCTGGTCCCCGGCCAGCCCCTCGTCCTTAGGAGGCACGGGCACGGCCCGGACGTGGCTGGAGGTCCCCAGCAGGTCGCCCCAGCTGTCGTAGAGCTGGTTCTCGTTGTTGACGATCACGAAGACCATGGCCACGGCGGTGAACTGGCAGAGCAGCACCGTGCCGAGGTACGAGAGCACCCGCAGCGGCCTGCGCCGCCGTTGCGGGGTTCGCGCCCGCCTGAAGGGAGCTGCTGTGCCCAGCCACTGCGCCATGGCCAGAGCGAGGGAGCCCACGAACAGAACGATCGTGAGGATGAGAAAGGGAGTGCCCGTCAGGTTCATCGCGTCCAGTGCCGGTTCCTGTGCCCGCCGGGCCCGCATACCCGGTCACAGGAGAGACTTCCGAGAACTGTCGTTCGGTTGCCTCCTCCTGGGAACTTCCTGGGAACGCCCCTGACGAACGACGGGCATGCGGCCGCTGCGCCAGTCGACGACGCGCTTGCGGATGCTGGGGACCATCGGGAGCGCGTCGACCTCGTCGGAGGTGAACCTGCCGACCTCGAAGGACTCGTCGGAGGTGCGGAGTCGGCCGCCGTTGTCAGTGCGGCGCTGGAGGAGAACACGACCGAGGTCGTCGACCGCGACGACGGAGGCTGCCGGAACCAGGCTGTTGGGCTTCGGGGCATCAGGGTCACTTTCGTAGTCACGCCTGCGCATTTGAAGGAACCTCCCAAACGTTTCGACTCCTGCTCCACAACTCCTCAACATGGTCGGCGAATCGATCGAACATGCCGTCTTGCTGACTGCGCCGGAGTGGAACATCGGCGAGTCATGACCGACCCTCCGGCGCGGTGACCCTGCTCGTCGACTCCACGCTCAGCAGTGTCATTCAGCGCCGGCGCCCACCTCGGGGAAGACGCTGCCCCCGGACCGGCTCAGGCCAGCAGGCGGCTCCAGATCGTCGCGGTCGGTGCGGCGAGGAGAAGGCGTTCGCGGGGCGGGTAGGAGCTGAGGGGAAGCCAGGTGAGGGCCGGATCGTCGGCCACGGCGGCGGCCGGGCGGAGCGCGATGACGGTGTCGTCGCCGAGGAGGGCGTGGCGGAACAGGGTGTGGCTGCTGTGGTCGTGGTCGCCGGGGGTCGTGCGCGGTGTCCAGCCGTGGGCGGAGAGATGGGCCAGGACGGTGGCGGCGTAGCCCGATGCGGCGGATTCCGGGAACCAGAGCAGGCGTTGGCCTTCGAGCTCCGTCCAGGTGACGGACGTGCGGTCGGCCAGTGGGTGGGCGCGGCCGACGACGACGCCGAGCGGCTGGTCGGCGAGGACGCGGGTGGTGAGACCGGTCTCGTCGACCGGACCGCGCAGGATGCCGAAGTCGAGTTTGCCGGTGCGCAGCCGGTCGGCCTGGTCGTGGGAGTCGACCGCGTGGTAGCCGAGGTGGAGCGGCCGGTCCCGGGTGACGAGTCCCTCGGCCGTCGCCAGAATCTCCTGCGGCAGGCCGTGGCAGACGCCGATCCGGGCCGGCAGCGCGGCCCCGCGCGCCGAGGTCATGGCGGCGTGCAACTCGCCGAGTGCGCGGTTGGCGCCTTCCAGGAGCGTCTGCCCCGCGGCGGTGAGGGACATGCCGACCGGGCCGCGGTGGAACAGCGGTGCGGCGACCCGGCGTTCGAGTGCGCGGATCTGCTGGCTCAGGCTGGGCTGGGTGATGTGGAGCCGACGTGCGGCCTCGGTGACCGTGCCGGCCTCGGCGACGGCGGCGAAGTACCTCAGGTGCCGGAACTCGATTCCGGACAGGTCGTTCACGGGCTTCCCATCAGCGGTTATCGGGTGGCGCCTATGGCGTCCCCGGGGGAACGTATTGGCGGGCGGTGCGGGTGATCCGGTTAGCTCGTCGGCGGGAATCCCCCGCACGGCGATCGAGAGTTCCAAGACATGCATGATGTTCTGACGGCAGACCAGATAGAGCGGTTCGTGACGGACGGGTTCGTCCGGCTGGAGGAGGCCTTCCCCCGCGAGCTGGCCGAGGAGTGCCGGGCGTTCCTGTGGCGCGAGACCGGATTGGACGAGAACGACCCCGCCACCTGGACCCAGCCGGTCGTGCGGCTCTGGGGCTACGCGAACGAGCCGTTCCAGCGTGCCGCCACGACCGAGCGGCTGCACGGCGCGTTCGACCAGCTGGTCGGCCCCGGGCGGTGGCGGCCGAGGACCGGGCTCGGGACGTTCCCGATCCGATTCCCGCGCCCCGAGGACCCGGGTGACACCGGCTGGCACGTGGACGCCAGTTACACGCCCGAGGGGGAGGAGGGCTACTGGCTCAACCTCTTCTCGCGGGAACGGTCGTTGCTGATGCTGTTCCTGTTCTCGGATGTCGACGCCGACCACGGGCCGACCCGGATCAAGGTCGGCTCGCACCTGGACGTCCCGGCGTTCCTGGAGCCGGCCGGCGAGCGCGGGCTCGACTTCATGGAGCTGTGCCGGTCCATGGACGCGGCGGGCCGTCTCGACGCCCCCGACCTCGAGGTGGCCTTCGCCACCGGGCGCGCCGGGGACGTCTACCTCTGCCACCCGTTCCTGGTCCACGCCGCGCAGCCCAACCGGGGCACCCAGGCGCGGTTCATCGCTCAGCCTCCGCTGGACTCGGCGGCTCCGCTGGAGCTCGACCGGGCCGACGGAGCGTACTCGCCGGTCGAGCGGGCGGTGCGGCTCGGGCTGGCGCGGCAGGACTGAGGTCAGGGCGTCGGCGTCGGCACGCGGCCGAGGGGTCTGCCGCCGACGTCGACGCGCGGGGACCCGGAGCGGGTGGCCGCAGCCTCGGCGAACTCGGCGAGGGTGAGGATGGTGTGTGCGGCGTCTGCGGTCATAGGCGTTCTCCTTCGTCGGGCCCCGGTTCGGGGGCCTGGCGAGGTTCACGTTAGGAGAGCGGGCGGAGGGACGGCCCGACAGTTCCGGAACGCGATCTGTCGGGTGACGGCGGTCCGCCGCTCCTTAAATCCGTTGGTCTGACCTCCCTGCCAGTCCGACAATCGTCGGATGACCGATGATCAGATCGACTGGGGGCGTCTGCGCGCGGCCCGTCGAGGCAGCAAGCGCTTCTTCTCCGGCAGCCGCCCGGCCACCATCCACGAGCGGCTCACCGCCCTCGCCGACGCCGTCGACCCGGGCCTCTACCCCGACGTCTACGGGAACGGTGGTCCCGTCGAGGATCTCGAAGAACGCACCGCCGTCCTTCTGGGCAAGGAGGACGCGGTCTTCTTCCCCACCGGCACCATGGCCCAGCAGGTGGCCCTGCGCTACCACGCGGAGCAGCTCAACAACCGGGCCGTCGCCCTCCATCCGCTCTCCCACATCGAGCGGCACGAGCGCCACGCCCACACCCAGCTGACCGGCCTGCGCGGCCTCTGGCCCACCACCGAGCAGCGCCAGCCGACCCCCGAGGAGCTGCGCGCGCTCGGCGAGCCCTTCGGCACCCTGGTGGTCGAACTCCCGCTGCGAGACCCGGGCTTCCTCCTCCCCACCTGGGACGAACTGACCGAACTGGTCGCCGCCGCCCGCGAAACCGGCGCCCGGGTGCACTTCGACGGCGCCCGCCTCTGGAACACCACCGTCCACTTCGGCAAGCGGCTCGACGAGATCGCCGCCCTCGCCGACAGCGTCTACGTGTCCTACTACAAGGACCTCGGCGGCATCAGCGGCGCCGCTCTCGCCGGGGGCAAGGCGTTCACCGCCTACGCCCGGACCTGGCGCCACCGCTACGGCGGCCAGCTCTACCAGCAGTGGCCCGCCGCCCTCGCCGCGCTCTCCGGCCTGGACACCGTGCTCCCCCAGCTGCCCGGCTACACCGCCCACGCCAAGACCCTCATCCCGGCCCTGGCCGCGCTCCCCGGCGCCCGCCTCCACCCGGAGGTGCCGCCCACCCACGAGTTCCAGCTCTGGTTGCCCCACCCCGCGAAGGCCCTGAACGCCGCCGTCCTCGCCCTCGCCGAGCAGGAGCGGATCTGGTTCGTCCCGGAGTGGACCGACGCCGCCCCCGGCCTCGCCCTCGCCGAGGTGAGCCTCAACGGCCCTGCGCAGGACTGGACGGCCGAGGAGGTCACCGAACTCGGCCTGCACTTCCTGGAGTTGGTCGCGGCTGCCGAGCGCGGAACCATGACCGGCTGAAGAGCGCAGCGGCGCCCGACCTCCGGTCGGGAGAGATCCCCGCGCGGGTGGACGGCGAGCACCTCGCGGTCGGCCCGGTGGAACCAGGTCAGCAGCAGCACCTCCTGCCCGACCGCCGGGTCCCGCAGTCCCCGCACAACCGACGAGTCGAACACCAGCCAGGCGTCGGGCGCGCCCTCGTCACCCTGCTTGGGGGCGCCCGCCCGGTCCGTCAGCGGCGACTCCACCCGGCCGATCGCCCGCACCTGGTAGCGCTGGCCCACCATCACGATCCCCCTTCTGTTTCGGTGTCGGATCCGGCTCCGGCGACCCATGAGCTGCCGCCCAGCTGCCGCCGGAGGTGTTCAGAATCCTCCACCGGGGACCGTAGGACCCGGAAGATCCCCGACTTGCCGGACGTCATCGCGTTCGCCCGCTCCGGACTCAAAACCAGGTAGGCCTCCGCCGGGACTTTGTGTCAGAATGACGATATGAGCAAGCAGCATGTGGGGGACCTTGCCGACGTCCGCAACCGCGAGGACCTGGCCGCCCTGATGGCCGCCGGGGCGCGGCCCAGGTGGGTGATGTTCTGGGGGCACACCCAGCGCAAGGGCGGTGGGACGCGCCAGGAGTGCCTGAGCCAGTGGTGGCCCGGGCGGTTCACCGTCGACGGGGTGACGTACGCGTCCGCCGAGCACTGGATGATGGTCGGCAAGGCCCGGATGTTCGGGGACGAGGTCATCGAGCAGCGCGTCCTGGAGGCCCGCACACCCGCCGAGGCCAAGAAGCTGGGCCGGCTGGTCAAGGGCTTCGACGACCGGAAGTGGACGGCGGGCCGGTTCGAGCTGGTCGTCGAGGGCAACGTCGCGAAGTTCAGCCAGGACGAGGCGCTGCGCGACTACCTGCTGGGCACCGGCGGCCGCGTCCTGGTCGAGGCCAGCCCGCTGGACCGGATCTGGGGCATCGGGCTCGCCGCGGACGACATCCGCGCCGAACGCCCCCTGGAGTGGCGGGGGTTGAACCTGCTCGGCTTCGCACTGATGGAGGCGCGGGCTCGGCTGGCGCAGTGAGGCCGGTCGTCCCGTTGCCGGTCGTCCCGTTGCTGGTCGCCCCGGTTCCGGTCGCCCCGTTGCCGGACGGGGCGGCGACGGTCGCGGGCGCGGGCGCGGCGATCGGCTACGCCGTGGCGAGGATCACCCCCGGCCCGTACGACGAGGCGCCCCTCCTGCGGAGCGCGACCGGCGCACTTCTCGCAACGACCGCCCTCTGCGCGCTCCTTGACACCACTCGGACACGACTGGTCGTGCGCTCTTAACTCCCCCGCCACATAGCGACGCCAGGATGTCCCGCAGTCAGGGTCTGGATGGACAGGTTGGGGCGATCATGCGCATGCGGTCGACGGAAGAATCCGCAGGCCAACCGCCGGAGGGCGAGCAACAGGCCGCCGAACTCCGCGCGGAATTGGACGAGTTACTCCGCGCCAGCCGCTACGCGAGCCAGCGCGAACGGCGGCTGAACGAGGCGATACGCGCGACCCCGGGCCGCCACCGCCCGGACGGGGACCTGCTGCGGCAACTCGCCCAGGCGCGCACCCTGCGCGAGGGCCTGGGCGCCCGCTGCCTCCAACTGAGCGACCAGCTGGAGGAGTTGGAGCTCCGCCTCAGACAATGGCAGCACCCCCAAGAGGAACCGGAGCCCCAACCGAGGCAGGCCCCACCACCGCCTCCACCGCCCACCCGGCCCGACCTCGGCGGCATCACCGAGCGGATCACCACCCTCCACCGCACCGGTGCCTCCCCCGAGGCCGAGGAGCTGCTGAACCAGGCCGCCGCCCGCCTCGCCCCCGCCGACGCCGCGCTGCTGGTCGGCATGCTCTCCCGGCGCGGCCCGACCGGCGCCTCGCTCCATCTCGCCCGGACGGCCGCCCGAGGCGCCCCCGACCACGCCGTCGCCATGCTGGCCGAGCTGCGCGAACTGGGGCTGGCGGAGGAGGCCGCCGAGCTGTTCCACGCCTTCTGGGAATACCCGGCGGCCGCCGTCCCCGGCCTCCTCGCCGCGCTGGAGCGGGCCGGGCAGCACGCCGACGCCGCGACCCTGCTCTGGGAGTGGGGCTCCGCCCCGACCTCCGAGCTGACCTCCCTCGCCGCCTGCCTCCAGCAGCACGACCGCCCCGCCGACGTCCGCACCCTGCTGCGCCAGGCCGCCGGCCGCCCCACCGCCGACCTCGCCGCCCTCGCCACCGGGCTGCCCCCTGCGCTCGCCACCCTCCTGCTGAACGAGCTGGCCGCCCTGCGCCCGCCCGTCGAACTGGTCCGCCTGGCCGCGGCCCTGGACGGCACCCCGGACCTCTACGGCCGGCTGCTGGCCGCCCTGCTGGCCGACGGGACCCGTCACCGCACCACCCTCGCCGCCCTCCGCACCGCCGGACTGCCGACCGCCCCGCCCACCGCCCCGCGCTCCCGCTGGGGACGGCGGTAAGACGGCGACAAGGGGAGGGAGCCCGCGAGGGGCCGCCGTCGGGAACAGCAGGGAGCCCCCGCCCCGCCCCACCAGGGGCGAACGGGGGCTCCCGAAAAGCCGGACTCAGCAGCCGATGAGGCGCGCGCCCAGGTAGGCCTTCACCTGGTCAAGCGACACGCGCTCCTGCGACATGCTGTCGCGGTCGCGGACGGTCACCGCGTTGTCCTCAAGGGTGTCGAAGTCGACCGTCACGCAGAACGGCGTGCCGATCTCGTCCTGGCGGCGGTAGCGCTTGCCGATCGCGCCGGCGTCGTCGAACTCGACGTTCCAGGCGGTGCGCAGGTCGGCGGCCAGGCCGCGGGCCTTCGGGGAGAGGTCGGCGTTGCGGGACAGCGGCAGGACGGCGACCTTGACCGGGGCCAGGCGCGGGTCGAGCCGCATGCCGACGCGCTTCTCCATGACGCCCTTGGCGTTGGGTGCCTCGTCCTCGAAGTAGGCGTCGATCAGGAAGGCCAGCATGGCGCGGTTGAGGCCGGCCGCCGGCTCGATGACGTACGGGAAGTACCGCTCGCCGGAGTCCTGCTCGTAGTACCTCAGGTCCTGGCCGGAGGCGTTGCTGTGCACCGTCAGGTCGTAGTCGGTGCGGTTGGCGATGCCTTCGAGCTCGGAGAACTCGGAGCCGCCGAAGTTGAAGCGGTACTCGATGTCCACCGTGCGCTTGGCGTAGTGGGAGAGCTTCTCCTTCGGGTGCTCGAAGAGCCGCATGTTCTCGGTGCGCAGGCCGAGGCCGACGTACCAGTCCCAGCGCTGCTGGAGCCAGTACTCGTGCCACTGCTCGTCCTCGCCCGGCTTGACGAAGAACTCCATCTCCATCTGCTCGAACTCGCGGGTGCGGAAGATGAAGTTGCCAGGGGTGATCTCGTTGCGGAAGCTCTTGCCGACCTGGGCGATGCCGAACGGCGGCTTCTTGCGCGCGGTGGTCTGGACGGCCTTGAAGTTGGTGAAGATGCCCTGGGCGGTCTCCGGGCGCAGGTAGGCCAGGCCGCTGGCCTCCTCGGTGACGCCGAGGTGGGTCTTCAGCATGCCCGAGAAGTCCTTGGGCTCGGTGAACTGGCCCTTGGTCCCGCAGTCGGGGCAGTTGACGTCCTTGAGGCCGTTCGGCGGCGGGAAGCCGTGCTTGGCCTCGTACTTCTCCTCCAGGTGGTCGGCCCGGTGGCGCTTGTGGCAGGAGAGGCACTCGGTCAGCGGGTCGTTGAAGGTGGCGACGTGGCCGGAGGCCTCCCACACCTCGCGGGCGAGGATGACCGACGAGTCGAGTCCGACGACGTCCTCACGGGCCTGGACCATCGCGCGCCACCACTGGCGCTTGATGTTCTCCTTGAGCTCGACACCCAGCGGTCCGTAGTCCCAGGCGGCACGCGTGCCGCCGTAGATCTCGCTGCAGGGGTAGACGAAGCCACGGCGCTTGCTCAGGCTGACGATCGTGTCGATCTTGTCGGCGGCCACAGTGCTCTCTTCAGTACGTACGGCACGGTCAGGGCACGGCTGGTTGCACGTACCCGAATACCTCAGGTTACCGGCCATATGGGTACGGGGTTCAAGTCGGCATCGTCCGCCAGCCCCCACCCATCACCATCTGGCGATCACCCATCCGAGTGAGTTGACAATCATTTCCAATTGAGATGAGAATGATTGTCATGATGATCGGACTGCCTCGACGCCGGACCCGCACCTCCATAGCCCTCGCCGCCACCGCCCTCACTGCCTCCCTGGTCCTGACGGCCTGCGGCGGCAGCAGCAGCGCCAAGGGCACGGACGGCAAGCTGAACGTCGTCGCGTCCTTCTACCCGATGGAGTTCCTGGCCCAGCAGATCGGCAAGGACCACGTCTCGGTCACCGACCTCACCGCGCCCGGCGTGGAGCCGCACGACCTGGAGCTCACCGCCAAGCAGGTCGCGAGCGTCCAGAAGGCCGACGCGATCGTCTACCTCAAGGGCCTGCAGCCCACCGTCGACCAGGCCGTCGCCCAGTCCTCCGCCAAGGCCAAGATCGACGCCACCGCCGCCAGCCCGCTGGTCGACCACCACCTCGACGAGGGCACCGCGGAAGGCGGCCAGCAGGCCAAGGGCCCGGCCGGCGACCCGCACATCTGGCTCGACCCGTCCCGCTACGCCGCGATCGCCAAGAGCGTCGGCGACGAGTTCGCCAAGGCCGACCCGTCCCACGCCGAGGACTACAGGAAGAACACCGACGAGCTGCTCACCAGGCTCACGGCCCTGGACCAGGACTTCCAGAACGGGCTGAAGGACGTCAAGACCAAGACCTTCGTCACCAGCCACGCCGCCTTCGGCTACCTCGCCGACCACTACGGCCTCACCCAGGTCGCCATCAACGGTGTCGACCCGGAGTCCGAGCCCACCCCGGCCCGCCTCGCCGAGGTGCAGAAGGCCGCCAAGGACAACGGCGTCACCACGATCTTCTTCGAGACCCTGGTCAGCCCCAAGCTCGCCGACACCGTCGCCAAGGACCTCGGCCTCAAGACCGCCGTCCTGGACCCGCTGGAGGGCGTCAAGGACCCCTCCAAGGACGACTACCTCACCGTCATGAAGCAGAACCTGGCCAACCTCCAGGCCGCCCTCGGCGTCCCTGCCAGCGCCCCCGCCACCACCCCGGCCGCCACCAGCTGACAGGACGCAGCACCATGACCCACCCGATACCCCCGGCCGTCCGCCTCCGTGACGCCGTCGCCGCCCGCGGCGGCCGGCCGGTGCTGCGCGGCGTCGACCTCACCGTCCAACCCGGCGAGGTCGTCGCCCTGCTCGGCGCCAACGGCTCCGGCAAGTCGACCACCGTCAAGGCCGTGATCGGCTCGGTGCCGCTGGAGCAGGGCACCCTGGAGCTGTTCGGCACCCCGTACGGCTCCTTCCGCGCCTGGCACCGGATCGGGTACGTCCCACAGCGCACCACCGCCGCCTCCGGCGTCCCGGCGACCGTACGCGAGGTGGTCTCCACCGGGCGGCTGCCGCAGCACCGGCTGCTGCCCTTCCGCCGCAAGGACCGCGAGGCGGTGGACCGCGCGCTGGCCGCCGTCGGCATGCTGGACCGGGCCGGGGACGGCGTGGCCGACCTGTCCGGCGGCCAGCAGCAGCGGGTGCTGATCGCCCGCGCCCTGGTCGGCACCCCCGACCTGCTGATCATGGACGAGCCGATGGCCGGCGTGGACGCCGCCAGCCAGCAGGTGCTGGCCGACACCCTGCGCGCCGAGGTCGCCCGTGGCGCCGCCGTCCTCCTCGTCCTGCACGAACTCGGGCCGCTGGAGCCGCTGATCGACCGCGCCGTGGTGCTGCGGGACGGCTGCGTCGCCCACGACGGCCCGCCCGTGCCCAACACCGGCCTGCACGCCCTGCCCGGCCACGACCACGTCCACCCGCACGCCGACCTCACCCCGCCGAGGCTGCTCGCATGACCGAGATGCTCTCCTACGACTTCATGCAGCGCGCCCTGCTCGCCGCCGTACTGGTCGGGATCACCGCCCCCGCCGTCGGCATCTACCTGGTGCAGCGCCGCCAGGCCCTGATGGGCGACGGCATGGGCCACGTCGCGATGACCGGCGTCGGTCTCGGCTTCATCTTCCAGACCAGCCCGGTCTGGATGGCCGTGCTGGTCTGCGTGCTCGGCGCGGTCACCATGGAGCTGGTCCGCTCGCGCGGCAACCAGCGCGGCGACATCGCCCTCGCGATGCTCTTCTACGGCGGCATGGCCTGCGGCAAGCTGCTCGTCTCGCTCTCCGCCCAGGCCGGGGCCGGCTCGCTGGAGAGCTACCTGTGGGGCTCGATCCTCACCGTCGCCCCCGAGGACCTGGCCGCCATCGCGGTGCTCGGCGCGGTGGTCATCGCGGTCACCGTCGGCCTGCGCCGCCAGCTCTTCGCGATCTGCCAGGACGAGGACTTCGCCCGGGTCACCGGCCTGCCGGTGCGCACCCTCAACCTGCTGCTCGCGGTGATGGCCGCGGTCACCGTCACGGTCGCCATGCGGGTGGTCGGGCTGCTGCTGGTCAGCGCGCTGATGGTGGTCCCGGTGGTCGCCGCCCAGCAGCTCACCCGCTCCTTCGCCGCCACCCAGGCCGCCGCCATCGCGCTCGGCGTGGTGGTCTCGCTGGCCGGCGTCACCGGCTCCTACCACCTCAACGTGCCCTCCGGCCCGGCCATCGTGCTGCTCGCCATCGCGGTCTTCGCGGTGTTCAGCGTGATCGCCGCGCCGCTCGCCCGGCGCCGCCACCGCCGGCGCGGCGAGGCCGACCGGGGGCCGACGGTCTGCGACGTCGCCATCCCGGACCGGATCCCCGGCCGGAGCCCCGACCGATTCCCCGACCGAGTCCCTGACGGAACCCCTGACCAAATCCCCGGCCAAATCCCGGGAAAGACTTCCTCCGACGCGGGCGCCCCGGAGCGGCGGGCCGGGCTGGCACAATGAGGTGCGAGACGCCCACGACCCCAGGAGGACCCACGGTGACCACCGCAGGCCCGTCGCCGCGCGCCCGATCGACCCGGCAGCGTGCCGCCGTCTCGGCAGCCCTGGACGAGATCGCGGACTTCCGCAGCGCGCAGGAGCTCCACGACCTGCTCAAGCACCGCGGGGACTCCGTCGGTCTGACCACGGTCTACCGCACGCTCCAGTCGCTCGCCGACGCCGGTGAGGTGGACGTGCTGCGCACCGCCGACGGCGAGGCCGTCTACCGCCGGTGCAGCAGCGGGCACCACCACCACCTGGTCTGCCGGCACTGCGGCGCCACCGTCGAGGTGGAGGGCCCCGCGGTGGAGCGCTGGGCCAACTCGGTCGCCGCGGAGCACGGGTTCAGCGACATCGCGCACACCCTGGAGATCTTCGGTACCTGTGCGGAGTGCGCGAAGAAGGACTAGCCGGCAGCCGTACGGGGGCAGCCCGTACGGACGACGGCGAAGGGCCCGCGGGATCGCTCCCGCGGGCCCTTCGCCGTACACCGGCACGGTCAGCGCTGCGCGGGCACCCCCGCCGGCCCGGCGACCTCGTTCGGGATCGCCCCGCCGAAGCGACGGTCGCGCATCGCGAACTGCTCGCAGGCGCGCCACAGGTCGCGGCGGTCGAAGTCCGGCCAGAGCACGTCCTGGAACACGAACTCGGCGTAAGCGGACTGCCAGAGCAGGAAGTTGGAGGTGCGCTGCTCGCCGCTGGGGCGCAGGAACAGGTCCACGTCCGGCATGTCCGGGTGGTACATGTACCTGGCGAGGGTCTTCTCGTTGACCTTCTTCGGGTCCAGCTTCCCGGCCGCGACGTCCTGCGCGATCCCCTGCGCCGCGTCCGCCAGCTCGGCCCGGCCGCCGTAGTTGACGCACATGTAGAGCGTCACGGCGTCGTTGCCCTTGGTCTGCTCCTCGGCGACCTGCAGCTCCTGCACGACGCTCTTCCACAGCTTGGGCATCCGGCCGGCCCAGCGGATCCGCACGCCCATCGCGTCCATCTCGTCGCGGCGGCGGCGGATGACGTCCCGGTTGAAGTTCATCAGGAACTTCACCTCGTCGGGCGAGCGCTTCCAGTTCTCGGTGGAGAACGCGTACAGCGAGATGTTCTTGACGCCGAGCTCGATCGCGCCCTTGAGGACGTCCAGCACGACCGACTCGCCGATCTTGTGGCCCTCGGTGCGGGGCAGCCCGCGCTCCTTGGCCCAACGGCCGTTGCCGTCCATCACGATGGCGACGTGGTTCGGGACCAGCTCGCCGGGGAGCTTCGGGGGCTGTGCGCCGCTGGGGTGCGGGGTCGGGGGAACGTAGTCCCGCTGCTTGCCGCCGCCGAAGAGCCGTCGCGCTGCCATGTGCTCACTTCTCCACGTATCTCATCGAGCGGATGCCCCGCTCCAGGTGCCACTGCAGATAGGCCGCGACCAGGCCGCTGCCCTCCCGCCAGTACCGCGGCTCGCAGGCGCCGGCCGTCTGCCAGTCCCCTGACAACAGTGCCCCGAGCAGTACCAGTGTCTCAGGGGAGGGTACGGCACATCCGGGCACTCGGCAGTCCGGGCAGAGCACCCCGCCCGCCGGGAGCGAGAAGAAACGGTTCGGCCCCTCCAGCCCGCACTTGGCGCAGTCCGTGAAGCTCGCGCCGTACCCGTTGACCGCGAGCGAGCGCAGCAGGAAGGCGTCCAGCACCAGGTGCGACTCGTGCAGCCCGGCCGCCAGCGTGCGCAGCCCGCCCACCAGCAGCAGGTACTGCTGCACGGCCGGCTCGCCCTCGTTCTCGGCGAAGCGCTCGGCCGTCTCCAGCATCGCCGTGCCGGCGGTGTAGCGGCCGTAGTCGGTAACGATCGAACCGCCGTACGGGGCGATGGTCTCCACCTGGGTGCACAGCGGCAGCCCGCGCCCGACCAGTTCGCTCCCCCGGCTGAAGAACTGCACGTCCACGTGCGAGAACGGCTCCAGGCGGGCGCCGAACTTGGACTTGGTCTTGCGCACCCCGCGCGCCACCGCCCGCACCTTGCCGTGCTGGCGGGTCAGCAGAGTGATGATCCGATCGGCCTCGCCGAGCTTCTGCGCCCGCAACACGACGCCGTCGTCCCGGAAAAGACTCATGCGGTCCATTCTCCCCCAGCCGCGGGGGCGCCCGGGGTCGGGCAGCCGTGTTGCCCGCACCGGGGCCGTGGGGGAGGACCACTGCGGTGCGGGTCACGGCGGGCCCGGAGGGGGGTCGGGCCCGTTTGTGGGGGATACGGAAGGTCTTCTCGAAGGGGGCCGGCAGGCCCTACAGGTTCTCGTACGGTGCCCGGGTCGCCGCCTCCAGCAGCTCCGTGACCACGGACTGCGGCAGGTCCAGGCAGCGCCCGACCGCGGCCAGCGCCTCCCGCTCCTGCGGCAGGTAGCGCCCGTCGGCCAGGGCGATCGCGGCGCCCTGCAGCAACAGCCGCTCACGCCCCTGCTGGGCCAGGTGCGGGGCGAGCGGTTCGAGCACCGCGTGCAGTTCCACGGCGAGGCCCCCGGCCATCCCGTGGGCGTCGTAGAGTTCGCCGCCGAGCCCGGACAGCGCGGCGAGCGCGGCCAGCACCTGGGCCTCGCCGCAGTCCTCGAACCCGGCCTCGCGCACGGCCGTGCAGGCGGCCTCGCGGGCCGCCCGGTGGGCGGTGCCGCCGGCCGCGAGCAGGGCCAGCGCGACGGTGTACTGGCCGTCCCGCAGCATCCCGCCGAGGCGCACGCTGGTGGGCTGTTCCAGGGCCTCGATGCCGTACCGGCCGTGGCAGCTGGTGCACTGCACGCTGCCGATCACCGGCCCGAGCGGGACCACCGGGGCCCCCAGGAGCCGCAGCCACCGCCGGCCGTGCTGCCGGCGGTAGTTGCGGTCCCCGCCGCAGCCCGGGCAGAAGAAGTCACCGAGAACGTCAGTCCGCCACCGCGGGCGAACACCCCACAACCTGGTCACGGCGCCACTCCCCAGACATGGCAGGCGGCCTGCACAACTATGGGCAGGTCACGCGACCGGACACCGAGGCCGTCCCACCGACCCGGCTTTCCGGTGGATCGATGTTGCCATGGTTACCGGCACGTGTCAGTACCTCGAACGGCTTCCGGTTCGAAAAAATGTGGCGCAGGACACAACGGGCGACCTGGAGCGGCGAAGGGCCGCCCCGGAGGACGGCCCTTCGCATACCACCTGTACGAATTAACCGCGCCGCGAGCGGTTGACGGCGCTGATCATCGCCTTCAGCGAGGCCAGCACGGTGTTGCCGTCGATGCCCACGCCCCACAGCACCTTGCCGTCCACCGCGCACTCCACGTACGCGGCCGCCTGGGCGTCGCCGCCCTCGCTCAGCGCGTGCTCGGCGTAGTCCAGCACGCGTACGTCCACGCCGATCCGGGCCAGCGCGTCCGCGAAGGCCGAGACCGGGCCGTTGCCGGTGCCGTTCAGGGTCACCGGCGCGCCGTCCACCACGGCCTCGGCGGTCAGCGCGTCCCGGCCGTCCTCGGTGGTCAGGGTGCGCGAGCCGGCCAGCGACAGCCGGCCCCACGGGTTGGCCGGGGTCGGCAGGTACTCGTCCTCGAAGACCCGCCAGATCTCGGCCGGGGTGACCTCGCCGCCCTCGGCGTCGGTCTTGGCCTGGATGATCCGGGAGAACTCGATCTGCATCCGGCGCGGCAGGTCCAGCTTGTGGTCGTTCTTCAGGACGTACGCCACACCACCCTTGCCGGACTGGCTGTTGACCCGGATGACCGCCTCGTAGGTGCGGCCGACGTCCTTCGGGTCGATCGGCAGGTACGGCACGCCCCAGGTGTGCTCCTCCACCGGTACCCCGGCCGCCTTCGCGTCCGCCTCCAGGGCGTCGAAGCCCTTCTTGATGGCGTCCTGGTGCGAGCCGGAGAAGGAGGTGTACACCAGGTCGCCGGCGTACGGGTGGCGCGGGTGCACCTCCATCTGGTTGCAGTACTCGGCGGTGCGGCGCACCTCGTCGATGTCGGAGAAGTCGATCTGCGGGTCGATGCCCTGCGAGAACAGGTTCATCCCCAGCGTCACCAGGTCGACGTTGCCGGTCCGCTCGCCCTGCCCGAACAGGCAGCCCTCGATCCGGTCCGCACCAGCCATGTAGGCCAGCTCGGCGGAGGCGACGGCGGTACCGCGGTCGTTGTGCGGGTGCACCGACAGGCAGACGAACTCGCGGCGGGACAGGTTGCGCGACATCCACTCGAACTGGTCGGCCTGCACGTTCGGAGTGGCCCGCTCGATGGTGGCCGGCAGGTTCAGGATGATCTCGCGGCCCTCGCCCGGCTGCCAGACGTCCATCACCGCCTCGCAGACCTCCAGCGCGAAGTCCAGCTCGGTGTCCACGAAGATCTCCGGCGAGTACTGGTAGCCGAAGACGGTGTCGTCGCCCAGCAGCTTCTCCGCGTACTCCATCACCAGCCGGGTGCCGTCGACGGCGATCGCCTTGGTGGCCGCCTCGTCGTTGCGGAACACCACCCGGCGGAACAGCGGAGCGGTCGCGTTGTACAGGTGGACGGTCGCCCGCGGGGCGCCGACCAGCGACTCCACGGTCTTCTCGATCAGCTCCTCGCGGGCCTGGGTCAGCACCGAGATGGTGACGTCCTCCGGGATCGCCCCCTCCTCGATCAGCGACCGCACGAAGGCGTGGTCGGTGGCGCCGGAGGACGGGAAGCCGACCTCGATCTCCTTGTAGCCCATCCGCACCAGCAGGTCGAACATCTTGCGCTTGCGGGCCGGGGACATCGGGTCGATCAGCGCCTGGTTGCCGTCCCGCAGGTCGGTGGAGAGCCAGCGCGGCGCCTTGGTGATCACCTTGCTCGGCCAGCTGCGGTCCGCCAGGTCGACGGTGCCGAAGGGCAGGTAGCGCCCGTGGCGCATGCCCGAGGGCCGCTGGCGCACGGAGGCGGCGGTGATCGGCGTGGGCCGGTCGACGAAGGCGGGAGCGGCGGGGACGGACGCGGCGGAGCTCTGCTCGGTCATGGAGGTGACTCTCGGCTTCCTGTGGATGCGTGGTGCGGGGCGGGTCGGGAGTGATCAACACCGACTGGCCGGCCTCTGCTGCCGCTCGCGATTCGCCATCGAACCGCCGTTTCCGCGCACAGCTCGTTCCCCGCGGCGAGGGAGCCGGCCCTGTGGACTACAGGCCCTCGACGCGGCAGCTAAGAAGAAGCAGCCCGTTGCGCATGATGCCCCAGCGTAACCCAGGGCCGCGCGCCCCCGAAGTGATCCGGGCTCCCGTTCCACTCCTTGAGACGCCGACTGGTCACGCCAAGGGTGGTGACAACCGGTCATCGAGGCCTCACTCTGGGCCACATGACCGCATCGATACCGATCTGCGCGATCGTCCCGCCGTTCGTCCTGGACCGCCTCGCCGAGGCCGGTCACGAGCCCGCCGTCCACTCCCTCGCCCTCGACGCCGCGCACCGCGCGGCCCGTCTGAGCCCTCCCCCGCCGGTCGCCGCCGACCCGGGCCTCAACCGGGTGATCGCCGACTCCGGCCATCGCCAGCGGCTGCCCGGCCGCACCGTCCGCACCGAGGGCCAGGCCCCGGTCACCGACACCTCCGTCAACCACGCCTACGACGGTCTCGGCGACACCTTCGCGCTGTACTCCGACGTCTTCGGCCGCGACTCGATCGACGGCCAGGGGCTGCGCCTGGACGCCAGCGTGCACTACGGCCAGAACTACGACAACGCCTTCTGGGACGGCCAGCGGATGGTCTTCGGCGACGGCGACGGCGAGATCTTCGGTGACTTCACCGCCTGCATCGACGTCATCGGCCACGAACTCACCCACGGCGTCACCCAGTTCACCGCCGGCCTGGAGTACCAGGACCAGCCCGGCGCGCTGAACGAGTCGGTCTCCGACGTCTTCGGCTCGCTGGTCAAGCAGTACGCGCTGCACCAGAACGCCGCCGACGCCGACTGGTTGATCGGCGCCGGGCTGCTCGCCCCCGGCATCCAGGGCGTGGCGCTGCGCTCGATGAAGGCACCCGGCACCGCCTACGACGACCCCCAGCTCGGCAAGGACCCGCAGCCCGCGCACATGCGGGACTACGTGCAGACCTCGGAGGACAACGGCGGGGTGCACATCAACTCCGGCATCCCCAACCACGCGTTCTACCTGCTGGCCACCGCCCTCGGCGGCCAGGCCTGGGACCGCGCCGGACGGATCTGGTACGACGCGCTGACCGGCCGCCGACTGCCCGCCGACGCCGACTTCACCGCCTTCGCCCGGGCCACCGTGGCCGCTGCCAAGGCCCGTTACCCCGATCAGTCCTCGATCGCGGACACCGTCACGGCGGCCTGGGCGCAGGTGGGGGTCAGCCCGGGCTGACCGACGGCTGAGACGCTTGAGGTCACGGTCCGGGAAAAGCGCCGCAAAAGCCTTCCCTGCGTAGCACCATGGACACCATGCGCATCCAGGTGACCCGGACCGGCGGCCTCGCCGGAATCGTCCGCCACGCGGAGCTCGACACTGCCGAGCGCGTGGACGCCCCGCACGTCCACGCGCTCGCCCGCGAGGCCGTCGCGGGCGGGCTGCGCGCCCCCTCGTACGGGGTGCCGGACGGCTTCCACTACGAGATCACCGTCGACAGCCGGACGGTGTACTGCGCCGACCCCAAGCTCACCGACTCGCAGCGCGAGCTGGTGTCGCTGGTGCTGCGCGAGGGGGCGTGACCCCCGCGCGCAGCACGCACCGTCGTCGCCGACTTCCGGGTCAGAAGCCGAGCTTGCGCAGCTGCTTAGGGTCGCGCTGCCAGTCCTTGGCCACCTTGACGTGCAGGTCCAGGTAGACCGGCGTGCCGAGCAGCGCCTCGATGTGCTTGCGGGCGGTGCTGCCGACGTGCTTGAGCCGGGAGCCCTTGGCGCCGATCACGATCGCCTTCTGGCTCTGCCGCTCGATGTAGACGTTGGCGTGGATGTCCAGCAGCGGGCGGTCCGCCGGGCGGCCCTCGCGCGGCAGCATCTCCTCGACCACGACGGCCAGCGAGTGCGGCAGTTCGTCCCGCACGCCCTCCAGGGCGGCTTCGCGGATCAGCTCGGCGACCATGATCTGCTCGGGCTCGTCGGTGAGGTCGCCCTCCGGGTAGAGCTGGTCGCCCTCCGGCAGCAGCTTGGTGAGCAGGTCGGCGGCCAGCTCGACCTGCTTGTCGCCGACCGCGGAGACCGGGATGATCTCGGCCCACTCGAAGCCCAGCTCGATGCCGAGCTGCTGGACCGCGATGAGCTGCTCGGCCAGGCGCTTGGAGTCGACCAGGTCGGTCTTGGTGACGATGGCGACCTTCGGGGTCTTCTTGATCCCGGCGATCTCCTTGGCGATGAACTTGTCGCCGGGGCCGATCTTCTGGTCGGCGGGCAGGCAGAAGCCGATCACGTCGACCTCGGCCCAGGTGGTGCGGACCAGGTCGTTGAGGCGTTCGCCGAGCAGGGTGCGCGGCTTGTGCAGACCGGGGGTGTCGACCAGCACGAGCTGGGCGTCCGGGCGGTGCACGATGCCGCGCACGGTGTGCCGGGTGGTCTGCGGGCGGTCGGAGGTGATCGCGACCTTCGTCCCCACCAGGGCGTTGGTCAGGGTCGACTTGCCCGCGTTGGGGCGGCCGACGAAGCACGCGAACCCGGAGCGGTACGAGGAGGAAGGGGCATTCATGGGCTCCATTCTCCCTGATCACCGGAGCCGCGCCGTCCGGGGCCGGTCCTCACCCCGCGCTCAGCCCTTCTCGTCGCCCCGCCCGATCAGCGAGAACACCACCAGCAGCACCAGGAAACCGATCGAGCCCCAGAGCCAGGCCGGCGAATCGGTCTCCTGCCACTTGCCCATCCCCATCACGAACAGCAGCAGTCCGGCGATGAACGCCAACGCCCCCATGCCCCAGCCCCTCACCGAGTTCACTCCCCCGGTGAGATTATCGGCTGAGCACATGGGGGCAACGCCCACGGTACGAGCTGCCGAGGGGCCTCAGCGGGCCTCGGTCGACACCCGCAGCATCCCGTCCGGACCGGCCAGCAGCACCGGCGTCCCGGCCCCGCCCAGGTCCCGTACGGCGGCCAGGTCGGCTTCGGCCGGCTGCCCGGCCTCGCTCACCACGGCGGCCGCCTCCAGCGATTTCGCGCCGCTGGCCACCGCCATCGCCACCGCCGTCTGCAGGGCGCTCAGCTTCAGCGACTCCAGCGCGACCGTCCCGGCTACGTAGGTGCGGCCGGTCTCGTCACGCACCGCAGCCCCCTCGGCCACGCCGTTGCGGGCGCGGGCCGAGCGGGCCAGGGTGATGATCTTCTTGTCTTCGGGATCGAGCTCGACGATGTCACTCATGCCGCCGAGCATAGGCCGCCGGTGAGCGGGCGAGCCCCGCCCCGAGCCGAAGGGGCGCGCCGGTGTCGAAAGGGAGAAGCGACAAGCGAGGCACGAGCGCCGGAGCGCCGACCGTCGACACCGGACCCGAGCGCCCCGGAGGCGAGCGGGCGAATCCCCGCGGATCAGTGGCCGACCGGGTGGGTCCGCCCCGGGTTGGGGTTCATGATCTTGACGAAGGTCTTCGGCCCGGAGGGCTGCGGTTCCTCGCGTTCGATCCGCTCGCGCCAGAACGGGTTGTCGTGCGGCAGGTGACTGCTCACCCGGCCGTACATCCCGAAGGTGGTCACGACGATCCCGAAGATGAACGCGAACAGCACGTTCGACATCCGGAAGTTGAGGATGTTCGCGTCCGGCCGTCCGAGCACCGTCAGTCCGTAGAAGCCGGACAGGACGAACAGCACACCGACCACCATGTTGAGGTTGGACGCGAAGTTCCCGCCGATGACCGCCCCGACCACGAGGATCGCGCCCACCACGATGGACAGGATGCTCAGCGCGCCGTTGGTCGACAGCCCGGCGATCCGGTCGCCGCGGGTGTCCAGGAAGCCCGGGTGGTCGGCCAGCCCCAGGGCCCCGAACACGATCAGGAAGATCCCCCCGAGTGCCGCCCCGACCCGCCACACCAGGGCGAGCCGGCGGTCGACGGTCGGCAGTTCGTCGTGCAGCTTCATGGCGACCTCCAGAGCTCGCCGAAAGCCGAGTGGCTCGGCCTAGCTGTAGGGATGGCTCCCCTGCATGTGCGGTGTCTCGTGCATGTAGAGCGAACCGCACTGCTGGCAACAGCGCAGCCCGGTACCCCAGTCCTGCTCCGGCCGCGTCTCGGCGTCGTCGGGCATGGTGCGGCCGCAGAGCGCCGTCGACAGGTCCTCGTCCCGCACCACGTGCCAGGACTTGACCCCGCCGGCCGCCCCCTGCGGGCCGTACTCCGCCCGGAGTTTGTGCGTCATGCCCTCCATGGTCGCGCGGCGGCCCCCGACCCGCTACTCGCCCGCGGCGTCCTCGGCCCCGACCGCCTTGCGCACGGGCGAGGCGACCATCGAGCCGATCCGGTTGCGCCGGCCCGCCGAGGACTCGGCGGTCAGCAGGATCCCGGTCAACCCGGTGTCCTCCGGCTCCGGCAGCGGGATCTCGCAGGAGGAGCCGGGGATCGGCACCCGGCCGAGGTGCTTGGCCAGCAGACCGCCGACGGTCTCGACGTCCTCGTCCTCCAGCTCGATGCCGAACAGCTCGCCCAGGTCCTCCACCAGCAGGCGGGCGGTGATCCGGTACGAGCCGTCGCCGAGGTCCTCGATCGGCGCGATCTCCCGGTCGTACTCGTCGGTGATCTCGCCGACGATCTCCTCCAGGACGTCCTCGATGGTGACCAGGCCGGCCGTGCCGCCGTACTCGTCGATCACGATCGCGACGTGCGAGCGGCGCTGCTGCATCTCGCGCAGCAGGTCGCCGGCCGGCTTGGAGTCCGGCACGAAGACGGCCGGGCGCATCACCGCGCCGACCTCCTCGGCCTCCGCCTCACGGTTGATGTGGGTGCGGCGCACCAGGTCCTTGAGGTAGACGATGCCGACCACGTCGTCCTCGTTGTCGCCGACCACCGGGATCCGCGAGAAGCCCGAGCGCAGTGCCAGGGTGAGCGCCTGGCGGACGGTCTTGTGCCGCTCGATCATCACCAGGTCGGTGCGCGGCACCATCACCTCGCGCACGATGGTGTCGCCCAGCTCGAAGACCGAGTGCACCATCCGGCGCTCCTCGTCCTCGATCAGGTCGTCCTTCTCGGCGAGGTCGACCAGGGCCCGCAGCTCCGCCTCGGAGGCGAACGGCCCCTCCCGGTAGCCCTTGCCCGGGGTCAGCGCGTTGCCGAGCAGGATCAGCAGCCGCGGGATCGGGCCGAGCACCGCGGCCAGCGGCAGCAGGACGAAGGAGGCGGCGGTCGTGGTGGAGATCGGGTGCTGGCGCCCGATCGTGCGCGGCGAGACGCCCACCGCGACGAAGGACACCAGCACCATCACGCAGAAGGCCAGCAGCACGGCCTGCCAGGTCGGGTGGAGGTTGCGCACGCACACCGCGGTGACCAGGACGGCCGCCGCCATCTCGCTGGCCACCCGGATCAGGGTCGCCAGGTTGAGGTAGCGGATCGGGTCGGAGGCGACGGTCAGCAGCCGCGCGGAGCCGCGCCGACCGTTCCGAACCGCCTCCTCCGCCCGGAACCGGGAGACCCGGGAGATGCCCGCCTCGGCGCACGCGGCCAGCCAGCCGAGCACGACCAGCGCCACGGCCCCGAGGATGAAGCTCGTACTCTCACCACTCACAGGGGTTCGGGCTCCGCGCTCAGTGGGTGGTGGGGGCCGGCGAGAGGCCGCCGAGACCGCGGCCCGCCCGCCAGTCGTCCAGGATGCGCTTCTGGAGGGCGAACATCTCCTCCTCTTCCTCCGGCTCCTCGTGGTCGTAGCCGAGGACGTGCAGCACCCCGTGGACGGTGAGCAGCTGCAGCTCCTCGTCCATCGAGTGCTTGGAGGGGGCCGCCTTGCCCTGCTGCTCGGCGACCTCGGGGCAGAGCACGATGTCGCCGAGCAGGCCCTGCGGCAGCTCCTCGCCCTCCTTGCCGGGACGCAGCTCGTCCATCGGGAACGACATCACGTCGGTCGGGCCGGGCAGGTCCATCCACTGGATGTGCAGCTCCTCCATCGCCGCACCGTCCACCAGGATCACGGACAGTTCGGACTGCGGGTGGATCCGCATCTTGTCCAGGGCGAAGCGGGCGACGTCGAGGATGGCTTCCTCATCGGCGTCCCAGCCGGACTCGTTGGCGATGTCGATCGACATGACGGGCTGTGTGCTCAGCTTTCGGTGCGATGGGACTGTCGGGGTGCGCGGGCCACTGTGGTCTTGCCCGGGCGGCGCTGGGCGGGCTTGCGGGCGACCGGGGCGTTGTCCTCGGCCTCCTGCCGGGCGTCCCAGCGCTCGTAGGCGTCCACGATCCGGCCGACCAGCTTGTGGCGGACCACGTCGGTGCTGGTGAGGACGGAGAAGTGGATGTCCGGCACGTCGGCCAGGATCTCCTGGACGACCTTGAGACCGCTCCGGGTGCCGCCCGGGAGGTCGATCTGGCTGGTGTCGCCGGTGACCACCACCCGGGAGTTGAACCCGAGGCGGGTGAGGAACATCTTCATCTGCTCGGGCGAGGTGTTCTGGGCCTCGTCGAGGATGATGAAGGCGTCGTTGAGGGTGCGGCCGCGCATGTACGCGAGCGGGGCGACCTCGATGGTGCCGGCCGCCATCAGGCGCGGGATGGAGTCCGGGTCCATCATGTCGTGCAGCGCGTCGTACAGCGGGCGCAGGTACGGGTCGATCTTCTCGTAGAGGGTGCCGGGCAGGAAGCCCAGCCGCTCGCCCGCCTCGACCGCCGGACGGGTCAGGATGATCCGGTTGACCTCCTTGGCCTGCAGGGCCTGCACGGCCTTGGCCATCGCCAGGTAGGTCTTGCCGGTGCCGGCCGGGCCGAGGCCGAAGACGATCGTGTGCTTGTCGATCGCGTCGACGTACCGCTGCTGGTTGAGGGTCTTGGGGCGGATCGTGCGGCCGCGGTTGGACAGGATGTTCGCGGTGAACACCTGCGACGGGGCCGGGGAGTCCGGGTCCTGCTCCTGGCTGCGGAGCATGGCGATCGAACGCTCCACGGAGTCCTCCGTCAGGGGCTGGCCGGTGCGCAGCACCAGCATCATCTCGCTGAAGAGCTTCTGCACGAGGGCGACCTCGGCACGGGCCCCGGTGGCGGTCACCTCGTTGCCGCGGACGTGGATGTCGGCGGCGGGGAAGCCCTGCTCGATCACGCGCAGCAGCGAATCCGCCGTGCCGAGCAGGGTGACCATCGGGTGCTTCTCGGGGATGACGATCCGGGCGCTCACGCGGCCGTCGTCGGCCGGTTCGGGACGCGACTGTCCGTTCGTACGGGTCTGCGATGTGTCACTCATAGGTCGGCGCTGGGGCCTGCCTCATCCCATCCGTGGTGTCGTGTGCCGCTCGGTCTCTCCGGGGCACCAGGGTACGCCGCGAGCGTGATCGCTGCGGCGGGCGGCGGGGCCGCACCGCACGATGCTGCGGCAGATCGGGGGACGACGCGACCGCTTTTCCGACGGGGTCGCGCACTGGTCACGGGTGGCGGCGGGCCGGGACGGGCACCCGGGCGAGGTCGGCGGCGAGCACCAGGTCCCCGTCGAAGTGCTTGCGGGCGTCGGCCAGGTGCTGGCCGAGGTCCGGGTAGCGCTGGGAGAAGTGGGTCAGCACCAGGGTGCGCACCCCCGCCTCGGCGGCGGCCTTGGCGGCCTGACCGGCGGTGAGGTGGCCGTGGTCCTCGGCGAGGTGGGCGTCGGCGTCGGTGAAGGTGGCCTCGACCACCAGCAGGTCGGCGCCCTCGGCGAGCCGGTACACACCGTCGCAGAGCCGGGTGTCCATCACGAAGGCGAAATTCTGGCCGGGCCTGGGCTCGCTGACCTGGTCCAGGGTGACGGTGCGGCCGTCCACCTCGATCGCGCCCTCGTGCTGCAGCCGGCCCACCGCCGGGCCGAAGACGCCGAGTTCGGCGAGCCGTTCGGGCACCAGGCGGCGGCCGTCCGGCTCGGACAGCCGGTAGCCGAAGGACTCGACGGGATGGTCGAGGCGGATCGCGTCCAGCGCGAAGCGGGCGCCGGGGGCGGGCAGCGGGCCCGGCTCGTCGATCGGCCGGGGCCGCAGCACGGCCGTCTCGTGGTAGGCGGTGGCGTGCCGCAGCCGCTCGAAGTAGACCTCGCCGGACGCCGGGAAGTACACGTCGACCGGGTGCGGGACGCGGTCAAGGTTGATCCGCTGGATCACCCCCGCGAGGCCCAGGCAGTGGTCGCCGTGGAAGTGGGTCACGGCGATCCGGGTGATCTGGGTGGCCGAGACCCCGGCGTGCAGCATCTGCCGCTGGGTGCCCTCGCCGGGGTCGAAGAGCAGGCCCTCGCCGTCCCAGCGGAGCAGGTAGCCGTTGTGGTTGCGGTGCCGGGTGGGCACCTGGCTGGCGGTGCCGAGGACGACGAGTTCGCGCTGGGACACGTAGGTCAGACCATGCTCTCGGTCATGCTCTTGCCGCCCAGCACGTGGACGTGGGCGTGGAAGATCGTCTGCCCGGCGCCCGTACCGGTGTTGAAGATCATCCGGTAGTCCGCAAGGCCCTCGTCCCTGGCCACCGCGCCCGCCTCGGCGAGCAGTTCGCCGGCGATCTCCGGCTCGGCGGCGGCCAGCGCGGCGGCGTTCGGGTAGTGGACGTGCGGGATGACCAGGACGTGCACGGGGGCCTTGGGGGCGATGTCGCGGAAGGCGAGGGTGCGCTCGGTCTTGCGCACCACGGTCGCCGGGATCTCGCCCGCCACGATCTTGCAGAACAGGCAGTCGGACTGCGGCTCGCCGGCCATCGGTCTCTCCTCGGGTTCGTCGTGGATCACGGTTTCACGGGCCGTACGGGCGCAGCCTAGCCGAGCCGCCCGACCGCCTGCTCGTACTCCTGCAGGTGCTTCCAGCGCACCGACCGCATGCCGACGATGTCCCCCTCGGACACGTCGAAGTCCTCGGACAGGAGGACCACCGCCAGGTAGACGAAGCCGAGCAGCCAACGCCGCGTCAGCCGCCACATGTTGGGGCGCATGACGCGCTTGCGGCGCACCACCCGCAGGGCCAGGACCCCCTTGCCCACACTGAAGCCGGTGAGCCGGGCGAGCACCACCTGGTTGAGGAAGGAGGTGATCAGACTGACGCCCAGGAACGCCACCCAGAACGGCACCACCGGGCCGCTGCCGTGGTGGGCGGCGTGGCCGGCCGCGTGCACGGCGGGCTTGGCCCGGTTCGCGGTGTCGGAGGCGACGGCGGCGGCGAAGCCGGCGCCGAGGGCGAGGGCGAAGTCGAGCACGATCGCCAGGAACCGCCGCCCGGCGTAGGCCTCCTCGGGGCACGGCGGGAGCGTGGGCTGCGCCTGCGGGTAGGGGTTCGCCGCGAACGGCTGCTGCTGGTACCGCTGTTGGTACTGCGGCGGGTACGGCTGCTGCTGGGCCGGATACGGCTGCTGGCCGTACGGGCTCTGCGCGTACGGGTTGGGCCCGTAGCCGTTCTGCGGCGGCTGCGGCTGCCCGTAGCCGTTCTGCGGGTACTGCGGCGGCGGATAGCCCTGCGCCATGTGCTCCCCCGTGAGCTGTCGATCAAGATCCCGATCAAGGACAGCCCCGCATCCTACCCAGGCCCCGGCGCGGGGGGGGGGGCCCCCCCCCCCCCCCCCCCCCCCCCCCACACCCCCCCCCCCCCCCCCCGGGCGGCCCGGGCCCGGCCCGGGTGGGCCCCCCCCCCCCCGGGGGCGACCCACCCCCCCCCGCCCCGGCCGGG
>NZ_JBVHHW010000020.1:0-154854 GCF_055560875.1 Kitasatospora sp. NPDC023118
GGGGGGGTGGGGGCGGGTTGGGGGGGGGCTGGGCGGGGGGGGTGGGTGGGGGGCTTACAACCCCCGCGGGGGGGGGGGGGGGGGCGCCCCCCCCCCCGCCCCCGCTTCTGCGGCGGTCGGATCAGACGGCGGGCCGGGCCTCCGGCAGCGACGGGATGTCGGCGACGCTGTCCAGTACGTGGGTCTGCGGGTGCCCCTCGAAGTCTCCGCGGGTGAGCTCCCCGGTCAGGACGCCGATCACCACACCGGCCCCGGCGTTGGCGCCGGCCTCGACGTCCACGACGGTGTCGCCGGCCGCCAGCACCCGACGGGTGTCGATGACCCCGGTCTTCTCCATCGCCCGGTGGATCATGTGCGGCGCCGGACGCCCGCGCGGGACCTCGTCCGAGGTGACGACCGCGTCGAGGTTGCCGCCCTCGCCGGCGGACCAGCCGAGCGACTCCAGCAGCGGGTACGCGACGTCGTCGCTGAAGCCGGTGGTCAGGGCCACCTTGATGCCGCGTCGGCGCAGCTCGGCCAGGGCCTCCTCGACACCGGGGATGGCCTGCGGGGGAGTGGTCCGGTAGGCCTCGCGCAGGAACTCGCGGAAGGCCGCGTAGCCGTCCTCGACGAGTTCCGGGGTCGGGGTGCCGCCGCCGAGGCGGACCAGGGCGGCGATGGCCTCGCGCTTGTCGGTGCCCATCCAGGTCTGGAGGTCGGCTTCGGTGACCGGCACCCCGGTGCGCTCGACGGCGGTGCGCAGGGCCCGGTAGACGGCACCGGCCTCGTTGATGGTGGTACCGGCCATGTCCAGGGCGGCGAGCTCGATCACGGTGTCAGTCCTCTTCGGTGCGGTAGCGGCCGATGACGGTACGGCCGTTGATGGTGTTCTCGATGGTGAAGGTGGCCATGGCGGGCAGGTAGCGGTCGTCCGCGTCCTCCAGCGGCACGCCCTGGCTCGACGTGGTGAGCCGCCGCACGCGCAGCAGCGGGGCGCCGACGGCGACGTTCAGGAGCTCGGCGTCGTCCGGTTCGGCGGCGATGGCGTCGATGGTGTGCCGGGCGTGGTGCAGGTCGACCTCGCGGCGCAGCAGCTCCTCGTAGACGGAACCGCTGTCCGGGTCGAAGTCGAACAGGATCCGGCCGACCTCGTGGACGAAGGTGGAGCGCTCCAGCATGGCCGGAACGCCGTCCAGCAGCCGTAGCCGGACCAGTTCGACGACCGGTTCGCCCTCGGTGAGGCCGAGCCGCGCCGCCGCCTCCGGGGTCGCCCGGCGACGGGCCACCTCGACGGTCGTCTGCCCGGGCTCGCGGCCGATGCTGCGGGCCCACTGGGTGAAGGACAGGAAGGTGCCGAACGGCTGGGAGGGGGCCGAGCGGCGGGCGACCGGCGGTTTCCCACGCCCGCCGACCAGGCTGCCCTCACGGCGCAGCATGGCCAGGGCCTGGCGGACCGGGCCGCGGGAGGTGCCGAACTCGGCGCAGAGCTGCGACTCGCTGGGCACCGGCTGGCCCTCGGCCCACTCGCCGGACTCGATGCGGCGCTGGAACTCTGCGCCGAGCCGCTGGTGGAGAGGAAGCTCATCACTTGTCTTCACAAGCTGACTATGGCACCCGGGAGCGGAACTTCTCAAGGCGGGATCACCTGCGGATTTCCCCGAACGGCCTTTCGCCCCCGGTGTTCGTCGAGCGAATGAACAGACGGTAACTTGTACATACATCTCTTGACGTCGACGCCGAACAGCCCGGAACCTGGAGCCATGAGCAGCAGCACACCCACCACCGCCCCCGCCGAATCCCGTCCGCACACCCCCGGCGCGCCCGGCCGCAGCGACGTGGTGATCGTCGGGGCCGGCATCATCGGCCTGGCCCACGCCTTCGAGGCGCTGAGCAAGGGGCTGTCCGTCACCGTCGTCGACCGCGACCGGCAGCCCGTCGGCGCCTCGGTCCGCAACTTCGGCCACTGCTGCATCAGCGCCCAGGACGGCGAACTGCTCGCCCTCGCCCAGCGTTCCCGGCCCGGCTGGCTGCGCGCCGCCGAGGCCGCCGGCATCTGGGCCGCGGAGGCCGGCACCCTGGTGGTGGCCCGGTCGGCGACCGAGGCGGCCGTCCTGGAGGAGCTGCGCGCCGAGCGCGGCGGCGACGCCGTCGAGCTGCGCACCGCCGCGCAGACGGCCGCGCTGCTGGGCCGCGCGGACGGCGCGGCCGGCGACCTGGTGGGCGGCGCGCTGCTGCCCGCCGACCTGCGGGTGGACCCCCGCGAGGCGGCGCCCGGCCTGGCCCGCTGGGTGGCCGAGCAGCCGCAGGGCCGGATCCTGTGGGGCACCGCCGTCACCGGCGTCGAATCCGGGACGGTGCACACCACCCGTGGCCCGGTCCGCGGCGACCGGATCCTGATCTGCGTCGGCCACGACCTGGACTACCTGTTCCCCGACGTCGCCGAGGAGCACGAGGTCCAGCGCTGCCGGCTCACCATGGCACGGGCCGAGGCCCCGGCCGGTTTCCGCACCGACTCCGCGGTGCTGACGGCCACCTCGATGCTCCGCTACGACGCCTTCACCTCCCGCCCCTCGGCCGCCCGGCTGCGGGAGGAGGTGCTCGGGCACAGCGCGGAGCTGCTGGAGATCGGCGCCAACGTGATGTTCACCGGACTCCCGGACGGCACCGTGCTGGTCGGCGACTCGCACCACTACGACGCCACCACTCCGCCGTTCATCGACGAGCACACCTACGAGCTGCTGATCGGGGCCGTCGCCGAGGTCCTGGGCGTCGAGCGCCTGCGGATCCTCGAACGCTGGCAGGGCGTCTACGCCAGCAGCCCCCGCGGCCCGCTACTGGTGCGCGACCTGGCGCCGGGGGTCCGGGCGATCTCGGTCACCTCGGGCATCGGCATGACGCTGTCCTTCGGCCTCGCGGCCGCCACCTTCGACGGCACGCTCGCCCCGACCGCCTGACCTGCCGGGCCCGCCTGAGCCTCCTGATCCCCTGATCCTCTTGCCCGGGGCCGCCCGGTGGCCGGTGGCCACCGGGCGGCCCCGTTCGGGTTGCGCCCCGTCCTGAAGGTTGCGCCCCGTCCTGAAGGGGGAGCCAAGGCAGGCCTGACGGCGCGCCACATACCGCGGCTCAGCGCTGGATCTTCCCCATGGCCGCCGTGAACGATCACGGCATGCAGGGGAGGTCAGTACGGCATATTCACATCAGGCTGGGCACTTGACTATACAAGCGGCCAGCGGTAGCGGCTGAACCTTGCGGTGCCCCGGGGGGCCGGGCCGTGACGCCACCTCCAACGGCGGCGCCCGGTCCGCAATCGTCACCTTCCGTGCTGGAATCGACTCCCTGCGTGAGAGGATCTCGGGGTCAGCGCGACCCGAACGCAAAGGACGAAGAGATGGCAGAGCGCCAGAACGGCACCGTGAAGTGGTTCAACGACGAGAAGGGCTACGGCTTCATCACCCCGGAGTCGGGCCCTGACCTGTTCGTGCACTTCCGTGCGATCGAGGGGGGCGGCTTCAAGTCGCTGGTCGAGGGTCAGAAGGTCACCTTCGAGGCCGTCCAGGGCCAGAAGGGGATGCAGGCCGACAAGGTCCAGATCGTGGAGTAGCTGTGGGACTGCCCGGGCTGAGGCGACCGGTACGGTCGGCGGTGGGGCTTCAGCCCGGCCGACTCGGGCCCCGGCTCGACGGACCTGCCCCGGTCTGGCCGGGGCAGGCGTCGCGGGTGAGGCCGTGCACCGGGATCCAGGGCGTCGGGGAGTGCCAAACGCCGTCGGCCCGGTTGCCAGGCGGGCCCGAAGTGGTCCTCGGGGAGCGCCAGCCAGCGGTGGTCGCAGCTGCGGGGACGGCCGACCGGGCCGCGGACCTTGATCTTCTTCAGGACGGGGATGAAGCGGGGGGCTGTCGGCGGCCTGCCCCTCGACCAGGCTGAGGTCGATCTGCCCCCGAGCCGCCGCCTCGGGGATCATCGCGTCCATCAGCGTCTGGAAGGTTCCGGCGGCGACCCACGCCTGGAACCGGCTGCAGACAGTCGACCAGGACCCGTGCCGCTCGGGGATGTCGCGCCACGGGCTCCCCGTCCTGAACCGCCACTTCCGGTTGATCAACGTCACGGACGGTCTGGCCCTGGGCAGTGGTGGCAACGTCGCCGACGGCTCGAACCTCAAGCAGTGGACACCGGTCGACAGCCCCAACCTCCAGTGGCAAGCCGTCGATCTCGGCGACGGCTACTACAGGCTGGTCAACCGCACCAACGGTATGGTCGAGGACGCGCGATGGAGGCCGCAGGCAGGAGTACTACCAGCGCAAAATCATCACTGTCCGTCGTGTCCGAATCAGACGTGCGAGCATGGCCGGATGACTGCGAGTTCCCACGCGCTACATGAGCTGCACCGGGTGACGACACCGGTTCTGGAGATCGCCTACCACCGGACCGGCGAGCGCCGCCGGAAGTCCGACGCTCCGGTGATCCTGCTGCACGGTTTCCCCTATGACGTGCGGGCCTACGACGAGGTGGCGCGGCTGCTCGCGGAGGCCGGCCGGGAGGTGCTGACGCCGTACCTTCGCGGCTATGGGCCGACCAGGTTCCTGGCCGACTACACCCCGCGCAGCGGCCAGCAGGCCGCGCTCGCGCAGGACCTGGTGGAGTTCATGGACGCGCTGGGGATCCGGCGCGCCGTGGTCGCCGGCTACGACTGGGGCGGGCGCGCGGCCTGCGCGGCGGCGGCGCTGTGGCCGGAGCGGATCCACGGCCTGGTCACGGCGGGCGGCTACACCGTCCAGGACATCGCCCGCGCGATGGAGCCCGCCGCACCGGAGGCGGAGCGCAACCTTTGGTATCAGTACTACTTTCATTCCGAGCGGGGTCGCCAGGGTCTGGAGCAGAACCGCGAGGAGCTGTGCGAGCTGCTCTGGCGGCTCTGGTCTCCGACCTGGCCGCACGCCCAGGAGGCCTTCGCCGCCTCGGCCGCCAGTCTGCATAATCCGGACTTCGTGGACGTCGCGATCCACTCCTACCGCCACCGCTACGGCCTGGTCGAAGGTGACCCGCGCTACCAGGAGCTGGAGGAGGCACTGGCCGGCCAGCCGTCCATCGCGGCCCCCGCGGTGGTGCTGGCCGGCGAGGAGAATGGCGTGATCCCCGCCGCCGACCAGACCAGCACCGAGCGCTTCACCGGCCCGTGCGAGGTGCGGACCCTGCCCGGCGTGGGTCACAACGTCCCGCAGGAGGCCCCGGAGGCCTTTGCCGAGGCGATCCTGGGACTGCCCGATTGAGCCTGCCCGATTGGGGCTGCCCGGCCGAGACCGGTGGTGAGCGTGTGCCCGGTGCCGCTATCCTCCGACACATGATCAACTCGTATGAGGGCCTTGATGATTCCGGTGTCGCGATTGCGGCGGCCCAGGCCGGTGCGGGTGTGGTGCGCGGCATGTACGGTCGGCGGCTCGCCCGGATCGACAAGGGCGCGGGGGACTTCGCCACCGCTGCGGACGTCGAGGCCGAGCAGGCGATCCTCGGGGTCATCCGAGCCGCTCGGCCCGACGACTCCGTGCTGGGCGAGGAGGGCGGACAGCAGGGGGCGGCGCAGTCCGCGCGCCAGTGGCTGGTGGATCCCCTGTGCGGCACGCTCAACTACGCCGTCGGCGGCATGCTGGTGGCCGTCAACGTGGCGCTGCGCGGCGGTGCGGCGGCGGTCGCCGACCCGTTCAGCGGCGAGGTGTTCTTCACCGACGGCGAGACCGCCTGGGTGCGGAGCGAGGGCGCCGACGCCCGGCTGGAGCCCACGGCCGCGACCCGGCTCGTGGACGTCAACCTGGACCCGCCCTTCCCCCACGCGGAGACGTTCCGGGCGGTGGACCTGCTGGCCCACCCCGGCTTCGTCGCGGGGTTCCGACCGCGGGTCGTATCCACGACGCTCGCGCTGGCCTGGGTCGCGGCGGGGAAGCGCGCCGCGTACGTGACCGACGGCGGAGACCTGTCCGGGAGCGTGCACTTCGCCGCCGGGATCGCCCTGTGCCGGGCGGCCGGCTGCGTGGTCACCGGGATCGACGGCGCCCCGCTCGGCGAGGCGGGCCGCGGGCTCGTCGTGGCGGCCGACGGCGAGGCCCACGAACAGCTGATGTCGATGGTCCGCGGCTGAGCGCCCGCCCCCGACCGCGGAAGGCGCCCCACTACCTGGTGGGTGGGAATCGGCCGCCCGCCACCAGGACGGTGGCGGCGGCCCGGCCCACCATGGAGAGCGCGTCCCGTTGCGGGAGCCGCAGGCCGGTGCAGCCCGAAGAAGGAGCGAACCGATGGCCCGTTCCGCAGCGCCCGACCCACCGCCACGACGCGTCGCCGTCGTCGGAGCCGGCATGATCGGCCTGTCCACCGCCTGGTTCCTGCAGGAGTTCGGGGTCGAGGTCACCGTGTACGAGCGCGGGCAGGTGGCCGCGGGCGCGTCCTGGGGCAACGCGGGGTGGCTGACCCCGGGCCTGGCGACGCCGCTGCCCGAACCCGCCGTGCTCAAGTACGGCCTGCGCGCGGTGTTCAGTCCGTCCTCGCCGGTCTACGTGCCGCCGAGCGCGGACCTTCGGCTGCTCAGGTTCCTGGCGGGATTCGTCCGGCACAGCACGGCCGGCCGCTGGCGGCGTGCGATGGACTCGCTGCTGCCGATCAACCGCCGGGCCCTGGCAGGCTTCGACGCCCTGGCCGCCGGCGGCGTCGAGGCGAGGACGGTCGAGGCCGGGGCTTTCCTGGCCGCCTGCCGCGGCGTCGGGGAGCGCCGGGTGCTGACCGAGGAGATCGGGCACATCCACGGGGCCGGCCAGAAGCTGGAGTACGACCTGCTGAGCGGTGACGAGGCGCGCGCCCTGGTGCCCGCGTTGTCCGGCGAGGTCGGCGCGGCCGTCCGGCTGCGCGGCCAGCGCTTCCTCGACCCCGGGCGGTTCGTGTTCGCCCTGGCCGACTCGGTGCGCGGGCGCGGCGGCGACATCCGCACGGGTACGGCCGTCGCCGACGTCCGCGACCGCTCCCGTGGCGTCGACGTGTTCGCTGCCGGGAGCGCCCGCGAGCCGTACGACGCGGTGGTGCTGGCCGGCGGCGCGTGGCTGGGTGACCTCGGCCGCAGGTTCGGCGTCCGCGCCGTCGTACAGGCCGGCCGAGGCTACAGCTTCAGCGTGCCGGTTGAGCACCTGCCCGCCGACCCGCTGTACTTCCCGGCCCAGCGGGTGGCCTGCACGCCGCTGGGCGAGCGGCTGCGGGTCGCCGGGACGATGGAGTTCCGCAGCCCGGGGGCGCCGCTGGACCGCCGCCGCATCAGGGCCGTCGTCGAGGCCGCGCGGCCGATGCTGCGCGGCGCCGATCTGGAGGCGCGCCAGGACGAGTGGGTCGGGTCGCGACCCTGCACCCCGGACGGTCTGCCGCTGATCGGCGCCACCCGCTCACCACGGGTCTTCGCCGCCGGCGGACACGGCATGTGGGGCATGACCCTCGGCCCGGCCACCGGGCAGCTGCTCGCCGAGGCGATCGTGACCGGGCACCGCCCGGCCGAGTTGGGGCCCTTCGATCCGCTGCGCTGACCGAAGGGCCCCGGAGCCCGGCCGCCGGTCAGAAGGCGGAGTTGGCGAACCAGAGCGCCAGCAGTTCGTCGTCCCCGGACAGCTCGACGCGCTCGGCGGTGTGGTCGAGGCGCCGGTACAGCAGGAGCAGCAGGTCGGCGGCGGTGGCCCGGACGGTGGCGTCGGCGGTCGCGTCCGCGCCGTCCGGGTCGAGGCCGAAGCCGTCGGGGCGCAGGCGCACCAGCCAGTCGCCGTCGCCGTCGGTGCGGGTGAAGCGGATGGTCCGGTCGTCGCCGCGCAGTTCGGCGGTGCCGGGGGCGAAGAAGGCGGCGAAGGGCAGGTTGGTGAGGAACTCGGCCACACCGTCGGCCGCGAGGGCCGGCTCGATGTCGGGGGAGAGGCCGAGCGCGAGTTCGGCGTCGACGCGGTGGACGAGGGTCTCGAACAGCATCCGGCGCACCCAGAACCGGGCGTGCTGGTCGGCGCCCCAGGCCCACATCGGCGCGGCGAGGTCGGTCTGGGTGAAGGTCGAGGCGGCCTGCTCGGCGGCCTCGGCCAGCCAGGCCGGGTACTCCTCGGGCCGATCGGGCAGTCGCAGGTCGACGTCGCGGCTGCGCGGCGGCTCCTGGATCCGCTGCCGCAGCAGGACGGTGAACCAGCGCTGCACGCTGCCGGTGTGACGGATGAGGTCGGCGAGGGTCCAGTCCGGGCAGCTCGGCACCGGGAGGGCGGGGTCGGCCTGCCGCACGGCGGCGACGAAGCGGGTGGTCTCGGTGGCGACGGCGGCGCCGTGGTCGAGCGGGGTCATAACGTGGTCTCCCGGGGGTACGTGCGGGTCTCGCGGCGCTTCGGCACGGTCTGCGCGCTCGATGTTTCATGGGGTGAAGCAATTGTCGAGGACGCACGCTAGGCCTGAAAGGTTGAGCTTGTCAAGCATCTCCGGGGCGCCCCCGGCGGTTCCACCCGGCCGGGCCGGATGCCCCGGACTTTCCCGCGCTCCGGGCGTTTCGGACGCTGCACAGTGGACAGCCGCGCTTCAGGGGGGCGGTCCGCTGGAGGAGGGAGAGCATCGTGGCCCCGAGGAGACCGCTCACACGGTGGACCGGGGACCTGGACCTCGCGCCCGAGGCGCCGCCCGGCAGGTTCACGGTGGAGGTCTCGCCCTGGGCCGAGGGGACCGTCCTCGCCCTGTACGGCGAACTCGACCTCGACTCGGTCGCCGGGCTGCACGAGGTCCTCGGCACCGCGCTGGCCGTGCCGGCCACCGTCGTGGTGGTCGACTGCGCTGGCCTGGAGTTCTGCGACTCCACCGGGCTCAACGTCCTGCTGCGCGCCCAGGCCCGGGCGGCGGCCGACGGCAGCCGGATCGAACTGGCCCGCCCGCGGGCGCTGGTGCTGCGGATGCTCGAACTCACCGGCGCCACCGATGCCTTCCAGATCCGGGACGCCCCGCCCGGTTGAACGCGGCGCGGTTGAACGCGGGCGCGATCGGTCGTGGCCCGATTGAGCGCCCGCGCCGCGGCAGCGCGCAGCGCTTTCGCACGCCCCGGCGTGCGGTGGCAGAGTGGGAGCAGGGCGGCGTACCACCGCCCCTGGCGTCGGCGCGCGCCCCGCGCGCACGCCGTCCGTGACGGATCCGGGCGGTGGGACAGGATGGACGAGAATCCGGTACCCGGCGCGCCGGCCGAGGGTGATCCCGTACCCGGCGCGCCAGTGGCCGACCCGGCCGACCCGGCCGAGCAGGCCCTGCGGCAGCTGCTCGCCGGGCTCACGGCCGTGCGCGACGGGGACTTCCGGACCCGGCTCACCCCCGACCAGCCGGGGGTGCTCGGGGAGATCGCCGAGGTCTTCAACGGGATGGCCGACCAGCTGGCCCGGGTGACCGACGAGGTGACCAGGGTGGCCCGCGAGGTCGGCACCGAGGGGCGGCTCGGCGGCCAGGCGACCCTCGCGGGCGCCGCCGGGACGTGGCGCGACCTGACCGACTCGGTGAACTCCATGGCGGGCAACCTGACCAGCCAGGTGCGCAACATCGCCCAGGTCGCCACCGCCGTCGCCGAGGGCGACCTCACCCAGAAGATCCGGGTGGACGCGCGCGGGGAGATCCTGGAGCTGAAGGAGACCATCAACACGATGGTCGACCAGCTGTCCGCCTTCGCCGACGAGGTCACCCGGGTGGCCCGGGAGGTCGGCACGGCCGGGAACCTGGGCGGGCAGGCCACCGTCCGGGGCGTCTCCGGCACCTGGAAGGACCTCACGGACAACGTCAACGTGATGGCCTCCAACCTCACCGGCCAGGTCCGCTCGATGTCCGAGGTGGCGACGGCCGTCGCCCGGGGCGACCTCTCCCGGAAGATCACCGTGGAGGCGAAGGGCGAGGTGGCGGCCCTCGCCGACGCGATCAACACCATGGTGGACACCCTGTCGGCCTTCGCCGACGAGGTGACCCGGGTGGCCCGGGAGGTCGGCACCGAGGGCATCCTGGGCGGCCAGGCCCGGGTGCCGAACGTCGCCGGGACGTGGAAGGACCTCACCGATCACGTCAACTCCATGGCGGGCAACCTGACCAGCCAGGTGCGCAATATCGCCCAGGTGACCACGGCGGTCGCCGAGGGCGACCTCACCCGCAAGATCGACGTGGACGCGCGCGGGGAGATCCTGGAACTGAAGACGACCATCAACACCATGGTGGACCAGCTGGGTTCCTTCGCGGCCGAGGTCACCCGGGTCGCGCTGGAGGTCGGCAGCGAGGGGCGCCTCGGCGGCCAGGCCCGGGTCGAGGGCGTGTCCGGCACCTGGAAGCGCCTCACCGAGAACGTCAACGAGCTGGCCGGCAACCTCACCCGGCAGGTCCGGGCGATCGCCGAGGTCACCAGCGCGGTCGCGGCCGGCGACCTGACCCGCTCGATCAGCGTGGACGCCTCCGGCGAGGTCGCCGACCTCAAGGACAACATCAACGCCATGGTCGAGTCGCTGCGCGAGACCACCCTGGCCAACCAGGAACAGGACTGGCTGAAGACCAACCTGGCCCGGTTCTCCGCCGCGATCCAGGCCCGGCGGGACATCCAGTCCGTCGCCGAGATGATCACCGACGAGCTCACCCCGCTGGTCGGGGCCCAGTACGGCGCGTTCTTCCTCGCCGAGGAGGGCGAGAGCGGCCCCGAGCTGGCCCTGATCAGCGCCTACGGCCGCCCAGCCGGGCAGGAGCTCCGGGTACGGCTGGGGGAGTCCCTGGTCGGCCAGGCCGCCCGCAGCCGGCGGATCATCGCCGTCGACGACCTGCCGCCCGGCTACGCCGTCATCGGCTCCGGCGCCGGAGCCGTCGAGACCCGCTCGCTCGTCGTCCTGCCCATCATGCTGGAGGAATGGCTGCTCGGCGTCATGGAGTTCGCCTCCGTCCACCCGTTCACCCAGGTCCACCGCGACTTCCTGGAACGCTTCGCCGAGGCCTGCGGCGTCAACATCGGCACCCTGCTCGCCAACGCCCGCACCGACGAACTGCTCGCCGAATCCCGTCGGCTCACCGCCGAATTCCAGGCACAGTCCGAGGAGTTGCAGGCCGGACAGGAAGAACTGCGGCGCTCCAACGCGGAGTTGGAGGACAAGGCCGCCCTGCTCGCCCAGCGCAACCGGGACATCGAGGCCAAGAACCTGGAGATCGAGCAGGCCCGCCAGGAACTGGAAGAGCGCGCCCGGCAGTTGAGTCTCGCCTCGATGTACAAGTCCGAGTTCCTGGCCAACATGAGCCACGAACTGCGCACCCCGCTCAACAGCCTGCTCGTCCTCGCCCAACTGCTCGCCCAGAACTCCGGCGGCAACCTCACCCCCAAACAGGTCGAGTACGCAGGCGTCATCCACTCGGCCGGCACCGACCTACTCCAGCTCATCAACGACATCCTCGACCTCTCCAAGGTCGAGGCCGGGAAGATGGAGACGGCCCCCGAGCCCTTCCCCGTACGGGAGTTGCTGGAGTACGTCGAATCCGCCTTCCGGCCGCTGGCCGACCAGAAGGGCCTGGCCTTCGAGACGGTCGTCGACCGGAGCGTCCCGGAGCGGATCGTCACCGACCAGGCGCGGCTGCGCCAGGTGCTGCGCAACCTGCTGTCCAACGCGGTCAAGTTCACCGACACCGGGCGGGTCGAACTGCGGATCGAGCGCGTCGAGGCCCCGAACCTGCCGCCCGAACTCGGCCGGGCGGAAGCGGCGGTGGCCTTCCACGTCGAGGACACCGGCATCGGCATCGACCCCGACCAACTGGATGCCGTCTTCGGCGCCTTCCAACAGGCCGACGGCTCCACCGCGCGGCGCTTCGGCGGCACCGGCCTCGGTCTGTCGATCAGCCGGGAGCTCGCCCGGCTGCTCGGCGGCACCCTCACCGTCCGCTCCACCGCCGGGCAGGGCAGCCGTTTCACCCTCCACCTGCCGCTCGCCGGGCCCGAACGGCCGGACGGCGCGGCCGAGACCGAGCCCGCTGTGCTGGTCGTCGAGCCCGACGCACCGGCCCTGCTCACCCTGCTCACCCGGGCTGCCGTGGCCGCCCCGGGCAGCCTCCTCCCGGCCGCGCGGGTGACCAGTGCCGGGGACGCCGCGCAACTGCGCGCCGCGCTGGGCGAGGGCCCGTACCGCTGCGCCGTGCTCGATCTGGTGGGCTCCGCCGAGCTCGCACCCGTACTGCTGGACGCCCTGGCGGACGGCACGCCGGTCCTCGGGTACCGGTCCGGCCACACGCCCGGTTCGATCGCCGGGGTGGAGACCACCCGCGGTCTGGACGACCTGAGCGAACGCGTCGTCCACCTGCTGGGCGGCCGCCGCACCCACCCCGACCCGGCCGCCGGGCAGACGGACGCGGCGCTCGCCGGACGGACCGCGCTGATCGTCGACGACGACGTCCGCAACGTCTTCGCGCTCGCCGCGGCCCTGGAGCAGTACGGCCTGACCGTCCTGCACGCCGCCGACGGCGACGCCGGACTCGGCCTGCTGCGGGCCCACCCGGAGACCGACCTCGTCCTGATGGACGTGATGATGCCCGGCCTGGACGGCTACGCCGCGATCGCCGCCATCCGCGCCGACGAGCGGTTCGCCCGCCTGCCGGTCATCGCCGTCACCGCCAAGGCCATGCCCGGGGACCACGACAAGAGCCTCGCCGCCGGAGCCGACGACCACATCACCAAGCCGGTCGACACCGCCCACCTGCTCGACCGGATCCGGTACTGGCTGGACACCTCATGACCGACCGGCTGGACCCCTCATGACCGGCGCGGACGAGCCGTCGGACGGCACCGCCCGGGCCCTCGCGGCGACCGTCCGCCGACTCCAGCGGGACGCCGAGCGGATGCGGGCGGAGGCCCGGACGCGCTCCACCGTCGACCTTGCCACCGGCATCCTCGCCGAACGCCTGGGGGTGCTCCCCGCCGAGGCCGCCGCCCGCCTCGGCCGACTCGCCCGGGACGCGGGCGTACCGGTGGTGGCCCTGGCCGCCGACCTCGTTGCCCTCCCCGACGACACCGTCCAGCCGCTCGCCGGGGCCCCGTACTCCGGGCCCGCCGTGACACCCGCCCTGGCCGCCCTTCCCGACCTGCAGCAGGCCGTCGACGCCGTCCTGGAGCAGACGGGGGAGGTGCTCGGCGTCCGGTCCGTGGCCGTGTGGCAACGGCTGCCCGGGGGCGCCCTGGCCCTGGCCGCGCACGCCGGCCTGCCCGCGGACGACGCGGCCGCGTGGAGCAGGGTTCCGCCGGGAGTCCCGACCCCGGCCCAGCGGGTCGTCGCGGGTGGTGCGGACCTGTGGCCGGGCGACCCCGGTGCGGAGGCGCCGTCGATCGGCGCCGGATCGGCCCGGGCCGTCCTCCCGCTGCTCGACGGCGGGCGTCGGCGCGGCGCGCTGGAGGTCCTGCAAGCCGCCCCCGCCGCCCCGCTCGGTCCCTCTCAGCGCCGCCAGCTGTACGCCCTCGCAGACCTCTGCGCGACCCTGCTGGGCACCCCGCCGGCCCCGGCCGCACCCGAGGCCGCCGCCGATCTCCTGGACGGGCTGCTCACCCCCGTGCTCCTGCTGGAGCCGGTGCTGCGGGACGGGCAGGTGGTCGACTTCACGGTGGTCCGGGCGGCCGCGCGCTTCGAGGACCCGCTCGGCCGCCCCCCGGAGGCGTTGGAGGGCAGCTCGCTGCTGGAGAGCTACCCGACCGCGGCCGGTGGCGGTCTGCTCGAACGGCTGGCGCGGGTGCACCGGACCGGCGCGCCACTGCCCGCCGAACGCATGCGGCTGGTCTTCCGCGAGGGCGAACGCGCCCTGCCCGTCACCGTCCTGCTCGCCGCCGCCCCGCTGGGCGACCGGCTGCTGCTCGGGTGGCGGCTGGAGTCCGAGCGGGCGGACGAGGCCGAACAGACGGCTCTCCTCGGCCACGCCCAGCGGCTGGCCAGGGTCGCCGGTTTCGAGGAGTTCCCGCAGAGCGGCCGGATCCTGTGGAGCGCCGGCCTGTACGAGCTGTTCGGCCTGCCGCCCGGCACCCCGCCCGTGCCGCTGGCCGGGCTCGTCGGGCACGCCCACCAGGACGACGTCCCCGCCGTACGGCGCCTGGTGAGCACCGTCCGGCACGGGCACCGGGCCTCCTCCGCGGTCTTCCGGCTGGCCCGCCCGGACGGCACCCTCCGGCACACCCGGGTGATCGCGGAACCGGTCCTCGACAGCGCGGGCCGGCTCACCGCGATCCGCGGCGCCTACCACGACGTCTCCGCCCAGCACTGGACCGAGGTCGCGCTCGGCGCCACCCGGGCCCGCCTGGCCGACAGCGAGCAGGAGTCGGCCGAGCGCGCCCGGCTGGCGCTGCGGCTGCAACAGGCCATCCTGCCCGCCGCGCCGCCGCCGCTGGGCGTCACCGGCCTGCACGCGGCCGTGCGCTACCGCCCGGCCGCCCAGCGCGACCGGGTCGGCGGCGACTGGTACGACGTGCTGCCGCTTCCCGACAAACGGGTGCTGCTGGCCGTCGGCGACGTGGCCGGCCACGGCGTCGGCGCGGCCACCGGAATGGTGGCGCTGCGGCACGCCCTGCGCGGCCTCGCCGTCACCGGGGCGGGCCCGGCCCAGCTGCTGGAGTGGGCGAACACCGTGGCCCTTCGCGAGCCCGGCCAGGTCACCGCCACCGCCGTCTGCGTCCTGCTGGACCCGGTCGGCGGCGCGCTGCGCTGGGCCCGGGCCGGGCACCTGCCGCCGATCCGGCTCGGCCCGGACGGCGCCGAGGTGCTGCCGCTGCCGCACGGCGTGCTGCTCGGCGCCCTGGACGACGCCCAGTACGAGGAACGCACCGCCCGGCTGGCCCCCGAGGACGTCCTACTGCTGTACACCGACGGCCTGGTCGAGCGCCGGGACCGCCCGGTCGAGGAGTCCGTCGACCAGCTGATCCGCGACGCCGGCGCCCCCGGCCCGGACCTGGAGGGCTACCTCGACCGGCTGCTGGAACTCAGCCCCGCCGACACCGACGACGACACCTGTCTGATCGCCGTCCAGACCGGGTGACCGCCCGGCGTGTCGGACCGGGTGGCTCGGGTAGGCGCGACTCGGTGAGGGCCGACAGTGGGATGGAAGGGATCCCCGACGATGCCGTCGGCAGCCGGATCCGGCAGTTGTGCGGGCACCGGGTACAGACGGCACCGCGCTCACGGACCGCACCGCTCACGGACCGCACGGCGAACATGAAGACCGGGCGAGCGAGGGAGGCGCACGACCATGGCCGGGGCACGGTTCCCCACCACACGACCACCCCCGACCCTGCCCTGGGCACGGTGGCTGCCGCTCCCGGCGCGGGCCGGAGTCGCCGCCGAGGCGCGCACCTTCACCGCCGAGTTCCTGGCCGGGGTGCCGGACCCCTTCGTGGTCGCCGACGCCGTCCTGCTGGTCTCCGAACTCGTCGGCAACGCCCTCCGCCACGCCGGGGAACCCGGCCGCACTGTTGCTGGTCAGAGGGCCCGGACGGGTGCGGATCGAGGTCAGCGACTCCAGCCCGAGGCCCCCGCTGCCCAGGCCCCCGCACGGCCCCGACGAAGGCGGGGGCCTCGGCCTGTACCTGCTCGACCGGCTCGCCCTGCGCTGGGGCTGGCGACCGCTGGGGCCCGGAGAGACCGTCTGGTGCGAGCTGCGCCTCCCGGAGGGAAGGGGCCGGCGGTGTCCGCGGGCCCCCGGCGGGTAGATGACCACATGGCGGCCGGTGTACCGGCCGACCGCTCCCGCACCCCCGGGTGCCGCCCGCACGGGCAGGAGAAGCGCGTGACCACCCCCCCAGCAGAGTCCGCCTCGCCGACCGGGAGGCGGTCGCACCGCCCCGCCCGCTGTCCGACCTCCCGCCCCGCCCCGCCCCAGCGCCGCGGAGCTGCGGGTTGATGGGCAAGGCGGCGGCGCGCGAGCTCAGCGACGCACTCTTCCAGCGACTGGGCGGCCTGGCCCGCGAGACCCACGCCTACAGCTACGTGCGCGCCACGATCATCGAACTCGACATGCCCCTGGTCCGGTTCATCTCCCCGGCGATGGTGGGGATGCTCGCCGCCACCCTGTCCCGGCTGCGCCGGCAGCTGGAGGATCGGGAAGCACCCGGCTGGCGGGGCCCCTCGGAGGAAGAGGAACCGGCCTGACGCCGCCGAACCCCGCGGCGCCGGACCCAGGCCACCGTCGACCGGCTCCGCAAGGACGACCCCTGGCGGGACGCCTCACACCGGGACCGCTCCCTCAACCCGGCCCGCCGTCAGCCCGGCCCGCCGTCGGCTCGCCGCGCTCCGGGCCTGACCCGGCCGCGCCCCTGCCCGGCGGCCAGCCGGCGCCGGATCACCAGGAGGTCGAGCCCGCTGATCCCGACGAAGGCCGCGCACACGGCGGCGAGGACCGCGAACACGCCCCGGTTCGGTGCCGGGCCCGGCGCGGCCACCGCGGCCAGCACCGCGAACGCCACCGTCCCGCAGGCGAACAACACCAGGAAGATCCGCGACAACAGCCGCCGCAGCTCCAGATCGGTGCGGGCGGTCACCGGCTCCGTGCCCCGGCGCACCCCTTCCTGGGGCCGCAGCTGCGGCGTCGTCCGGCCGGGGCCGCTCGGGGCGTGCGGGAAGTCGTGCGCCTCGCCGGCCCGGCGCGGAGTGCCGTGCCGGATACCCGGTCTGCGTTGGACGGCCATGAGCGGCTCCCGAAGGTCGATCCGGTTCCTGTCGTCCGCGCGCCTACCCGGGTTCGGCGACGGCATGCCCGAGCCGCAGCCGCACCGTCAGCTGCGGCCCCTGCCGTTCCCGGCCCTCCTCGCGCGCCGAGCAGAGGCCGGCGATCGTGCGCAGCATCGCCTCGACGTCCGCGGGGGTGCCGAGCAGCTCCGCGGTGATCTCGCCCGGCAGCACGGTCCGGCCCTCCACTGGCGTGAAGCTGTGCACGTCGAAGGCCTGCGAGGCGCTCACCGCAGGGCCCGGCACGGGGATCGCCGAGGCGCCGTCGGGCCGCGACTCGGCCACCGTCCAGGTGCCCTCCGAGGTGAGGGTGGGCGGTACGTCCCACACGTTGCCGATCCGGGTGAGCCCGCGTCCGGTGTGGGTCGGGAAGACGGCTTCGAGCAGGTCGAGCACGGCGTCCGCGACCTCGCGCGCGCCGTCGTCGAGGCGAACCAGCACATGACCGGCGAAAAGCGGCAAGCCCATCGGTTCCTCCGCCGATCGCTCCAACCCGTTCGAAGACCAGGTACGCACGGTGCACCGGCCGCCGCATCCTCAGCCGTGCCGCGCGCCGTGGGCGGCAGAGGCCCGTCACCGCCGGAGTCGGGACAGCAGCTCCGGCAGGGACGCCACGGAGTCGAGTGACGCGCGTCGGACATGCGAAGGGCCCCCACGGTGGGACGGGTGCGGTCGGGGGCCGCTGCGCGGCTACGGGACGATGACGACCTTGCCCGCGACGGTGCGGGATTCGGCCAGCGCGAGCGCCGCGGCGGCGTCGCTCAGCGGGAACTCGGCGGCGACCTGTGCGGTGAGCACGCCGTCGGCCAGCAGCGTCAGCACCTGGGTGAGGTCCTCGCGCAGTCGGGTGCGGAAGGCGTCCGGGCGGCGGCGCTTGCCCGCCCAGAAGTTGTAGAAGTGCGCGGCCCTGCCGTTGGGCAGGATGTTCCACAGCGTCAGCCAGGCGAACAGCTTCAGCACCGGGAGCCGTGAGTTGCCCTCCTCGTCCTTCGTGGCGGCGGTGCCGTAGGACACCAGCACCCCGCGGCGGCGCAGGAGTCGCCACGACTCCTTCAGCCCGGCGCCGCCGACGTGGTCGAACACCGCGTCCACGCCGTGCGGCGCGAGCTCCCGGATCTGCCGGTACGCGTCCGGGTCGCGGTAGTCGACCGGGGTCGCGCCGAGCTCGCGCACCGTCTCGTGGTGCCGGGTCGAGGCCGTGCCGATCACCGTGATCCCGGCGTGCCGGGCCAGCTGCACGAGCGTGGACCCGACGCCGCCGTTGGCGCCGAGCACCACGATCGTCCCGCCCTCTGCCACCGCGGCGATCCGGTGCAGCATCTGCCAGGCCGTGACCCCGTTGACCAGGAGGGTCTCGGCGGCGGCCGCCGCCACGTCGTCGGGCACGGCCACCAGGTCCGCGGCGTCGAGCAGCAGGAGGCTGGCCCACGCACCGGTCTTGGTGACGGCGGCGAAGCGGCGCCCGATCAGCGCGGCGTCCACCCCCGGGCCGACGGTGACCACCGTGCCGACCACGTCGTACCCGGGCACGAAGGGGAAGGGCGGCTGGTCGTAGTACTTGCCGCGGCGCATCTGCTGCTCGGCGAAGGACACGCCGGTCGCGTCCATCCGCAGCACGACCTGGCCCGCGGCGGGGAGCGGGAGCTCGCGGGTGCGGAGCTGCAGGCCGCTCACGTCGACGGCGCCCGGCAGGACGACCTCGGTGGCGTGGGTGACGGCGGTGCCGTTCATGACGTACTCCGTTTCGGGCGGCTGCGGTTACGATCGTAAAGTTACAGCTGTAACTCTATGGCGCGCAAGAGCCTTGTACCCGTAAGTTCTCGGGTGTAAGTTCACGTCATGGACGACGAGCCGACCACGACACCGACCCGCCCCCGCAACCGTCGCGGGGAAGGCGCCAGGCTGCGCGAGGAGATCGTGACCGCAGCGGTCGAACTGCTGGACGAGACCGGCAACGAAGGTGCCATCACGCTGCGGTCCGTCGCCCGCCGCGTCGGGATCGCCGCTCCCTCGATCTACCGCCACTTCCCGGATCAGCCGGCCATCATGCTGGCCGTGGTGAAGCAGGCGTTCGAGCAACTGGAGGCGCAGCTGCGCGCCGCCGTGGACGCCGCCGGCGAGGACCCCCGGCGGCGCCTGTTCGCCCTCTGCCACGCCTACCTGGGATTCGCCCAGGACCATCCCGAGCGCTACCGCACCATGTTCGGCGGCCTCTGGATGCCCGCACTGCAGGGCACCTCCGTGACGGCCGACGACATGGAAACCCTCGGCGACGCGTGTCTGGGCCTGATCTCCGAGGCGCTGGACGACTGCGTCACCGCCGGCCGGGCCGTCAGCTCCGACGTGCCCGCGGACGCCGTCGCACTGTGGCTGGGCCTGCACGGGCTGGCGCACCAGCGGGCCGTGACGGTCGCCTTCCCGTGGCCGCCGGACATCGCGGGCCGGATCATCACCGCGCTGGCGCACCTCAAGGCCGAATGAGCGGGCCGGGTGCGATCACGTCTCCCCCCCCGCCGCCGTCCACGCCGCCGCTCAGCCCCGGGGACGACGGAAGCGCGGGCCCGATCCGCTCGGACCCGCGCTTCAGCTCAACCCGATCAGCCGTGCGTGACGCACTTGTTGGCGCTGTTGGACCACAGGCCCTGGAGGTCGAAGGTGCCGGTGCTCAGGGTGACGTAGGCGTCGAGGTTCTCGCACTCGTCGCCGATCTCGCCGCCGCCGCCGTTCCAGCCGATGCTGGGCCAGAAGTCGGTGACGGTCTCGGCGTACTCGTGGGTCTCGGTGGACTCGATGCCGGAGAGCAGGCGGCCGTCGGTGAAGGTGGTGCAAGCGCCGGCGCCGTTGTCGGGGATGTACGGCAGGTTGGTGTAGGCCAGGGTGCCGTAGGAGCTGCTGGTCTTGTCGTGCCAGGCGCAGAAGCCGGAGTTGGGGAAGCCGTCCGGGTGGGTGCCGGTGGCGGAGACGACCACGTACTGGGCGTTGAGGTTGGGCGCCTGGGTGGTGTTGCCGAAGTGGGCGGCGGCCTTGCCGGCCTCGGCGGCGATCTGGGTGGCGGTCGCGCTGGCGGGCGCGGCGGCGGAGTTGTCGAACCAGACGCCGGCCAGCGGGGAGGAGGCCGGGTGCTGGACGTGGACGCCCTTGGTGCCGCAGGTGGTGGTGCCCTTGGCGACGCCCTCGCAGTACTGGTTGAGGATGGTGCCCCAGGTGTCCTGGCTGCCGTAGAGGCCCTTGAACATGTTCTGCATGTCCGGGGCGACCCCGGCCGGGTCGGATGACCACTGCGAGCCCCAGAAGACCAGGTACACCTTCGGGGTGGGGGACACCACGCCCTGGGTGGCGCTGGAGCGCACCGACAGGGTGTTGCTGGTGGTCGCGGCCGACCGCTGGGCGGTGCCGGGGTGAAGCGGCTTGAGCCCGAAGTGGGCTGGGGCCGGGGTGGGTTGCGCCGAGGCTCCGGTGGCCATCGTGGTGGTGCCGAAAGCGGCCAGGGCCAGCGCGGTGAGGGTGTGGGCGACGGCCTTGAACGGCTTGCGCATGCGTCTGCTCCCGAGTGTGAGGGTGTGGGAGGTTTGTCCGTGCGTTGTTTGAGCGCCGACACCTCATCAGCTCGGCCGCCGCTCGGTCCAGATGCCGGACACGGCGGAGGGAAGCCTTTGCCGTGGTCATACCAAGTCCTTGTCAGGGGGCTCGGGGAGCCGGGGAGCCGGGGAGCCAAGGGCCCCGTGGGTCGGGGGTGCTCCGCCCGCCGGAGTCGGGCCTGCCCGACGGATGGCGCTATGATGCGCGGCGGCACGTTCCGGCCGATCGACGGGGGTTTCGATGAGGGGTCAGTGGCAGGAGCTGGGCACGCCCGGCGGGATCGAGGCGTATGTGCACCGCCCGGCGGGCGAGGTGCGCGGCGCGGTGGTGGTCTGCTCGGAGCTGTACGGGGTCAACGCGTACCTCCGGGGCGTCTGCGCCGAGTTGGCAGGCCGCGGCTACGTGGTGGTGGCGCCGGACTTCTACTGGCGCAGCGCCCGCCGCACCGAGCTCGGGTACAGCGCCGAGGAGCGCGCGGCGGGCCTGGTGCTGATGCGTGCCCTGGACCGCGACGAACTGGTCGCCGACGCCGCCGAGGCGCTGGCCGCGGCCCGGGGCATGGCCGACGGGCACGGGGTGGCGTTCCTCGGGACGAGCATGGGCGGGCACATCGCCGTGCGCGCGGCCACCGAGCTGCGCTTCGAGCTGGCCGCGGTGTTCTACCCGGGCTGGCTGCTCAACTCCGGCTTCCCGCTGGTCGGTCCGGTGCCACCGCTGGAGACGGCCGAGCGGATCGCCGCCAACGGCGTGTACCTGCTGGGCTTCTGCGGCGAGCTGGACCACATCCTCCCGCAGGAGGAGTGGCAGGAGGCCGAGCGGCGGCTGACCGGGGCGAAGGTCGAGCACGAGCTGGTCACGTACCCGGGCGCCCGGCACGGCTTCGCGGCCGACCGTCCGGAGGACCACGACGCCGACGCGACGGCCGACGCCTGGCGGCGGGTGCACGAGGCGCTGGCGCGTCACCTGTAGGCCGGGGACCCGCGGAGCGGAGCGGCGGTGGAACGAGCTGCTCCGCTCCATGGGCACGGGCACGGGCACGTGCGCGCGCTACGCTGCCCCGGCACTCGTTGACGGGGGACGGCGATGGACAAGCGGTGTACCGAACCCAAGCACGCCACCGTGCGTCAGGCCTGGCCCGGGGCCCGGAAGTCCGGGTAGCCCAGGATGAACAGCCGCTCCGAGGGGTTGAGGCGGTAGGGGACGGTCTTGCCGGTGTCCGTGAAGCCGAGCCTGCGGTAGAAGGCCAGCGCCCGCCGGTTGTCCTCGTGCACGCCCAGCGTCAACCAGCGGACGTCGGTGTGCTCCCGGGCGTGGCGGATGCACTCGCGCATCAGCTCGGCGGCCGGGCCGGCGGGGCCGCGGTACTCGGGGGAGACGTAGACCGAGTGGATGTGGACGTGGTCGGGGACGTCCGGGAGCGGCCCGACTCCGGCGATCCCGACCCAGTCCCCGGCCTTGTCGACGGCGACGAACGTGGCGCACTCCGCGGCGGTGGCCTCGACGGAGGCCTGCTGCTGCCAGGCATCGTCGGGAAGAGCGAGGGTGTCGTCGTAGGAGGAGCCGAAGGCCGTCGGCGAGTCGAGCAGCGCCTCCAGCTTGATCGAGCGCAGTTCCCGGTGCTCCGCAGTGGTCATCCGGCGTATCGCGTAGTACATGATCCGACTTTCGCACAGGCGGGGGCCTTGCCGTCGGGCCGGGCCTGTGGCCGCTCGCGGTGACGGGGGTGACAGTTGTCACGTGGTTCCGGCCACAAAGATCACTGACCCGGGGCCAGGCGGGTGCGAAAGACTGGACGCCTACCGAGCAGGGGGAGAGCAAGGATGAGGGTATTGGTGGCCGGGGCCGGGATCGGCGGGCTCTGCCTCGCGCACGGGCTGCTGGGGGCCGGCGTCGACGTACGCGTCCTCGAACGGGAGGACGACCCGCACAGCCGCTACCAGGGCTTCCGGATCGCCCTGAACGGACACGGCCTGGCCGCTCTGCGTGCCTGCCTGCCGGAGCGGCTGCACACGCTGCTGGAGGCCGTCACCGGGCCGATGGCGGGGGAGCGGCTGGTGCTCGACCAGCGGCTCCGGGAGCTCCGCAGGCTCGGGGCGGTGGACCAGGGGGTCGCCACTGACCGGCACGTGCTGCGCCAGCTGCTGCTGGCCGGGCTCGGCGACCGCGTCGAGTTCGGCAAGCCCGTGGTCGGTTACGAGGAACGGGCGGACGGCACGGTCGAGGCGCACCTCGGCGACGGCGGCAGCGCCGTCGGCGACCTGCTGGTGGGCGCGGACGGCGTGGGCTCGGCGGTGCGCCGCCGGCTGCTGCCCGCGGCCGAGGTGGTCACCGTCCCCGGCAACGCCGTCCTCGGGCGCACCCCGCTCACCGAGCGGTTCGCCGCGCTGGTGCCGGGCTTCGGCACCGTCGTGCACGGCCCCGGCGTGAGCCTGCTGCTCGGCCGGATGGAGTTCCGCCGGCCGCCGCAGCGCGCGGCCGCCGAGCTCGCGCCCGACGTCCGACTCCCCGACACCGAGAGCTACTTGCGCTGGGTGGTGATGCTCCCCGGCCCCGTCCCGGCCGAGCCGGAGGGCTGGGAGGCCGTTCGCGGTCAACTGCTCACCCTGCTGGACGGCTGGCACCCCGACCTCGTCGACCTGGTACGCGGCGCCGATGTCGTCAACAGCTCGCCCCTGACGGTCCGTTACGCCAAGCCCGTACCGTACTGGGGCGGCACCCGCCGGGTCACCCTGCTCGGGGACGCGATCCACCCGATGCCGCCGAGCGGCGGCCAGGGCGCCAACACGGCCCTGCGCGACGCCGCGCTGCTCACCCGCTCGCTCACCGCCGTCCAGCGGGGCGAGGCCGAACTCCCCTCCGCCGTCGAGGAGTACGAGCGGCGGATGCTCGACTACGGCTTCGCCGCCGTCGCCGAGAGCCTGGAGCGACTCCCGGACTTCACGCCGACGCGCTAGCGGACCCGAAGGCACGGCAGCCGCGGCGAAGATCGTGCGGGTGCGATCTTCGGCCCACTACTGGTCGTGATCCACCCCGGCGGCGATGATGACGCGAGTCCATCGACGTGTGACCCCCGCCCGCCCCGGGCCGGGCCGCAGGAGAGCCACCCCCGCGGCCCGGCCCGGATCCACACCTTCGGAAGGCACCATGCTGAACCTGTCGGTCCTGCTTGAGGATTCCGCCCGCACGTACCCGAACCGCGACGCCCTGGTCCTCGGTTCGACGCGGCTCACCTACGCCGAGGTCGAAGCGGCCGCGAACCAGGTCGCCAACCTGCTGGTGGAGCGCGGGATCCGGCCCGGTGACCGGGTGGCGCTGAGCTGTCCGAACGTGCCGCAGTTCCCGATCGTCTACTACGGCATCCTCAAGGCCGGCGCGGTGGTCGTCCCGCTCAACATCCTGCTCAAGTCCCGGGAGGTGGCCTACCACCTGCGCGACGCCGAGGTGGAGGCCTACTTCTGCTACGAGGGGACGCCGGGCCTGGCCATCGGCGAAGAGGGCTGGAAGGCGTGGAACGAGGTCGACACCTGCGAGGACTTCTTCCTGATCACCGTCGATCCGGCCGCGCCCTCGCCGATCAGGGACGCGGAGACCCTGGGCGCGGCGCTCGCCGGGAAGCCCCCGGTCTTCGACCCGGTCGCCACCGAGGCGACCGACACCGCCGTCATCCTCTACACCTCGGGCACCACCGGCCAGCCCAAGGGCGCCGAACTCTCCCACGCCAACACGATGATGAACGTGATGGCGTGCAACCGGATGTTCCGGAGCACACCGGCCACCGACAGCCACGTCCTGTGCCTGCCGCTGTTCCACACCTTCGGCGCCACCATCCAGATGCACACCGGCTTCTCGACGGCGGCCACCCTCCATCTGATGCCGCGCTTCGACGCGGAGCAGGTCGTGCGGCTGATGAGCACCGAGGAGATCACCTTCTTCGCCGGTGTCCCGACCATGTGGTGGGGCCTGCTGCGCGCCCTCACCGGTGCCGTCGACGTGGACCGGATCGCCCGCAACCTGCGGATCGGGGTCTCCGGAGGCGCTCCGCTGCCGGTGGAGATCATCAGCCGGGTCAAGGAGCGGCTCCACGTCCGGATCCTGGAGGGCTACGGCCTCTCCGAGACCTCACCGGTGGTGACCTTCTCCGATCCGGACCGCGAGCCGCGCCCCGGCTCGGTCGGCGTCCCGGTCTGGGGCGTGGCGGTCAAGCTGATCAACGCGGACTGGTCGGAGGTCACCGGCACGGGCGCGGTCGGTGAACTCGCGGTCAAGGGCCACGGCGTGATGAAGGGCTACTACAACCGGCCCGAGGCCACCGCCGAGGCGATCAGGGACGGCTGGTTCCGTACCGGTGACCTGGCCCGGAGGGACGAGGACGGCTTCTACTACATCGTCGACCGGGTCAAGGACATGATCATCCGGGGCGGCTTCAACGTGTACCCACGCGAGATCGAGGAGGTGCTGATGACCCACCCCGCGATCAGTCTGGCCGCCGTCGTCGGCGTGCCCCAGGACCGTTACGGCGAGGAGGTCAAGGCCTTCGTCATCCTGGAGCCCGGCGCCGAGGCCACCCCCGAGGAACTGATCGCCTGGGGCCGGGAGCAGATGGCCGGTCACAAGTACCCGCGCATCGTGGAGATCGTCGAGCGGCTGCCGATGACGGCCACCGGCAAGATCCTCAAGCGCGAACTCAAGTGACGGGCCGTCTCGTGCTCGTGCGGTGTGCCTTCTGAAGGGGCTTGCCCATGTGATTTAGATTGCCCGGACATGATCGAAAATGTCTCGGCCGTGCGCGGCGCGAAGGCGCGCAGACGTTGTCGGTGTCCCCGGACGGGGAGACCCCATCGGGCTGGCCGGCGGCAAGCCCGGCGACGAGGTCACGGCGGACTTGACGGTCACCAGCACGTAGTCGGCCCCCTCGGCGCCGGCCGCGTCGGTGGCCGTGGCCGGCTCCCGTACCCGGCGGCGGGCGTCGCCGGGGCCGGTCGGCGTCAGCCCGTCCCGTTCGACGGCCGCCATCGCGGCCGGCCGGCCGATCAGGATGGCCTCGGCGACGGCGGCCAGCATGCCCCCGAGGTGGCAGCCGATGCTGCCGGCTCCGAAGACCGCGATCCGCGGTTCCTGGTTCATCCGTGGCGTCCCAGTGCTGACCCGGTCAGTCGACCAGGTCGGGGTCGCTGGCGCTGATCTGCTCGAACAGCGGCTGCGCCTGGAACCAGCCGGCCAGGTGGCTCGAATCGAAGCTGGCCGGCCGCACCCTCACCGTGGACGCCGACGAACTCGCCCGCCTGCTGATCGCGATCCGCGAGGGCGGCCTGGCCCAGAGCTACGTCGAACCCGACCAGTTGCCTCCGGGCCGACTCGAACAGCGTTTCCTGGAACCGCTGTTGACGGCGCTCACCACGGACTCCCGGACGCCCTGACGAGTCGGCTCGGCCGGGTCGGTCGGGCCGGTGGACGACATGGTGATCACTGTGGGCGGGGCCCCTACTTGACCGATCCCGCCGTGAGGCCCGAGACGACATGGCGTTCGATCGCGGCGAAGAGGACGATCACCGGCACGATCGCCACGACGGAGGCGGCGAAGACGTAGTTCCACTGGACGCTGTAGGCGCCGATCATGTTGTTGATGCCGACGGTGAGGGGCTGGCGGTCGGTGGAGGTGGTCAGGGTGAGGCCCATGACGAACTCGTTCCAGGCCGCGATGAAGGTGAAGATCACCGCCGTCACCACGCCCGGCATCGCGAGCGGCAGGGTGACGCGGAACAGGGCGCCGAGCCGTCCGTTCCCGTCGATCTGCGCGGCCTCCTCCAACTCGACCGGGATCGCGGCGATGTAGGCGCTGAGGATCCACACCGCGAAGGCGAGGTTGAACGCGGCGTTGGCGAGGACCAGCACCAGGACGGTGTCCAGCAGGTCGAGCGTGAAGAACTCGCGGTACAGCCCGACCTGGAGCGCGGTGGGCTGGAACATCTGGGTGACCAGGACCAGTAGCAGGAAGGCCCTGCGGCCGCGGAAGTCGACCCGGGCGGTGTGGTACGCGGCGGGCAGCGCGACCGCCAGCACCAGGAGGGTGGAGCCGAGCGCCACCACCAGGGTGATCTGGAGGTTCTGGGCGAGCGTGGTGTCGGACCACACCTTGGTGAACGAGGACCAGTCGAGGTGCCGGGGCAGGTAGCCGCTGTCGCGCAGTTCATCGGCGGGGCGTCCGGCGGTGACCACCATCTCCAGGTAGGGCAGCAGGAAGAGCGCGGCCAGCGCCCAGGCCGTGGCGGTGAGCAGGACGGTGCGTGCGGCGGGCCGTTTCATCGGCCGCGTTCCCGGGCGGTTCATCGGCTGCTCTCCTGGTTCCAGCGGCTGACCCTGAGGAACAGCAGCACCATGACGATCACGACGGCGAAGTTGACCACCGACATCGCCGCCGACTCCGCCACGTCGTAGCTCCGCAGCGTGTACATGAACACGGTGGTGGTGGCGGTGTCGGTGTTGGGGCCGCCCTGGGTCATGCCCCAGATGACCGGGAAGGAGTTGAAGACGTTGATCAGGTTGACCACCAGGGCGACCAGGAACGCCGGGCGCAGCAGCGGCAGGGTGATCCGCCGGTAGGTCTGCGCGCGCGACGCGCCGTCGACCCGGGCCGCCTCGTACACCTCGGCGGGCACGGCCTGCAGTCCGGCCAGCAGGGTGTAGGTGGTGAACGGCAGCGAGACGAAGACGGCGACGAGCACCAGCCAGGGTTTGGCGTGCGCGGCGTCGCCGAGCCAGGCCTGCGGGCGGTCGATCAGGCCGAGGTCCAGCAGCAGGCGGTTGAACACCCCGGCGACCTGGTCGAGCATCCAGCGGAAGCCGATCGCCGTCATCAGCACCGAGGCGGCCCAGGGCGCGATCAGCGCCCAGCGGGTGAGCCGGCGGCCGGGGAAGTTCTGGTTGAACAGCTGGGCCAGCGCCAGCGAGATCAGCATGGTCAGACCGACCACGGTGACGGTCCACACCACCGTCCAGCCGAGCACGTCGGGCAGGCGGGGGTCGGCGAACAGCTTGCGGTACTTGAGCAGACCGGCCGTGCCGTGGTCGGTGCCGGTCGTGTCGACGCGCCGCAGCGAGGTGCGGACCATCTCGACGACCGGCCAGACCACCACGGCGAGGATCAGCAGGACGGCCGGTCCGATCCAGGGCAGCGGACCCAGCCGGCGCAGCAGCGACCGGCGCCGGGCGGAGGCGGGGGGAATCGGCACGGTGTCGACGTCCTGGTGCCGGCTGATCGTCGTCACTGTCCGGCCTGGGCGGCGGCCTGCTGGAGGGCGCTCAGCGCCTTTCCCGGGTCGGTGACGGCGGCGCCGATCTGGGTCTTGACCTGGGCGGAGACGCCGGGCCAGGTCGGGTCGCTGAGCGGGTAGAAGGCGGCCGTGGGCAGGATGTTGAGGAAGGGCTGGAGCGCGGCCTCCTCGGGGTCGGACCGCAGGGCGGTCAGCGCGGAGTTCGTCACCGGCAGCAGGTTGTACTCCTTGGTGAACTTCACCGTGTTGTCCTTGCCGTAGGCGAAGTCGAGGAAGGCCTTGATCTGGTCCTTGTGGCCGCCCTTCTTGAACGCCATGACCCAGTCCGCGACGCCCAGGGTGGCGGGGGAGGGGCCGTCCTTGCCGGGCATCGGAGCCCAGGTGACGTCCATGTTCCTGACGTCCGCGAGTTGGCCGGGGAAGCCGTTGAGCATGCCGACCTTGCCGGAGGCGAAGTCCTTGGTGAGGTCGGTGCGGTTGACCGAGGCGGGGCTCTGCTCGGTTAGGCCGGCGTCGACCCAGGACTTGAGCTGGGTGAAGGTGGCGATGTTGGCGGGGGAGTCGATGGTGTACTTGCCGTTCGCGTCCTGGTAGCCGCCGTGGTTGCCGAGCATCCAGATGAAGGACTCGCCCTGGGCCTCCTCCTTGCCCAGCGGTATGCCGAGCGGCACGTCCACCCCGGCCTTCTTGAGGGCGGTCGCGGCGGTGGTGACGTCGGCCCAGGTCTTCGGCGGGTGGGCGGGGTCGAGGCCGGCCTTGCGGAACAGGGCGTTGTTGATCAGGAACATCCGGGCGCTGGAGACGAAGGGGACGCCGTACTGGGTGCCGTCCTGGACGCCGGCCTTGGCGAGGGCGGGGACGAGGTCGGCCGCGGTGGCAGGGGAGAGGACGTCGCCCGCGGGGTAGAGCATGCCGTTCTTGGCGTAGTCGGCGTAGCCGCCGGTCTGCAGGATGTCCGGCTGATTGCCGTTCTGGACCATGGTCTTGACCTGGGTGTCGAGGTCGTTCCAGTTGATCACCTGGAGTTGGACCTTGATCCCGGGATTGTGCTGTTCGAAGGCGGAGATGACGGCCTGCCAGTACGCCTGGGTGGGGTTCTGGCCGTTGGAACCGTAGTCGGCCGCGACGAACCTGATCACGGTGGCGCCGTCGGCCGAGGTGGAGCCGGAACCGGAGCCCTTGCTGCACGCCGAGACGGCGAGCGCGGCGGCCACGGTGACGGCGCACAGGGCGAGGAGGGGGCGCTTCATCTCACTGCCGCCTTTGCGGAAGGGGGTCGGCGCCGGCCGGCCCCGGTGTCGGGGAACCTTCGTGCTGTGTGAAGCTGTGTAATTCACTTCAGTACCAAGCATGTTCGGACAGCTCTTTGCCCAGCAATGCGCATGCTTAACCATTGAGTGAGCAGAAGTGAACTGGTAGGGTCCTGCGCCGCACACCGCCCTGACCCTCCTCGAATGGTGGCATGCCCATGCTCATCGTCAGGCGCTTACGCCCACCACGCCCCCGAAGCATCCTGGTCGCCGTGGTCGCCATGCTGTGCGGCCTGCTCGGCACCGCCCCCGTCGTCCACGCCGCGACACCCCCGAGCGGCGCGCTCTCGACCGCCCACCGGACCGTCACCTGGCAGTCCCCGACCTATCCGAGCGGCTCGGTGCCCGATCCCAAGCACTGCCCGAGCGCCGCCGCGGACCCGCAGGGCAAGGTCTGCGACCGCTTCAACCTCACCGTCGACGTCCCCGCCGGGTACTGGAAGGACAACCCCGACGGCGGCGTCCCGGTCTCCATCAGTTGGCCCGACCCGGCCATGGAGTTCGACCTCTACGTCTACGACAGCGCCGGCCGGAAGGTCGCCGAGGACTCCTCGGGCGCCGACCCCGCCACCGCCGTGATCCCCGACGCCTCCGGGACCTACCAGGTCCTGGTCGTGCCCTACAGCGTCACCAACTCCTCCTACACGGCCACCGCCCTGCTGACCCAGCCCACTACGGTCGGCGACGCCACCGGCATCGCCCGCGACGGCGACGGCTACCTGATCCAGGCCGGCGCCGCCAAGGCCCGGGTCGACTTCACCACCGAGGACACCTTCCGCCTGCAGTTCGCCCCGGACGGCACCTTCACCGCCCCGCCCGTTGGGGAGATGATCGCGACAGCCCCGCCCGTACTGAAGACCGTCCGGCAGAGCGACGAGGGCGACTACTGGGCGATCAGCTCCGAGCACCTGACGCTGCGCGCCTACAAGCACCCGCTGCGCTTCGCGCTGTACGCCGAGGACGACAGCAAGCCCGTCTGGCAGGAGACCCGCGGCCTGACCTGGACCCAGGACGCGACGGCCCAGACCCTGGCCCGCGGACCGCAGGAGCAGTTCTACGGCGCCGGCGAGCAGAACGGCTCGTTCTCGCACCGCGGCCGGACCGTCCACGCCGCCAACGACTACAACTGGAACGAGGGCGGCTTCAACAACTCCCAGCCCTTCTACCTCTCCTCGGCCGGCTACGGCGTCTTCCGGCACACCTACGCCCCCGGCACCTACACCTTCGGCGACCCGGTCACCACCGCCGAGCGCGAACGCCGCTTCGACGGCTACTACTTCTACGGCCCGGACTTGAAGAAGGTCATCAGCGCCTACACCGACCTGGTCGGCAAGCCCTTCATGCCGCCGGTCTACGGCCTGGAACCGGGCGACTCCGACTGCTACCTGCACAACGCCAACCGCGGCGAGCGGCACACCCTGGACGCCCTCAAGGTCGCCGACGGCTACACCGCCAACCAGGACCCGCTGGGCTGGATGCTGGTCAACGACGGCTACGGCTGCGGCTACGAGAACCTCCAGCAGACCGGCCAGGGGCTGCGCGACCAGCACGCCCAGCTGGGCCTGTGGACCTCGACCGGCCTGCCCAACCAGAACGAGGAGGTCAAGGCCGGGGTCCGGGTGCGCAAGCTGGACGTCGCCTGGGTCGGTCCCGGCTACAAGTTCGCCCTCGACGGCTGCCAGAAGGCGTACGACGGCATCCGGCAGAACAGCGACGCCCGCGGCTTCGTCTGGCTGCCGGTCTCCTGGGCCGGCGCCCAGCGCTGCGGCGTGCTGTGGAGCGGCGACCAGAAGGGCACGTACGACTACGTCCGCTGGCAGATCCCCACCTACGCCGGGGCCACCATGTCCGGCATCGCCTACGACACCGGGGACGTGGGCGGCATCTTCGGCAGCGACCCCAAGGTGGAGACCCGGGACCTGGAGTGGAAGACCTTCATCCCGACCATCATGACCATGGACGGCTGGGCCGCCACCGACAAGCAGCCCTGGCGCGCCGGCGAACCGTACACCTCGATCAACCGGCGCTACCTGCAGCTGAAGGAGCGGCTGCTGCCCTACCTGTACACGCTCGCCGCCCAGGCCCACCAGAGCGGCGTCGGCGCGGTGCGGCCGCTGGTCCTGGAGTACCCGGACGACCCCAACACCTGGGGTGACGCGGCCAAGTACGAGTTCCTGAGCGGCAAGGACTTCCTGGTCGCCCCGGTCTACGACGACTCCGCCACCCGCAACGGCATCTACCTGCCCGAGGGCACCTGGGTGGACTACTGGACGGGCAAGACCTACCAGGGGCCGACCACGCTCAACGGCTACCAGGCGCCGCTGGACACCCTGCCCCTGTTCGTCCGGGCCGGTGCCGTCGTGCCGATGTGGCCCCAGGGCACGCTCTCCTGGCAGACCCGCGACACCACCCGGCTCGACTACGACATCTACGCCCAGGGCTCGTCCTCCTACACCCTGTACGAGGACGACGGCACCACCCGCGGCCATGAGCAGGGCGCGTCCGCCACCCAGGACGTCACGGTCCGTTCGGTGGGTCGGGGCCACGGCATGACCACCGTCGAGGTCGGGCCGAGCGTCGGCGACTACACCGGCAAACCGGCCGCCCGCGCCTACGAGTTCACCGTGCACACCGGCGCCGGGCCCGGCGCGGTGCTGCTCGACCACCGGGCGCTGGACGGCTTCGACTCCCAGGCGGAGCTGGACACGGCCGGCTCCGGCTGGTGGTACGACGCGGCCACCAGTGTGGTGCACGTGAAGACGCCGCAGCAGTCCACCGGCAGCGCCTTCTCGCTGCAGCTGGCCGGCGCCGGCCCCATCGCCGGCTGACCCCGCCCACGTCACACGGGGACGGGGGCCGGTGCCCCCGTCCCCGTTCGCTCGACCACCCCTGGAGGAGCACGTGTTCCCTCGCCCACCCCGGCGCGCCCCCCGAAGACTCGCCGCCGCGCTGACGGCGGCGCTCGCCCTGCTGGCCCCCGCCTCCGCCGCCCTGCCCGCCACGGCCTCGCCGTCGGCCGACCCCGCCGGCGCGGCCTACACCGTCACCGTCGGGGCGCCCGTCCCGTACACCCACCCGACCGACACCCCGGCCGTCCCGTACCTCGACAAGGACGGCGGCTTCTGGTTCCAGCAGTCCGCCGCGCTCTACGGCAAGACCGACCCGCGCTACTGGGACTTCTTCACCGGCACCGACTTCGACACCGCCACCCGGTCCGTCGCCGTGAGCGACGCCGTCAACCCGGCCGACCCCACCGACCGGAACAACGACACCACCGCCCGCTGCGACAACAGCCCCACCGGGCGCGAGGCGACCTCCGCCGGGGGCGGCAGCGGGTACGCGCAGAAGAACTACTGCGACCTGTCCGGCGTCTGGGTCGACCCGGACACCGGCGACTGGTACGGGCTGGTGCACAACGAGTTCACCCCGCAGCCCTTCGGCGACGGGCTCCACTACGACGCCATCGACTACGCGGTCTCCACCGACCAGGGCCGGACCTGGACGATCAAGGACCACGCCATCACCTCGCCGTACAGCACCGAGCGCGGCGACACCGGCCAGTTCCCCAACGAGACGTACTACTACGGCGACGGCGACCAGCGGCTGCTGACGGACACCGCCTCCGGGTACTTCTACGTCTTCTACGGCTCCCGGGTCGTCGACAAGAGCGGCGGCTGGAAGGCCTTCTACTCGCACGTGGCCCGCGCACCGATCTCCGCGAAGATGGCGCCCGGCTCCTGGCAGAAGTGGTACGACGGCTCCTGGTCCGAGCCCGGCGCCGGCGGACGGGAGAGCAACCTGGTGCCGGTCGACTCCGCCGACAGCACCGGCTACACCCCGGCCGCGGACGAGTACGACCCGGCCAACCAGGGCACGGCGGCCCAGCAGATCGCGGCCGGGACGATGCCGCCGACCTCGCCGCTGTTCGTCATGGACGTCACCTACGACGCCCACCTCGGGCTGTACATCGGCGAGCCGCAGGCCGTCGACCAGAGCGGCAACGCGCCCCAGCAGTACTACGCCACCGCGGACCTCGCCACCCAGAAGTGGTTCCCGCTCGGCGACACCGGCGGCTACCACACCGCCTCCTGGTACCGCTGGTTCCTCGACGGCGCCAACCGGACCAGCTCCGCGATCGTCGGTCGGACCTTCCGCAGCTACTGCGCGTTCGGCTGCTCCGGCGGCTCCTCCGGCGAGTACGTGAACGTCACCATCGACCCCGCCACGCCCTTGACGCCCCCCGTCGACGTGAGCCGGTCCTACCGGATCGCCAACGCCGACGGCCGGGTGCTCGCCCAGGTCCAGGGCGGCTCTGACACCACCTCCCTTCCGGCGGCGACCGGATCCGCGTTGGAGTCCTGGACCTTCGCGCCGAACGGCGACGGCTCCTACCGGATCGCCAACACCGGCACCGGACAGCTGCTCGGCGTCAACTCCTCGGCGCGCAGTGGCCGTTCCTGGGGTACCCGGCCCACCGTCGGCGCGGCCGCGGCGGGCGGCCCGAGCGTCGGCCAGCAGTGGTTCCTCGTCCCCGGCAAGGCGGCCGACGGCGCCGCGACCGGCGCGCTGCGGATCGTGAACCGCTACAGCGGGCTCGTGCTCGGCCTCTCCGCGGCCACCGGCAGGCTCACCGAGACCACCCCGAACCGGAGTTGGACCGACACCAGCGGCAGCGCCGTCGGCGGCGGGCGCACCGCCGCCGAGCAGACCCTGACGCTCACGGCCACCGGAGCGGCTCCGTTCGACGGCACCCGCACGGTGACGGCCGCCGGCCAGGCACTGGACGACCCGGGCCACTCCACCAGCCGGGGCACCCAGCTGATCACCTGGCGGCCGAACGGCGGACCGAACCAGAACTGGGTCTTCACCCGGCAGGAGGACGGCAGTTACCAGATCGCCAACGGCGAGTCGAAGCTCTGCCTGGACGTCAGCGGCGGTTCGACCACGGCCGGCGCGAAGGTGATCCAGTGGGCCTGCACGGGCGGCGCCAACCAGCGGTGGACCGCCACCCAGGTGCCGGGCGGCTACACGCTCGCCTCGCGGAAGAGCGGCCTGCTGCTGACCACGGCCTCGACCGGTGACGGCGCGCTGGTCACCCAGCAGCCCGACACCGGCTCGGCGCTCCAGCACTGGGCGATCGGCTGATGAACCGGGCGCGGGGCCGTGGAACCGCTTCCGCGGGCCCCGCGTCCTCGGGATGCCTCATTCGACCGGTGACCGAAGACATCCCGCCCGCCGAACCGGCTCAGCCACCGTTAATCGCGCATCGGACCTCGGCGACGGCCTCGGCAAGGCGGGCACCGGCGGCGCCACCCTGCCGGAGGTGCCGGCCGACGCGCAGGGCAGGACGGTGGCCGTCCTGAAGCAGCAGGGCCTGTCCGTCGCGGGCTGACGCCCTGCCCCCGGCGGTCCGGCACGCTGACACCCGCCCCCCGGCGGTCCCGCACCACCCCCACGGGTGCGGGGCCGCCCGCACCCTCACTGGTCCACGGAGGGGTGACCCACGCATGACCACCGCCGCACCGGGGCCGGCTGCTCGTCGACTGGCGGTGACCGAAGGCTGCGGCAGGGTGTGCAGCACTGATCAGTCCTGGGTAGTTGTAGTAAAAAATAGTCGTATTGCTCATAAATAAGCATCAGATGCGCAGGTTTGCGCACTCTAAGGAGCGTCATGAGCCACGTCGAGCAGGAGATCGCCAGTCAGCCGGAGTCCTGGCGCCGGGCCCTGAGCCTGAAGCCCGCCGGGCTTCCGGATCCCGGCGAGCGGGTGGCCGTGGTGGGCTGCGGCACCTCCCTGTACATCGCGCAGGCGTACGCCGCACTGCGCGAGGCTGCGGGCCTGGGGGAGACGGACGCCTTCGCGGCCTCCGAGTTCCCGGCCGCCCGCGGTTACGACCGGCTGGTCGCCATCAGCCGCTCCGGGACGACGACCGAGGTGCTCGCCGCGCTCGAACGCGCCAGGTCCGGGAGCGCCGGGCTCGGGAGCGCCGGGCGGATCCCGGGCACGGCCCTCACCGGCGCCCCGGACACCCCGATCGCCACGGCCGCGGACGCCGTGGTGGACCTGGAGTTCGCGGACGAGAGGTCGGTGGTGCAGACCCGCTTCGCCACCACGGCGCTCGCCCTGCTGCGCGGCCACCTCGGCCTCGCCCCGGCCGACCTGCCCGAGCAGGCCGAGCGGGCGCTGGCCGAGCCGCTGCCCGAAGGAGCCGCCGCGGCGGGCCAGTTCACCTTCCTCGGCGCCGGCTGGACGGTCGGTCTGGCCAACGAGGCGGCGCTCAAGCTCCGGGAGGCCGCCAGCGCCTGGACCGAGTCCTACCCCGCGATGGAGTACCGGCACGGCCCGATCAGCATCGCCGCCCCGGGCCGGGTGGTCTGGTTCTTCGGTGAACCGCCGACCGGGCTGCTGGAACAGGTCCGGGCCACCGGCGCCGTCACCTCGGTGAGCACGCTCGACCCGCTGGCCGACCTGGTGCGCGCCCAGCGCCTCGCGGTGCGGCTGGCCACGGCGGCCGGCCTGGACCCCGACCAGCCGCGCAACCTGACCCGCTCGATCGTGCTGGCCAAGCCGTGACGGCCGCGATCGGGAGCCGCTGATGCCCCGGGCCGCAACCGGCGCCGTCGTCACCCCGGCGGCCCGGCTTCGAGTGAACACGGCAAGTTCAATCATCTTTGGCCGGGGCTACACTCCGTCCATGCTCAAAGCTGATCGCGCCGCCCGGATCCTGTCCCACATCGCGGAGGTGGGCAGTGTCGACGTGCACGCGCTCGCCGATCTGCTGGGGGTGTCGGGCGCGACGGTCCGTCGCGACCTCCAGGAACTGCACGATCAGGGGCTCCTGCACCGCACCCGGGGCGGCGCGGTCACCGGGGCGGTGAACCTCGAACTCCCGCTGCGGCACCGCAGCGAGAAGCAGCAGGAGGAGAAGCGCCGGATCGCCCGGGTGGCCGCCGAACTGGTGCCGGACGGTGCCGTGGTCGGCCTGACCGGCGGGACCACCGCCACCGAACTGGCCCGGGTGCTGGCCGAGCGGGGCAGGGTCACCGTGGTCACCAACGCCGTCAACATCGCGGCCGAGCTGATCGTGCGTCCGGAGATCCGCCTGGTCGTGATCGGCGGCATCGCCCGCTCGGCCAGCTACGAACTGGTCGGCCCGGCCGCGGACAGCATGCTCCAGCGCTACCACCTCGACCTCGCCTTCATCGGCGTGGACGGCCTGACCGCCGAGCAGGGCTGCACCACCCACGACGAGATGGAGGCCCAGACCGACCGCGCCTTCCTGCGCAGCAGCGCCCGTACGGTCGTGCTCGCCGACCGGACCAAGGTCGGCCGGGTCACCTTCGCCTCGATCTGCCCGCTCGCCGAGGTCCACGACCTGGTGACCGACTCCGGGATCTCCGACGAGCAGGAGCGGGCCATCGCCGACACCAGCGTGCGGGTGCTCAAGGCCTGAGCGGGCGCCTCACCGTCTCACCGTCTCACCGCCCGCTGCCCCACTGCCGTGGCACCTCGGCGTCCCGGAGCCGGGCGGCGGCCCGCTCCGGCCGGGGATGGGGGTGCGGACAACTCCTCCGGGCGCGAACGGCCATGGGCGAGCGCAAAGTTGTCTGGTCAAGTTCGACCGGCGTTCTTCCGCCGGACAGCGTCGACCGGTACTTATGTCCCGCTCATGGTGAACAGCCATGGCACTCACCCTCACCAACAGGACGAGGTACCCCCCATGCGACTGCGCTGGAGCCCCCTCGGCGGGCTGCTCGCCACCCTTCCCCTCCTCGGCGCGCTGGTCGTCGCCGCCCCCACCGCCGCCAGTGCGGCGGGCGGCAGCGGCAACCTGATCGTCAACGGCGACGCGGAGACCGGCGGTTACTGCACCAACGACTGGAGCGCCGCCAGCACCGTTCCCGGCTGGACGGTCCAGGCCGGCGGCATCAACGTGATGTGCCACTCGGTGGGCTCCTTCGGCCTGCCGAACGACGGCCAGACCCCCGGCAAGGCCTTCTTCGGCCCGGGTAACTTCGGCGACGGCGCGATGTCGCAGACCGTCGACGTCTCCTCGGCGGCCACCGCGATCGACGGCGGCGGGGTGCACTACAACCTCGCGGGCTGGCTGGGCGGTTGGACCACCTACGGCGGCTACGTCGCGGTCAGCCTGCACTTCCGGGACGCGGGCGGCGCCCCGCTCGGCGCCACCGCCAAGCTGCCCACCGTCTCCGCCACCGACCGGGGCCTGAGCACCAAGTTCCTCTCCCGCAGCGCCACCGGAGCCGTCCCGGCCGGGACCCGGTCGATCCAGGTCGAGGTGCAGTTCCTGTCCACCTCGAACGAGACCGGCTACCTGGACAACCTATCGCTCACCCTCGACACCCCGGTCACCGCGCCCGCGCCGCTGACCCCGCCCGCGTCCGCTGTGCCGGGCTACGACCACGTGTTCACGGTCATGATGGAGAACACCGACTACTCCCAGATCATGAACGACCCGACGGACACGCCGTACATCCACAGCCTGATGTCCCAGGGCGCCACCCTCACCGACTCCCACGGCGTCTACCACCCGAGCGACGAGAACTACCTCGCCGTCGCCGGCGGAGACACCTACACCAAGGGCGCCACCTACTGGCCCAACATCAACTCCCCGCAGCGCCACCTCGGTGACACCATCGAGGACGCCGGCAAGACCTGGAAGGCCTACGAGCAGGGCATGGGCACGCCCTGCAACACCAACAAGAACTACGACAGCTACTACATGCCCGACGACGCTCCGTTCATCAACTACACCGACATCAGCGGCAATCCGGCCCGCTGCGCGGCGCATCTGTTCGACACCTCCCAGCTGACCACCGACCTGCAGTCGGCGGCCACCACGCCGAACTTCTCCTGGATCGCCGCCGACGACTACTACGACGGCGAGGCCTCCGGCAATGGCAGCGCCACCAGCCTGAAGACCCAGGACGGCTGGCTTCAGCAGACCCTCGCCCCGGTGCTGTCCTCCCCGGCCTGGACCAAGCAGCGCTCGCTGCTCATCCTGACCTGGGACGAGAGCGAGAGCGAGGGCTACAACCACCTCGCCACCGTCCTCGTCGGCTCGCGGGGCACCGTCCCGGCCGGCACCAGCAGCCCGCTGCACTACGACCACTACGGCATCGGCCGCACCATCGAGTCCGCCCTCGGCCTGCCCGGGCTGACCGGCAACGACACCTACGCCACGCCGCTGAACGCCGCCTTCGCCCCCTCCACGGCCACCGGCCCGACGCTGACCGGCGACCTCAACGCGGTAGCCAACGGCGGCAACGTCACCCTGCGCTACAGCCTGCCGACCACCGCCCAGGCCGGCCCGAAGAACTGGGTCGGCGTCTACCCGGCGGGCGTCACCCCCGGCTCCCGCTCCGCGCTGACGTGGTCCTACACGCCGAACCAGAGCGGCGCCGTCACCCTCTCCACCGGCAAGCTGAACGGTGCGGGCGGCTACGACGCGTACTACCTGGCCAACGACGGCTACTCGGTGCTGGCCGGGCCGTTCCGGCTGACCGTCGGCTGACGAGACCGCCGCGGCGAATGACCGACGGCCCGGTGCGGTGGGTTCCGATCGGACCCACGGCACCGGGCCGTCGTACGCGGGCTCCTCAGCGCTCGGCGGCGGGCCGGCGCTGGAAGTCGGCGATCCGGGCCAGGCTCCGCTTGAACCGGGCGAACTCCTCGGGGCCGATGCCGTCGGAGTAGTCGGCTTCCAACGAGGCGAGGATGCGGTGGGCGGAGGCGATCTCGGCGGTGCCGCGCTCGGTGGGGACGACGAGCTTCGCGCGACGGTCGGCCGGGTCGGGGCGGCGTTCGACGTAGCCGAGGGCTTCGAGCTCGTCGACCATGTTGCCGATGATCTGCTTGTGCACGCCCGCGCGTCGGGACAGCTCGCTGGGGCGCACGCCCTCGGGCCGCAGCTGGGCCAGGACGGCGCCGTGCCGCGGGTTGAGGTCGGCGAAGCCCTCGAGGGCCAGGGCGCGCCAGAGTTCGTCCTGCAGGCCGCGGAAGACGACGGAGATCAGCATGCCGAGGTCCTGCCCGCGGACGGGGTCGTGTCCCTGCATCGCGGCCGCTCCTCGAATCCGCACTGGTCACCGTGGTCGGCGTTCACGATATCGCCCGGCCGGTGGGGGGATCTCAAGGGGTGGCGGCGAGGAGCGCCCGGGTGGCCGGGACGACCTGGTGGGCGAAGCGGGTGAGCTGGTCAAGGTCGGCGTGCTCGGGCCAGAACACGAAGGTGCGGAACGGCTGTTCGCGGGCGAGGCGGGCGAGCAGGGCCGCCCACTCGTCGGCGGTGCCGTGCACCGGGGCCGCGCCGGTGCGGGCCTCGGCCTCCGAACCGCCGGGCCGGTCGGTGACGGTGCCGACGATCTGGGCGATCCGGACGATGTCGCCAGGGGCGCGACCGGCCTCCTCGGCGGCCTTGTCGATGGTGGTGTTTGCGCCCGCCCAGCGCTCGTAGGGCAGGTAGGAGGCGATCGGGGCCGCCCAGCCGTCCCCGGCGCGACCGGTGAGGCGCTGGGCGCGCGGGCCCTGGGCGCCGATCCAGATGCCGATGGGGTGAGCGGGGGCGGGACCGGCCGCGACCCCGTCGACGCGGTGGAAGGCACCCTCGATGCGGACCTTCTCCCCGGGCTGCCACAGGGCGCGCAGCACGGCGACCGCCTCCTCAAGGGCGTCGGCGGCCTGGCCGGGGGCGAGCCGGGGCACGCCCATGGCGGCGATCCCGTCCCAGTACCCGCCGGAGCCGAGGGCGAGTTCGAAGCGGCCGCCGGAGAGCAGGTCCAGCGAGGCGGCGGCCTTGGCGAGCATCGCCGCCGGGCGCAGTGGGAGGCTCGCCACGTCGGGGAAGAACCGGAGCCGGTCGGTGCGGGCGAGCAAGGTCCCGATCAGGCTGAAGGTGTCGAGGAACGCGGGCACGTACGGGTGGTCCTGGATTCCGACCAGGTCCAGGCCGCCTTCCTCGGCGGCGGCGACCAGTTCCAGGTGGGCGGGGAGGTCGGGGGTCGGCAGCAGGGAGAAGCCGAACTGCAGTGGGTGCACGGTGATGTCCTAGTCGCGGTCCTTGTCGTGGTCGGCGGTCTCAGGACTGCTTGCGGTAGGCCTCGCGGAGCTGGCCGTTGAGGATGCCGAAGTCCATGCCGACGGCTTCGTAGAGCGGGCCGGCCAGCGGGCTGGCGTTGTCGGCGAGCATCTCGACGGCCACGGAGGCGTAGTCGACGGCGATGACCCCGGCCTGCTGCATGCGCAGGATGCCGGTGGTGCGCTTGGTGTCGTTGAAGGTGCCCGAGGCGTCGACCACGCCGTACACGTCGTAGCCCGCGGCGGTGGCGGACAGGGCGGGCAGGGTGAGGCAGACCTCGGTGGAGATGCCCGCGATGATCAGCTTCTTGCGGCCGGTGGCCTCGACCGCCGCCCGCACCCGCGGCTCGTCCCAGGCGTTCACGGTGCTGCGGTCGATGACCTCCAGCTCCGGCGGCAGCGCCGCGGCCAGCTCCGGCGCGAGCGGGCCCCACAGGGTCTCGGCCGCCGTGGTGGTCGCCACGATCGGCACGCCCAGCACCCGGGCGGCCCGGGTCAGCGCGACGACGTTGTGCTTCAACTCGGCGACGCTGTAGTCGCGGACGGCCGCGAACAGGCCGATCTGGTGGTCGACCAGCAGGAGGGCGGCGTTGTCCGCGGTGAGCTTCTCGGTGAAGCGGCTGGTTCCGGCGAGTTGGTTGCTGTGCATGGCGGTTCCTCCGTGAGGTGTGGCGCGGTGGCGACGGACCAAGTGAAGCAGTCACGGACTTTGACAGTCAAGAATTTTGACTAAGCGTCGGGTCGGGGGCGTGCCGAGCTGGGTGACGGTAGGTTTCCGATCATGGAACGTCAGATACGCGCCCCCGACCGCTGCACGCCCTGCTCGACCGCCTCGGCGCGGACGCCCCGACCTCGGAGCGCCCGCGCAAGGCGGTGGCCGGCGGGCTGGTCGTGGTGGCGGCGCTGCTGTTCGGGTGGATCCTGGTGCTCGGATCGACCACCCGCGGGCAGGCCGAGGTCAGGAACTGGCCACCGTGTGGATCGGGATGGACCTGCTCCAGTGCACCGGCCTGATCGCCACCGCGCTGCTCCTGATCCGCCGCTCGCGCCTGGTCGCCCTGGCCGGCGCCGCCACCGCCACGCTGCTGCTGCTCGACGCCTGGTTCGACGGGATGACGGCGGAGGGCGGCGGCGCCTGGTACGTGTCGCTGGCCATGGCCCTGCTGGTCGAACGGCCCGCGGCCCTGGCGATGGCGGTCGTCGCCAGGCGCGGCATGGAGTGGTGACGGTCCCCGCCAGCGCAGGGACCAGCCGGAGCAGACGGCTTACGTCAGTCGATGAGGCCGAGCCGCCGCCCGCCCCGGTCGTGCAGCCGTCGGAAGAAGGCGAGCACCCCGGCCGAGCCACCGGCCCAGGTGGCGCTGGAGCGGGTGAGGCCGGTGTCCGGGAACACCGGACGGGCGGGGGCGCCGCCGCTGCGGCTCAGGATGATCGCCGCGACGGTCTCGGCGGCGTCCCAGAACTCCTCGGACCCGGACGCCGTGGCCACGTCCGCCAGCAGCTCGCCGACCCCGGACAGCCCGCAGCACTGGGTGACCAGCGGCATCCGGGGCGCCAGCTCGGCGCAGCCGCGCGCGGCCCGCTGGGCGAGGGCGAGGTACCCGGGTTCGCCCAGGCGGTCGGCGGCCCGGACGAGCACCGCCCCGATTCCGGCCAGGCCCCGGCACCACGAGCCGTAGCGGCGGGTCGCTCCCGGGGCGCTCGCCGCCGCGAGGATGCCCGGGGTGAGGGCGGCGAGCCGGGCAACGGCCTGCCGGGCCCGGCGGAGCGCGGCGGGATCGCCGGTCGCGCTGCCGTATTCGAACAGGAAGTACGCCACGCCCGCCGCGCCGTGCGCCAGCCCCTCGCGCAGGGCGGCGCTGCCGACCGTGTCGGCGCCCGCGGGCGTCAGCCGGGCCGTGCCGGAGGCCAGCATCCGGTCGCACTCGGCGGCCACGGCGAGGTGCCGGTCGGCGAGTGCGTGGTGGCCGCCCGCACCGGCGTGCCGGGCGAGCAGCAGTCGGCCGATGCCGATCCCGGCGACGCCCTCGATCAGGTCCGCCTCCGGCGGTCCGCCGTCCGGCCCTGAGGCCGGCAGGTCCGGCAGGTCCGGCAGCGCCGGCGGGCTCGCCGCCGATGCGCGGTGCGCCTCGGTGAGGAAGAGCTCGACGCCGGTACGGCCCGAGTAGAAGCCTGGTGAAAGGGTCCTGGACTGGCCCGCCGTCCAGTGCGCCAGCGCCTCGACGGCGTCGCGCACCCCGGGCCGGTGCAGGTGGTGGAGGAGTTCCAGGCCGAGCCCGGAGCTGCCGCCGTAGACGTCGATCGGCGTCGGGACGGCGGCGCGTGCGGCGGCCACGGGGTCGGCGATCCGGTAGGCCTCCTCGACGCAGAACGCGGTCGTGTGCCCGATGATCTCCTCGAGCAGGCCGTCGTCGAAGCGGAGCCGTCCGGGCGCCCGGACGACGGCGGGTGCCCCGGTGCGCAGCCGCTCGGCGCCGGCGGTTCGCACCGCCGGGTCGAGGCTCATCAACTCGCCGATCACCGCCCGGAATTGACGGTGATCGTCGCCGGGCAGCGCCCAGGCCAGCCCCGCCAGCGTACGGTCCCGGTTGACGGCGGTGTCGGCGTCGACGATCACCGGATCCATGCCGGTGGCGGCGAAGCACAGCGTCGCGCCCAGGGCGTAGTAGTCGTCGGCGGGCTCGGCCGCGCCGGCCGCGCGCCGAACCGGGCCGCTGTAGCCGGGCGTCGACCCGTCCGGGCCGGCCCCGTTCAGCGCGCTGATCCCGAAGTCGATCAGATGGCAGCGTCCCGAGGCGTCGAGCACGACGTTGTCGGGCTTCAGATCGCGGACCACCACGCCCCGCCGGTGGATGCCGTCCAGGACGCGGAGCAGCCGCGCGGCCAGCTCGGAGAGCGCGCCGTCCCGGTACGGGCCGTTCCGCTGGACGACCCGCCGCAGGTCCCGGTCGCCGCAGCTGGTCATCACCAGGTACTCGTCCGTGCGGTGCCGGAAGTAGTCGAGTGCGCGCGGCACCCCGCCGAGGCCGTGGAGCGCGCTGAGGACGGCGTGCTCGTTGCGCAGCCGGTCGCGGGTGTCCGCCCCGGACTCGTCCTCGGCCACGAAGGCCCGGGCCTGCTTGACGACCACCGGCAGGCCGCTGGTCCGGTCGAGCGCCCGGTAGACGTTGCCCTGCGGCTTACGGGTGATGCCGCCGGTGACCCGGTAGCGCCCACCGCCGAGTCCGGCGGTGCCGTGCGGGCGGTCCCGGTGCTCGAAGGGGTCCTCGGCCCAGGGCGGGCACCGGTAGGAGGCGCCGGCCAGCCCGTCGAAGAGCCGTCCGTCCGGGCCCGTCATGACGGATTCGAGCCGCCCGCTCCGGCCGGTCCGGTAGTCGCCGCTGAAGGGCCCGTAGCGGTAGTAGACGGGGGAGTCGGGGTCGACCCGGCGGTCGCTGACGATCTGCGGACCCTCCCGGCCGCGCAGCACGGCGACGAGTTCCTCGGCGAGCGTGACGACGGTGCCGGGCGCCGGGTAGACCGTGATCGCCTTGCCGACCGAACCGGCGCTGGACACGCCGGAGTTGAGTGCCCGCAGGGTCTCCGGATCCCTGGCCCACTTCGCGTGGCAGACATGGCGTGCCAGTACCGGCAGGACGAGGCCGAGCGCGGCGTCGAGTTCGCCGGGGCGGGCCGAGACGTGCAGCTTCCAGCCGTGTTCCATCGCCGGCATCCGCGGATCGTTCAGGTACGACCAGGTGTCATCGGACCATCCGCTGCGGCCGGCGACGGAACCGGTCACCGTCAGGAGTTGAAGTCGCAGGCGAAGCGAGTGGTGGCCGTCACCCACGGGTCGGCCAGGCAGGCCGTGGCCTCGTGGTCGCCGCGGTCGTCGTCCTCGAACACGATGGCCTCGTCGTCGACCACCAGCGGGCCGGCATCGCGGATCTCGTCGATCAGGGGAACGGGCATGTGGCGCCTCCAGGTCTGGTCGTGCCTTTGGCGATGGCGACGGCGCGGATCGCGGCCGCCGCGAACCGGTGGGCCCGATGGGGCCGGGTTCCTGGTCCACGAAGGTAGGGAGGAACGGTGCGCCTGACAAGGGGGCAGGACGCATCAACTCCGCTTGCCGGACACATCCGTGGAGGAATCGTGGAATCGCGTCCGGTGGCACGCCGTCGGGGTCAGGAGCTGACGCCGACCGCGTGCCGGAAGCTCGCCGGGTCGGTGACCAGGTCCAGCATGGCCCGCGCCACGTCGGCGCGGGGGATGGTGGAGCCGGCCGGTCCGGATTCGACGGCGTGCCGGTAGTGGCCCCGGCCGGGCCGGTTGGTCAGCCGCGGGGGCCGGACGGCCGTCCAGTCCAGGCCGCTCTCGCGCAGCACGCGCTCCATCGCCTCCAGGTCGGTGTACACGTCCCGGAGGGCGGCCCAGAGCAGGGGGCCGAACACCTTCGCGGCGAGGAGGGACTGCCCGGCTCCGGAACGGTTGAGCGGTGCGGCGCTGACCACGAGGATGCGGCGCACCCCGACGGCCGCCATGGCGGTGGCCGCCGCGCGGGCGGAGGTCGAGGCGGGCCGGAGGGGGTCGGTCCGGCCGGCCTGGCCGATGCCGGAGAGGACGGCGTCGGCGCCCTCGATCACCGGTCTCAGCGAGGCGGGGTCGAGGGCGTCGGCCCTGACCACGGTCAGGCGGTCGTGGTGGACGGGCAGTCGGACCGGGTCGCGGACCGCGGCCGTGACGTGGTGCCCGTCGGCGAGGGCGAGGGTGACCAGGTGGCGGCCGATGCCGCCGGTGGCGCCCAGAACAGCGAGATCCATGACCCCTCCCAGGGGGTGGGTGAGTGCTCACTTTCTTCTTCTCCCGATGGTGAGTGAGCGCTCACCCACCTGTCAAGATAGGCTGGTGCCCATGACGAACGAGGGGACGCACCAGGGGACCGAGCCGTTGACCGGGGGCGCGCTGACCCGGGCGCGGGTGCTGGACGCCGCCGCCCGGCTGATCGGCACGGTGGGGCTGGTCCGGGCCACCACCAAGGAGATCGCCCGGGAGGCCGGCTGCTCGGAGGCGGCGCTGTACAAGCACTTCCGGGACAAGGAGGAGATCTTCGTCCGCGTGCTGCGCGAACGCGCCCCGCGCCTGGCCGCCGCCGTCGCCGAACTGCCCGACCGGGCCGGGGCGGGCACGGTGCGCGAGCACCTGGAGGCGGTGGTCGAGGTCGCCGTGCCGTTCTACCGGCAGTCGTTCCCAATGGCCGGCGGGCTGCTCGCCAGCCCCGAGCTGCTCGCCGCGCACCGCCGCAAGCTCGACAACGCCGGTCCGCACCAGGTCAGTTCACGCCTGGCCGACTACCTGCGCGCCGAACAGCGGCTGGGGCGGGTCTCAGTCGCCGTCGATCCGGACGCCGCCGCGATGCTGCTGATCGGCGCCTGCTTCCACCGCGCCTTCCTGGAGGTCTTCTACGCGGGCGAGGGCCCCGCCGAGGCCCTGCGGCCCGTCGCCCTGGCGGAGTTCGCTAGCGCGACCGTCCGGGCCCTGCTCGGCGGCATCGAGGCGCCGGAGGCCTGAGCCCACGAGGCGGTCTGAGCGGTCAGTGCCCGGGGGCGAGGTAGCGGCGGCCCGGTATCTGTTCGAAGATCAGGTTGGTCCGGGTCTGGGCGACGGCCGGATGGGTGGTGAGGTGGTCGACCACGAAGTCGCGCAGCGCCTCGGGGCTGGCCACGCCGACGTGGAGCAGGTAGTCGTCGGAGCCGGCCATGTGGAAGACCGCCAGGACACCGGGCAGGTCGGGGGCGGTGCCGCGGAAGCTCTCGTTCTGCTCGCGGGTGTGGGCGCGCAGTCGGACCGAGATCATCGCCTGGAGCGGCAGCCCGATCGCGGCGGGGTCGAGTTCGGCGCGGAAGGCGCGGATGATGCCGCGCTCCTGGAGCGCGCGGACGCGGGCCAGGCAGGTGGACGGGGCGATGCCGACGGCGGCCGCCAGGGCGTTGTTCGGGAGTCGGGCGTTGTCGGCCAGGGCGCGGATGATCGCCCGGTCGACGTCGTCGAGGGGCGCTCGCCGGGCCTGCGGATTGTTCGGCATGCCTGCCAGGATTCCAGCCCGTTCCGCAGATTCGCAAACCTGATCGGGGTCGGACCGAATGTTCTTCGGAGGAGCTTCCCCGAAGGTCTGGAAAGTTCCATCCTTGCCGCTGGCCACGAACGTCCGTCGCCGTCCGCAGCAACCCCCCGGAGCGCCCGCCCATGAGCCCGACCGCGTCCGCCGCCCTTGCGCCGACCGCAGCCCCGAGCGCAGTCCCGACGGTAGCCCAGACCGCCGTCGGCCCCGACCCGGAGCTGGACGGCCGTGACTTCGCGCTCCCCGTGGGCGGCCTGGACGACGCGCAGCGGCTGCGCGCGCTCGACGCCGTGGACGAGTACCTGACCCGCAAGCGCAAGCACCTGGTCGGCTACCAGGCCACCCAGGACATGCAGGGCACCGCGCTGGACCTGGCCCGGTTCATGCCGAACAACATCAACAACCTCGGCGACCCGTTCCAGAGCGGCGGCTACAAGCCCAACACCAAGGTCGTCGAGCGGGCCGTCCTCGACTACTACGCCGAGCTCTGGCACGCCGAGCGCCCGCACGACCCGGCCGACCCGGAGTCCTACTGGGGCTACATGCTGTCCATGGGCTCGACCGAGGGCAACATGTACGCCCTCTGGAACGCCCGCGACTACCTGAGCGGCAAGGCGCTGATCCAGCCGCCGGCCGCCCCCTTCGACGCCGTGCGCTACGTCAAGGCCGACCCCGACCGGCGGAACCCGAACGCCCACCACCCGGTGGCCTTCTACTCCGAGGACACCCACTACTCCTTCGCCAAGGCCGTCGCCGTCCTGGGCGTGGAGACCTTCCACGCCGTCGGCCTGGAGAAGTACGCCGACGAGTGCCCGCTGACCGACCCGGTGACCGGCCTGCGCAGCTGGCCCACCGAGGTCCCGTCCCGCCCGGGCCCGTCCGGGCTGTCCTGGGACGGCCCCGGGGAGATAGACGTCGACGCCCTCGCGGTGCTGGTCGAGTTCTTCGCCGCCAAGGGCCACCCGATCTTCGTCAACCTCAACCTCGGCAGCACCTTCAAGGGCGCCCACGACAACGTCCGCGAGGTCTGCGAGCGGCTGCTGCCGATCTTCGAGCGGTACGGCCTGGTCCGGCGCGAGGTGGTCTACGGCACCGACCCGAAGACGGGGGAACCGCTGGTCGACCTGCGCCGCGGCTTCTGGATCCATGTGGACGGCGCGCTCGGCGCCGGCTACGCGCCGTTCCTGCGGCTGGCAGCGGAGGAGCCGGGGACGTACGGCTGGACCCCGGAGGTGGAGCTGTCCGAGTTCGACTTCGGCCTGCGGCTGCCCACCGCCGAGCACGGCGAGGTCGACATGGTCTCCTCGATCGCGATGAGCGGGCACAAGTGGGCCGGTGCGCCGTGGCCGTGCGGCATCTACATGACCAAGGTGAAGTACCAGATCTCGCCGCCGTCCCAGCCGGACTACATCGGCGCGCCGGACACCACCTTCGCCGGCTCCCGCAACGGCTTCTCGCCGCTGATCCTCTGGGACCACCTGTCCCGCTACTCCTACCGGGACCAGGTGGAGCGGATCCGCGAGGCCCAGGAACTGGCCGCCTACCTGGAGCGGCGCTTGGTCGCCATGGAGCGGGAGCTCGGCGTCGAGCTCTGGCCGGCCCGCACCCCGGGCGCCGTCACCGTTCGGTTCCGCAAGCCGAGCCCCGAGCTGGTGGCCAAGTGGTCGCTGTCCTCGCAGGACGTGCTAATGGTCCCGGGCGACGAGGCCACCCGGCGCAGCTACGTGCACGTCTTCGTGATGCCCTCGGTCGACCGGGCCAAGCTGGACGCCCTGCTGGCCGAACTCGCCGAGGACCCGGCGATCCTGGGGCGGTAGGCGGCTGTCGGAGCCCCCTGGCCGGCTGGAGCCCCCCTCGGCCGGGGGCTTCCGGCGCTCAGAGGTTGGTGAGCTGGTCGCCCTTGGCGTCCTGGAGGACGTGGTCGACGCAGACCGCGAGGATGACCAGCAGGAGCGCGTCCTGCTGGTTGAGGACGTCCACGGCGTAGGCGTCGCGGACGGTGAACCAGCGGCGGGATATGTGGGCCAGGGTGGTGCCCTCGTGCTGGATGTCGAATTCGCGGTCCCAGAGGTTGCCGTTGACCTTCAGTCGGCGGCCGTCCCGGAGGCGGACCTTGAAGCGGTCGCCGAGGAGCGTGAACATCTTCTTGCTGATCTTGGCGGCCAGCTGGCCGTCCTGCTTGATTAGCAGGGTGTGGTGGATCGTGAAGGCCTTGCGGACGATGCTCGCGACGTGCTCGCCGCGGGTGTCGACCAGGGCGAAGGTGCGGCGCAGCCGGAAGAACTTCCGGTTGACGCGGTAGAGCTTCTCCCGGTGCTCCGTCTCGATCCAGGCCTCCTCGTGGAAGGCGAACATGCGGTCGCGGACCAGGTAGCGCACAGTGGTTCCCCCGTGGTAGATCGTCTCCGCCGGCCTTGCGGCCGGGCGCGGCCCAGAGCGTAGCGGCTGGTCAGCGAGGGGGAGGGGCAGGGGGTGGTGCTTTTACCGGTCCGCGACATTCCCCCTACACCACGGTGACGTGGAGCCAGGTGACGTGGAGCTAGGCGATGCCCTGCCCGTCGATGTCCGCCCCCCACTCGTCCTCACCGACGGCGCCCACGCAGTAGCCGCCGCCCTGCACGGTGCCCCCGGCCGCCTGGCACTGTTCGGCGGTGACGTCGTGGGGGAGCGCCCGGGCGGGCGTGGAGCCGGCGAGGACGAGGACGGCGGCGGTGAGCGGGACGGCCAGACGGGCCAGCGGTGAAGTGATCATGTGTTTCACAGCAGCACACGACAGGGATGGCCGCGAGTCGGGAGGGTCCGTTCGCGGGCCGTGCGGGCGGTTCTCCGTGCAACGGGGGAGCGCCGGGTCCAGCGCGGCCGATAGTGACATAGAGGGCGTCGCATAAATGACGATGAATTAATCCCATTTTCGCGCGCCGCGACACCCGCCATTAAATGGCTTGTGCGCATCCTTGACTCTGCTTAACTTGGATCCGTCCTCGAATGTCCGACCGGTTCCGGACGGCAGGAGAAAGGGGAGGGAATGGTCAAGTTTTCCGATACGGTTCTGCTCGCCCTGGGCAATGCCGACACCCTCAAGTCCGCGCTCGCCCCGCAGGGCGACACCACGGGAATTCAGACGCTGGTCAGCGCGGTCAACGATCTCGATTTCGCCAGAATCGACAGAATTCAGGGCTTCTCGGTCAGCGACGTCGCGCTCCAGGTCCCGTTCTTCCCGCCCCGGCGCGTTGACGGTGATCTGAGCGGGATCGTGCCGAGCCACACGCGGACGGATCTGAGACTCACCGTCGCCCGGGATCCGATCTGGGTCGACATCCTCGCCCGCATTCGGGTCGACCTGGTCGCCGAGGTCGACCCGGGTGGTGTGGAGTCGATGGTGACGCGTCTGGTCGACAACATCGGCACGCTGGATGATTTCCGCGCCCAGGTCCCTTTCCTCGACCTCGATGAATTCATGAAACGTCATCGGCTGGTGACGGTCGAGGACCTCCGTGACGCCTACGAAGACCTGGTTGCCGAGATCCGGCTGCGCGCGCCGCCGGCTTTCGATCCAGCCGATCCGGCGAATGCGTACGGCGTCGACATCTCGGTCGCCGTCCTGGTCATGGACTCCCTCGACCTGGTCGCGGGGCTGCGGGCCGCCAAGGAACTCCGCGCGGCGACGAGTCATCTCCTGAGTCCCGCCCGGCCGTCCGTCCTGGGCGAGGCCAACGCGCCGTACGCGGTGGCGGTGGTCCTGCCGAAGCCCGGAGCGGCGTCCGATCCGACCACGGGCGACGTGACGAAGCTGTTCGCCCGTGAGGACGTCCTCAGCCTCTTCTTCCCGACACCCTAGCCACGACCGGAGGAGTCCCGATGTCAGCCCCCGGCGACATGTCCAAACCCGGCGCCTCGCCCCTTGACGCACGGCCGGAGGAACCCCAGGGCGCCGTCGAGCCGTCCGCGGTACCCGAGCCGTCCGGATCGCTGGAGGCGGCCGGGGTCCCCGAGGCCGCGGCGGCGCCGACGGAGCTGTCCCCGAGCGAGTTGCGCGCCCTGCAGGAGAAGTTGCGGGCGAAGTTCCACTGAGGCGGCCGAAGTCCCCCTGAGTCAGGCCCGACAGAACGGAGGCGGCGGATGGCCGTCAGGTACATCAGAGTCACCCCCCAGATCGACCTGTTCGCGCCGGTCACCCGGGCGTTCGGCGACATCGCCGTGATCGGCAAGGTCACCGCCCCGACGACACCTCCGGCGGATCTGCTGACCATCGGGGTGCCGGTCGTGTTCACCGATCCGGGCGAGGCCAGCCGGCGAGCCCCCGGTGACCTCGGCACGTCGATCGGCCTCGCGTTCGCGCAGTCGCCCGGCCCCAGCACGGTGTGGGGCGTGCGGGTCGACTCCACCAGCCCGGACTACGACGCGGCCCTCACCGCGGTGGCCGGCCTCGACGTCCAGCTCGTGGTGCTCGCCAACCTGCCGCTGGACGCGACGTCCGGTGCCACCGGGACGACCACGGGACCGATCGCGAAGCTCGCCGCCCATGTGGACTCGGTATCCCAGACCGGCGGTGACGGCAAGGAGCGGATGGGCGTGGCCATGCTGACCAAGGCGTCCGCCGATCCGACGATCGTCTCCGGGGCGCTGGCCACCGACCGGATGGTGTACATCGCGCACAAGAGCGACGAGGACGCCGCCGCCGCAGTGGCCGGCACGATCGCCGGCTACCCGCCGCACGTCTCGATGCTGCTGAAGCAGGTCCTGATCACCAGCCCGCCGTTCACCCCGACGGAGATCCAGACCCTCAACGGCGACGAGGCCGAGACCGGCGGCCCGGCCGGCCACGGCGTCAACTGGCTCACATCCCCGTCGCTGATCCCTGGTCAGGGGGTCTACCTCGGTGAGGGGTACACCGGCAGCAGCGCCCCCGGCAAGAAGAAGTTCATCGACAGCGTGCGGACGGTCGACGACGTCTCCTTCCGGCTCAAGGCGCAGATGATCAAGACGATCGGCAACCTCCGGATCAGCAGGTCCGGACTGCGCGCCCTGATCGGGCAGATGGAGTCGGTGCTGGATCCGCTGCAGCAGGCCGAAGTGCTCGACTCGTACAGCATCGACATGCCGCTGCTGCGTCTGCTGGACAAGGACCCGGCGACCCTGACGGCCTCGGAGGGGTTCCAGATCAACAACGCCCACGCCCAGCGGGTGGTGGCGGCCCTGGTCTCGGTCGAGTACGCCGCCGCGGTGCACCGACTCAACATCACGCTCAAGTTCCAGTAGTTCGCGGCGGACCAAGAACAGGACGCAGAGGAGGAGAGCACCCATGGCCGACTGGAACACCAGGCTGGAGGTCAAGCTCGGCGACGCCACCATCACGCCGATCTCGACCTTCACCCCGACGTTCAACGTGCCCCACACCGTGATCCACAGCATCGAGGCGGACAACGTCGGGTACGTCCGGCAGCCGATGACCTTCAGCTTCACCATGGGCGTGCCGGCGGTGGCCTCCGCGGTCGTGGACCTGACCGAAATGGCCACCAACGGGCAGGAGTTCTCGATCGCGGTGGCCGAGAAGAAGGGCACCGACTGGGCCTTCAAGTCGATCAAGTTCGCCCGCTGCATCGTCACCTCGGCCAGCCCCAGCAACGTCGTCATCGAGGGTGTTCCCCAGGCCAGCTTCAACTGCCTGGCGCTCACCGTGGGGCTGGAGGCGTGATCCGTGGGCGATGAGGAGGAACTGGTCGCGTTGCCGGCCTTCGACGGCGGCGGGCGGGTCGAACGGACCGGGATCGCGCTGGTGCACGAGGGCGAGTACGTCGTCCCGGCGGCGTCCGCCGAGGCGGTGCTGTCGCCCGCCGGTGACGGCGGGACGGTGGTCAACTTCCACTTCCCGGTGGAGGTTCGGGTGGTCGGCGAGCTCAGCGACGACCACGTCCAGCAGGTCGCGACGTACGTCTTCGGCGAGTTCGAGCGTGAGCTGACGAGCCGACTGTGAACGGGGCAAACGTTCCCGTGCTGGTCGGCGCGGTGCCGCTGCTCTACGTGCAGTCGATGACGATCAGCGAGGGCTACCGGGTCGAGCGGATCGCAGGCGGCCGCTTCTCCCAGCTCACCCAGCCCACCACCAAGACCATCGGCATCGAGGCGATGCTGATCGGGCCGAAGCGCCTGTTGCAGAAGAAGGCCCTGGAGGTCATGGCGCTGACCTCGCGCCTGCTGGTCTCCACCGCGGCGCCGCTGCTGGCCGCGGCCGGCATCCCGGTGGTGTCCGGCTTCACCATCAGCCTGGACATGCAGATCACCGACCTGCGGTTCACCCAGAACGTGCAGAAGCGGGAGGCCCTCGACGTCAGCCTGACCCTGCAGCAGGTGCCGAGGTCGGCGATCACCGCCGTGGTCGGGGAACTCGCCGACCTCGCCTTGGCCGTGGAGACGGCCGCGCTCCCCAGCGGCCCGCCGCCCAACCCGATTCCCCGAACGCCGTCAGGCCCGATGTAGCTGGAGGGATGCGTGGCAACGCCGAGCTATCTCCGGCTGCCGATCGAGCCCGCCGAGGGCTTCCCGCAGGCGTTCCGCCTCCAACTTGGCTCCGGTATCTACCAGTTCCACCTGTATGTGAACGTCGCCGAGGACGTCCTCCTCGCCTCGCCGGGTGGCGCCGTGCTGGACCTGCCGACGGCCGGCGCGTTCCTGGTGCTGCGGATCGCCCGGGAGGAGCCCTCGGGGCCGCGGACGATCCTGCGCCGCAAGCTCGTCCCAGGCGTTGAGTACCGTGCCGCCGAGCTCTCGCTGACCTTCCCGACCATGCGGGTGGCCCGGCAGAACCTCAACGGGGTCGGGGATTTCGGTTCCGAGGTGGTGGGCGGGGTGGCATTGAATTGAGCCTGGTCATCTGGTACAAGGTCGTGATCGGCGAGCTCCAGCCCTCTGGCGGCCTGCTCTCGGCGGCTGCCTCCCTGGTCGGCGCCGGACTCCCGGTGACCGTCTCCAACGATGCGCTGAGCGGCTCGCTCATCCTGGACGCGGACATCACGGTCACCATGTCGGAGGGCGCTTCCGCCGACACCTTCGAGCTCACCCTGGTCAACCTGCCGGACCCGACGGTGGAGCTGATCCGGGCGAAGGTGGTGACAACCCCGCTGAAGGTCCTGATCCACCTCGGGTACTTCGACGAGCCCGCCACCACCCTCGGCTCCAAGCCGGTCCTGCAGGGGCGGCTCACCGCGATCAACAGCAGCGTCGGCCAGGACGGTTCCTCCCGTACCGTGATCACCGGTCAGGAGGAGGGCGGGTACCTGCTGCGCCGTACGGCGATCGCCAAGAGCACCGCCCCGGCCACCGACGCCACCGAGTTCGCGCGGACCGTCGCCGCGCAGGCCGGCGTACAACTGGCCGCGGGCTCCGCGCTGACCGGCAAGCTGAGGGACTTCACCACCGCCGGCGGCTCGGCCCTGGACGTCCTGCGGGCCATGGCGGCCAAGGCGGACGTCCCGCTCGTGGTCCGGGACAAGACGGTCTACCTCGGCCCTGCCGTCGGAGACCCGGGCGACCGCGCGCCGGTCGTCTTCGACCCGGACCGGAACCTGGTCTCGCTCGACCAGAGCCGCACCGAGGACGCCGGCGCTCGCTCGGCCCCGAGCGCACCGGTCCCGGGGCAGGACCCGACCTCGCCCACCTCCCAGAGCGTGCCGATGCGGGCGGCGATTCGCCTGGTGGCCCTGGGGCACCCCGGTCTGCGGGTCGGCCAGGTCGTCTCGGTCACCGGGGTCAACGGCATCCCCCAGCAGACTCTGCGGATCACCGCCGTCACCCACCACTTCGCCACCCGGGCCGGCTACACCGCCGAGGTGGGACTGGTGGTGGCCGAACGAGGCGAGCGCGCGCAGCTCGGCGGCGGCGTCCAGGGTGCGGTGGACCGCGTGCGGGACGTGGTGGAGCGTCAGCAGCGCGAACGCCCGGCGATCGACGTCGGCGAGATCAGCGACTACACCCCGGGCAAGGACGGCAAGCACCTGGCCTCGCTCCACTACGGGCAGTCGCCCGCGGCCGAGGTGGTCGCGCCCAGCGTCGCCGCCCCGGTCGACACCACGGTGGACCTGCACAACAAGCCCATCGCCTCGCCCTTCGCGTTCCACAACTGCGGGCTGATCACCCCGGTCTACCCGAAGATGCGGGCCGTCCTGGCACACAACCGCGGCCTGGTCAACGACGCGGTGGTGACCGGCTTCGTCTGGCCGGACAACCCCGCCCAGGCCCATCCGCCCAACAACGTCGGCGACTACTGGCTCGCCCTGCCCACCCAGCTCGGCCCGGACGGCCTGCCGACCGGCAAGGGCGCCAACGACCTGACCGACGCCACCGGCCACCGGGTGGTGCAGGCGGCGGGCCTGCACCTGCAGGTCGGCGCCGACAAGCTGCCTGACCTCGGCACCCGGCCGACGCCCCCGTCGGACAGCACCCTCACCATCGAGCACCAGAGCGGGACGACGATCACCGTGGACAAGGACGGCAACGTCACGATCACCACGGCCGCCTCCGCCTCACTCAAACTCAGCAACGGCCAGGTGAACCTCGCCCTCGACGGCCCTTCGGTGCAGGTGAGCTGATGCCCAGCGTGCTCACCACCGCGTCCGTCCTCCAGTGCATCCACGGGGGGCAGCTGACCGTGCCCTCCAACGACACCGCGCTCACCGTCGACGGCCAGCCGGTGCTGCTCCAGAGCGACCTCGCCACCGCCACCGTGGTCGGCTGCGCCAACACCAACGCGGCCGCGGGACAGACCCCCTGCCTCATGGTCACCTCCGTCCTGGCCGGGCTCAGCACCAAGCTCACCGTCCGCGGCCAGCCGGTGCTGCTGGAGACCGCGCAGGGCCTGACCAACGGGACCCCGCCCGCCCCCGTCATGTGGCAGGTCGCCTCGGCCGGCCAGACCAAGCTGACGGCCCAGTAGCCGCCGGACCCAGGAGGATCGACATGGACGACGGACCGTTCGGCCGCAGCCTGCTGCTGCGGGACGGCGACCTCGTGGTGCGGGACGGGCGACTGGCCGAGGTGGCCGGCGTGGACAACCTGCTCCAGGCCCTGGAGCTGCGGGTGCTCACGCCGTACGGCTCGGACGAGTTCAACGTCAGCTACGGGCTGGACGTCGCCCAGGCCTTCACCCAGGCGCACTCGGCCCGGTCGGTCCGGGAGGTGCTGAAGCTGAGCCTGGTCCGCACCCTGGTGACGGATCCTCGGGTGCTGGACATCCGGCAGATCACTTTCGACGAGTCGGACGAGGCGCGGCACGCCCGGTCCTGGTCGGTCCAGGTCGAGCTGGACACCGCGGCCGCGGGGCCCGCCACCCTCGTCGTCAACGTGGGGGTCTGAGCGCGCGATGACCGATTTCGGAGTCACTGAAGAGGGGTTCGTCCTCAAGCCCTTCGACGTCCTGCTGCAGGAGGCCGTCGACCGGGTCAAGGCCGTCCTCGGCGTCGACCTGTCCGGCCCGGACGGCCCGATCGACCTGACCAGCACCAGCCCGGTCCGCAAGCTGCTGGAGGTGGCGGCGTTCGAGGACGCCGAGCTGTGGAAGCGGATGGAGGACCTCTACTACGCCAACTTCGTCTCCACAGCGCTCGGCGACGCCCTGGACCTGCTCGGCGAGGACGTCGGCCTCGGCCGGCGCAACCTGTTCAGCACGGGCACCGTCCGTTTCACCCTGTCCGGAGCGGCCCCCGGGCGAGGCTACATCGTGCCCGAGGGGACGATCGTGACGACGGCGACCACGCCGCCGCTGGCCTTCGCCACCACCGCCGCCGCCCGGCTGAGCGCCACCGTCACCACCGCCGACGTCGGCATCGCCGCCGTCGAGCGGGGGCGCGACCACGACCTCGCCACCGACATGATCACCGTGATCGACCCGGTCTGGCAGACCGTCTACCTGGGCGACTTCGCGCCGGCGACCCTGAAGGTGACCAACCCGGAGCCGACCGGCGGCGGCGGGGACACCGAGTCCGACCCGGTCTACCGCGGCCGGCTCAGCGGACTCGCTCGCAGCATCTGGACCCTGGACAGCGTCCGCCAGGCCGTCCTGGACGTGGACGGGGTCGTCGACGTCGCGACCTCCGACCCGCTCGGCGGGGTGGACGTCTCGCAGAGCTACTTCGGCCAGTTCGACTTCGACCAGCGGCTTTTCGACTCCGAGCGGCACATCGGCGAGCCGTACTTCTTCGACGTGCTGGTCGCGCACGACTTCCGCCGGCCCTGGCGGACCCCAGCGCCGGTGCCAGGGCAGACCACGCCGACCGTGACCGGGGTGTACGAGCGGGTCTCGGCGGCGGTCGACCGGGTCCGGCCGGTCGGAGTGCACGCCAACATCGTCGAGGCCGACCACATCGACGTCGGGGTCCGCGCGAAGGTGACCGTCGAGACCGGCTATGACACCGCCGCGCTGCTCGCCGCGATCCTGCAACGGCTGGCCGCCGAGGTCGGAGGGCCGCAGCTCGGCGGAGTGATCCGCTACTCCCAGGTCATGTGCGCCTTCGCCGAACAGTCCGGCGTGGTGGACGTGCAGCAGCTGCACCTGCGGCGGCTGCCGCCCGCGTTCGGCCGGATCACCTTCGGCGCGGTGCCGCAGCAGAGCGGGGTGGTCGAGGCCGCCGTCGGGGAGAACCTGGTGCTGGGGCCGACGGAGGTGGCGGTGTTCCGGCCGGACAGCCTGCTGGTCGACGTCGCGGTGGTGGTCCGATGAGCACCCTGTCGGCCGTGCGGATGGCCCGCCACCTCACGACCCCCTTCGGGCGGGGCGCGGACTCGCTCACCCTGACGCTCCTTCCGGGGGCGGACCCCGGCTCCGCCCGGATCGCCCCGTACGACTTCACGGACCACCGGGCGACCTACGGGCAGCCGGCCGACCCGACGTACGTGCTGGCCGTGCTGGCGGACTGCGCCCAGGACACCACCGTCAGCCTGTCTCTCACCGGGCCCGGCAGCGGCACAGGCTCGGCGACCGTCGTCGTGCCGGCCGGAACCAGGGCCGGGACGTCCTACCCGGTCCGGCTGCCGGCGGGTGCCACCGTGGACACCCGCGTGACCGCGCTGACGACGGCCCCCCCGCCGCCCGCCGGCACGGCCGCCGACCACTGGGCGCTCACCGCCCTGCTGGGCACCACCGCGAAGCTGCTGTGGGCGATCGGCGCCGAACGCGACCAACTGCGCCGCCACCTCGAACGAACCGTGGCGCAGCGCCACCTGGAGACCGCGACCGGCGCGAGCCTGGACCTGATCGGCAGCGACCTCGGCGTGCCGCGCTTCCCCCCGCTGCCGTACGGCTTCGACCCGGCCACCGTGGCGCTGTACCACCTGGACGACGCAGCGGGTGCGACGCCGCAGGTGGAGGACCTGACCGCGCGCTACCCGGGCCGGAACGACCACCACGGCACGATCGCCGGGCCGGTCCAGCCGGGCGCCGTCGGCCGGTTCGGGCGGGCGTTCGGCTTCACCGGGGACGGCGCGCTGGTCAGCGTCGCGTCGAGCCAGGACTTCGACATCGCGGCGGGCGGCGGGGCGACCGTCGAGTGCTTCGTCCGCCCCGACCCGGGCCTGGCGGCGGGGCGCGTGCTGACCAGGCACCCCGACCCGACGACCGTCCAGCCGGGCTGGGTGCTGGAGATCGGCGACTTCGGGCGCGGGCTGCCGGGCAACGTGCGGTTCGCGATCGGTGACGGCACCACCCGGGTCGAGCTGTTCGCCGACCTGTCGCTGCCCACCGACCGGTTCAGCCACCTCGCGGCGGTGCTCGACCGGGCCGGCGGCCAGGTCACCCTGTTTGTCGACGGGGCGCTTCGTGACCGCAAGCCGGCCGGCACGCTCGGCGCCGTCCGGAACACCGCGGACCTGCGGATCGGCCCCGGGAACACCGGGTTCCGCGGCACGATCGACGAGGTGCGGCTGTCCGCGGTGGCCCGCACCGATTTCTTCCCCGTCCTCGGTGAGGGCACCGAGCACTACCGGAACCGGCTGCGGATCTTCCGCCGCTGGACGCTTCCGACCCCTGGCAACCTGGCCGAGATCCTCAACGCCACCGTGCGCCCCATCGGAGGCTCTGACGACCCGCTGGTGGTCGACGACAGCAACGGCCGGGTGGTCCGCGGCGTCCGTGCGGTCACCGTCCTCCCGGCGCTGCTGACGCCCGGCGAGCGCATGGACCGGGACGGCCGCCGCCGGGTGTCCGAGGCCGACACCGTGGGCACCGCCGCGGACGAGCCGCGGTTCGACCCGGCCTATCTGCTGCCGCACACCAGCCCCGACGTCGACTACCGGGCACCGGTGCCACGGATCCTCGAACCCGGTGAACCACCGCCGGACCCGCATCTGGTCCAGCTGGTGCTCACCGGGCCGCTCGACCGACTCGTCGCGCTGGCGGCCGCGGAGGGCGCCGGCGGCCGGCTGCGGGTGGAGTCGGCCTTCGATCCGCGCGCCGACGACCTCCGGGCAACCGGCCGCGCCGTGCTGCTCACCCACGGCACGGTGGCGACGGACCGGCTGGCGGCCCTCGCCCACCTGGCCGGCTTCGACTACGTCGAGCACCGCGCCGATCCCGACCAGGTGTACGCCGCCTGCGCGATCGGCGACTACCTCGCCCTCGACCTCACCCCGCCGAGTTCGGGGCCGAGCGACCTGGTGGTCGGAGCGAGCGGGAACGTGAGCCTGACCATCCGTCCCGCGCCGCCCGCGGATGCCTTCGCCGACTGGCTGATCGTCCCGAGCGGCCCGGGCCAGGCCGCTCTGACCAACACCTCGGCCACCGCCGCGACCCTCAGCGCCGGATCCCCGGGGGACATCACGGTGAAGGTCGAGGTCACCCGGGGCAGTCACACCGTCAGCGCCACCCGCACCCTCCGGGCCGCGCCGGCCGACCTCGCCGACGGCGCGGCGATCGCCGCCGATGGCACCCTCGACGCGCCCGTCACGGTGGTGGGGGGCCCGGACCCGGACTTCGACCCGGTGTTCCTGTACCGGCACGACGACCCCCGGGGTCGTGCGACGTACGGCACCGACCCCAACCACCAACTGATGCAGTACGCCGTGGCCGACCGGCTCAACGCCCTCCTGGACGAGCTGGAGCGGCGCCACACCGCCGGCCCGCTGATGGTGGCCACCGCCTACGACCCAACCGGCACCGACCCACTGGCCCGGCAGGGCCGGGCGCTCACCGTCCGGAGCACCGGTCTCGACGCCGGTCAACTCGCCGTCGCCGCCCACCTGGTGGGGTTCGGCCACGTGCAGCGGTCGGGGACGGACGTACTCCTGCACCATCCGGCGCAGCCGCTGGTGGCCCTCATCGGCCCGGACACCGTGACCGAGGGCGACGCCGTCGACTTCAGGATCGCGCCGGACCCCGTCGTGGTCGGCTCCGCCGGGCAACTGAGCCTGGCCACGGGGGCGTTCGCCGACGGCCGGGCGGCCCTCAGGGGCACGAGCGGCCAGTCGACGCTGAGCCTGCTCGGAGAGGCAGCGGGGAGGGTCTGGATCCAGGCCGCCTACCTGACGGGCGGGGGGAACCCGCCGTACACCTTCGAGGTCCGGCTGCGGCCGGACCTGGTGGCCTCCGGGGAGATCGTCCCCAAGGACAAGTACGACTTGATCATGAACATCCTCAACACCCTGCACCCGATCGGTGTCGAGGTCCTCACCAGGGCTCTCCGCGCGCACGTGGTCGAGGCCCAGGACGCCGCGACGGCCAACCCCGACTACACGTATCCGAAGTTCCGAGTCCGCGCCGCGCCGCCGCGCCGCACCAAGGAGTCCAGCCCATGACCGGGATCAGCTTCAACCCGACCTTCCGCCACACGGACTGGGTGGACAAAGTCGACCGGGTTCAGGCCGCCGGTTCCAACGGCTTCAACATCCGGTTCCAGGCTCTGTTGTCCGACCTGAAGAGCATGTCCACCGTCGTCGCCGCGATCGACCAGGCCATCACCCAGCTCAGCACTCACCCGCCGACCGCCCCGAAGACGGTCAGTCTGAGCCCGCTGCTGACGTCGGCGTCGTCCGGCCCCGGTTGGAGCATCGACCCGAGCACCGGGGCCGCGTCGATCAAAGCGGTGCAGGGCGTGGACACCTACACGGGACTGATGAACATCGCCGTCCCGGACGGAGCGGTGCTGCAATCGCTGCGGATCACCGCCACCAACAGCTCGGCGGTCGCGCGGTTCTCGGTCACTCTCAACCGGATCCCGCTCGTCATCACCTCTTCCACCGTGCCGGACCTGGTGGTCAATGCCACCATCACCGGTCCTACGTTCGACTCCTCCGTCGCCGCGGTCGCCGCTCTCTCGCAGGTTGACCTGAACCAGTTCCGCTACTACCTGGTGGCCACCGTGAAGAGCCCCATCGCCGCCGACGTGATCAACATCGGTGGCTTCCAGATCAAGTACACCAGCTGAACCGGCATGCGCGTCGACTGCCACGTCCCGATCACGCTGCGGATCACCGGCACCCTCGGCGACGCCCAACTGGAGGAGCTGGCCCGGGCCTTGACCGAGGCAGTGCGCGCCCGCACAGCCGAGGCCGAGCGGACGATCGCCGCCCGCCTCGGCCGCCGCGCGCTGACCGGTCCGGCCGAGGTCCGCGAGCGCTACGACCCGGCGCGCGACCGCGACCGCGGCTACGTCGTGGCCTCCTACCAGGACGGCGGCCGCCCCCAGGGCGTGCCGGTGCGCGGGGCGGGCGCGCCGTGGACGGTGCTCCGCACGGTGAACTTCCGCGCCCGGGTCGGCCGGTTCCTCGACTTCGTCGCGCGCCTGCACGAGGGCGGGCAGCTGCCCGAACAGGTCCTCTACGGCGACCTGCGCGAGGAGCGCCGCTGGGTGGCGCTCTGGTGGGTGCAAACCGGCCGGGACCACACCCTGGCCGAGCTGTCCGATCAACTGTACGAGCGGGCCGCCCAGTTGGTCCGGATCGGCCCCGGCCAGGTCCTCGCGACCGCGATCTGGGCGACCGACGAGAGCCGTGCCCCGCTGCTCGCCCTGGACGAGGACGGGGTGCTGAGCAACCGGATCGGGCGGATCGGCCCGCACAACGCCCGCCGGATCGAGGGCAGCGGAGCCACCGCCACCCTGCGGCACGGCGGCTGGGCGATGTTCGCGGCCATGGTCCTGCCCAAGGTCGAGCTGACCGACCTGGCCGTCCTCGGCCTGGACACGGTGCTGCGGCTCCCGGCCGTGGACGCGGCCTTCTGTCTCGACGGGCAGGACTTCGAGTCCCGGTACGGCCTGACCACCACTCAGTACCTGGCCGAGTTCGGCGCCGACCCCGTACCGGTCTGGCTCCAGCCGCTGACGGTTCGCCGCCGCGCCCGCCCGGCCGCACTCGCCCTGCTGCTGGCCCGCCGGGCCGAGGAGCGGACGGCCTCCGCCGATGACCGGGTGACGGGCGACCGGCTGCTGGTGCTGACCGACCCGGCGCTGAGCCGGCTGCCCGCAGCGGTGAGGGACCGGGCCGGCGCCTGGACCGACCTGGCCACCCGGCGGCTGGACGACCGGGCCGGGACCTACCACCTGGAACCGGGCTGGCGGTGCCTCTTCGCCAGGGCCGCCCTGCCCGTCGACGCCGAACGGCTCGGCGCCGCCCGGTACCGGCCGCGCGCCCGTCACCTGGCGGCCCGGCTGCGCCGCCTGCTGGGCGGCGCCCCGACCGAGCGGCCCTGGCAGCGGGCGATGTCCGCCTTCCTGGAGCGCGAGTTCGAGGAGGACCCGCCGGCCGAACGGCCACCGGGCGGGACGCTCTTCGAGTACGTGCTCGCCGAACTGGCCGGGGACTTCGCCCGGCTCTACGAGGCCGTCGAGGCGAGCCGCCACTTCGGCCTGCGGCACCGCCTGCTGCGGCTCAGCCTCGCCACCTCCCGGGCGGACGACCCCAGGGTGGTGAAGCTCCGCGAGTCGCTGGTCACCCAGCGGCTCGCCGGGACCCGCAACGAGTACCGGACCGACCCCGTACGGATCCTGCTCGACCGCGAGCGCGGCCGGGCGGTCGCCGAGAAGGGCGTGCTCGGCGAGGTCGACTCGATCTACACCACCCGCCGCGAGCTCAAACGGCTGCGGCCCGCCCGGGCCGACGCGCTGCGCAAGGCGCTGGAGGCCGAGCGGGTCGAGCTGGTGGGCCGGGTCGCCCGCGGTGAGGACCGCACCGGCTACGACCAGGAGCGGTTCGCCACCGCGGTGCTGGCCGGCGCGGTCCGACGGGTGGGGCTGGCCAAGACCGACTTCGTGAACGTCACCGTCGAACGCAGTATCCGGCTGCTGGACGTACGACGGCCGGAGGAGGGCGGACTGCCCGTCTTCCAGGTGCAGTTCGAGTTCGTCGAGCGGGTGGTCGGTGAGAAGGGCTGGTCCCGGGTCGGCGATCCGCTCTGGGAGCCCGCCGGAAGCTTCGAGGAGCGGCTGACCTGGTGGCGGCTCGGCCGGGCCGGGGAGGTGTACCAGGTGGCCGGCCTGGTCGTCGCCGCGATCGGCGCGGCCGTTCTGGCCGTGGAGGCCGGGGCGGTCGCCGCGCTGGTCAGCCTCGGCGGCGGAACGGGCGCGGTGGTGACCGGGATCGCCATCTCGGAGGTCGTCTACCTGTTCAGGGTGATTTTCGGCGACACCAAGTTGACGCTCGGCGGCATCCTGATGGCCGCCCTCGACGGCTACCTGCTCTCGGTCGGGTTCCGCTTCGGTGGCGTGCCCGGGCGATGGGCCGCCGAGGCGCTGGGCACGGCGACGCTGCGGGAGACCGTGGCCGGCTGGGCCGCCCAGGCGCTGATCCGGGGCAGCGTGGGCGGGGCGACCTCCGCGGGGCTGACCACCTTCGCCCACGACGTGGTCAACGTGGCGACCGGCGAGGGGTCCTGGTCCGGAATCGGCACCTATGTGGCGAACATGGCGCTGGGCGCGGTGATCGGGATCGTCGCGGAGTTCGTGCTGGCCCCGGCCCTGCGCGAGGTCCTGGTGGGGGCGCGCGGCGCGCTCACCACGGCTGCCGGGACCGCCGCGCGACTGCGCGCGGCCGGCTGGGGAGCCCGGGAGTGGGTCCAGGTCTCGACCGAGGCGATCGCCAACCTGCGAGCCACCCTCGCCACCTTCCTGGGGGAGGTGGCGGCCCGGGGCTTCGCCACCGCGATGGCCTCCCGGCTGGCCGAGGTCGCCACCGAACTCGGCGGCCGCGAACTGGCCCGGTACGTTCTCGAACTCGCCGGGGCGCGGTTGACCCTCGCGGCGAGCGCCGGGCTGGAGCGCCTGCTCCCGGCCCTGGAGGCGGTCGCCCCGGCCCGGGCACACGCCGTCGCCCGGACTCTCGCCAGGCACCCGGCGGAGACCGTCCACCTGCTGGAGGTGCTGACCACCCTCGACCGGGCCGCGACCCGCCGCCTCGTCGCCGGGACCTTCACCTCCACCGAGGACCTCGCCGCGTTCCTGGGGCGGATCTCCGAGTACACCCCCGCCGAGCAGCGGGCGGCCCTGCGGCTGCTCGCCGAACTGGACGTCGTGGCCGCCGAACCCGTCCCGGCCGGGATGCCCACCGAGCTGGCGCGCCGCCAGTTCGCCGCCTCGCTGCGGATCCAGGCGGCCGGGGCGGAGACGGAGGTCCGCAGGCTGGAGGAGGAACTCGCCGGGATCCTCGACAAGGCCCGCGCGGCCGAGGCACGCGGCAACACCCGGCGGGCGGGCGTGTTCCGGAGCCAGGCCGAGGAGTTGCGGACCCGGATCGAGGCCCAGCGGGCGCGCGCCGCCGAGGCGCGCGCCGAGGCCGCCCGGGGGGCGACCGCGCTGCCGGAGCTGCCGGCCCCGGCGGACATCGAGCGGGCGTTGGAGCAGTTGGAGAGCGGCGGCAGCGCGCAGACCTGGATCCGGCTGCCGGCCGGCCTGCGGTTCCGGGACCACCCCGAGTTGCTGGAGCGGGTGGTGCGGCCGGTCTTCCGCAGCCGGACCGGGAACCGGGTGGTGTTCCGGATCGAGGGCGGCACCCCGCCGGCGGCGAGCCGGGAGCGCGTTCCGATCGACGCCAACGGGAACGCCCGGGTGCTCAAGGCCGACACCGACCCGATCAACCTGAACTTCGGGGTGTTCGAGCGGGCCGTCGAGTTCCTGATCGGGGCGCGGCCGGGCGCACGGCTGAAGGTGTTCGAGGTGGAGGAGGGCTGGTTCCGCGCCTTCCGCAGCCACGCCGTACCGGAGCAGGGCGAGCCGGCGTCGCTGCTGGGGCGCCCGCCCGGCGCGCCGCCGGAGCAGGCGGTCCCGCTGCCCCCGCCGCCCAAGCTGAAGGAGGTCACCGGTCGGCCGCGGGTGGTGGACACCCGGTACGGGCAGGACCAGCTCCAGGTCCCCGAGAACCTCATCCCCGAGCTGAACGAGTTCATCGTCCCGGGCAGCGGCCGGGTCGTGGAGTTCAAACCGTGAGGCGCCGCTACCACCTGCCGGACACGGTGGCCGGGGACGGGCCATCGGGCGACCGGGAGCGGCTGCTCGCCGTGGTGCGCGCGGCGGTGCGGCGCGCGGTGGCCGACGCCGGGCCGGGTGAGGTGGCAGCGCCACGGCCCGGGGAGCCGCCCCGGGAACGGTTCGCCCCGGAACAGCGGACCGCCGAGGGCACGTACGCCGTGCCCGGCTACGACGAGCACGGTAGACCGGTGGCGATCCCGCTGGCCCCGGCCCCCGGGGAGGCGACCGACCGGCTCGGGGCGCCGCCGGAGCGTACGGGGACCGGCCTTGCCGTGCCCGTACCGTGGCCTGCTCCGGACACCGGCCCCACCGTGCCCCTGCCGGGTCCCGCCGTGCCCCTGCCGTGGCCTGCTCCGGACACCGGCCCCGCCGCGCCCCTGCCGGGTCCCGCCGTGCCCCTGCCGTGGCCTGCTCCGGACACCGGTCCCGCCGCGCCCCGGCCGTGGCCGGCCGCGCAGCCCGAGGAGGGCGCCCGCCTCGGCGCCGACCGCTCCGCCGTCACGGCGGGGCCCGGCCCGGCCGCGATCACCCGTCTGATCCGGGACCGCTGGCCCGCCGCCGGCTGGGCGGACCCGGCCGGGGTCCGCTACGGCGTGTACGCCACCGGCCCCGGCGAGGCCGCGCCGCGGCTGTACTACCTGGCCCCCGACAGCGAAGGCCCGGTGCTGCACGCCCTGCGGCTCACCGCCCGGGCGCCGGGCGCGCCGCGCGTCGTGGACCTGCCGAGCGGCGAGTACACCGTCGTCGCCCGCCCGCACAGCCCGGCCCAGCTGTACCGCGGACCGCGCCGACTGCCCGACCTCGGGAACCCGCAGGACCTGGACCTCACCGTGAGCTTCACCGTCCCGGCCACGGACGTGCCAGAGGTGACGGTGCACGCGGCCTCCCGGTACCACCTCTGGCCGCGGCCGCGGATCCTGCGCACGGACCAGCAGGACGGCCCCGCCGTCGTCGGCGCGGACACCACCTACCTCGCCGAGGTGGAGATCTGGCGCCTGGACGAGTCCGGCCGCTGGGCGCCGGTGTTCCAACTGGCGCTGGTGTACGCCTTCATCAGCTACCGCTGGCGGGTGTACCGGATCGAGCGCGACCGGCACGGCGAGCGGCGCCGGGTGCCCGTCGACAACCCGCAGTCGACCCGGGCCTCCTTCACCCACCGCTTCGAGCGGGCCGGTGAGTACGAGGTGGAATGCGAGGTCCGCCTCTCCTACGAGGACGCCTCCCCGGAGCCGGTGACCGAACGCCGCACCGACACCGTCCAGCGGCTTGAGGAACGGATGGCGCTGGAGCTGTCCGGGCTGGAGAAGGCGACCCGCGCGCCGGGCGCCGAGCCGCTCTGGTCCCCGAGCGCCGACGCGCTCCTGGCAACGGCCCGGGAGCGGCTGCGCCAGGCCGAACGGGCCCCCGCCCGCGACGAGGCACTGATCCGCGAACTGCGCGAAACCGCCAGCGGGTTGGAGAGGAAGCTGGTCGGAACCACGGCCGCCGGGCCGTTCCCGCTGCGGGCGCTGTTCACCGACCGGCGCACCGTCCGGTCCCGGCCGATCTCACTGTTCGTCGGCCCGGCGCCGGACGCGGGCGGCCCGGGCCACACCTGGCTGCTGATCGACGTGACGTACCCCGCGTTCCACCGGACCTACCGGGGCACCGGGCCCACCCCCGAGGCGGCGCTGCGGGCCGCCTTCGAGGACGCCCGGACCTCCTTCCGCGGCAGCTACCCGCCCGGCCGGATCCTGGCCCGGATCGAGTGGCCCGGGATGGAGCGGCAACAGCTGAAGCCCTTCGACTTCGCCACGGACACCGAGAGCTGGCAGCGCACGGCCTGGGAGTGGCTGTCCGTGGCCGCGACCGGGCTGGCCGTCGGGGGCACCGCCCTCGCGCTGGCCTTCCCGCTGACCTCGCCGGTGGTCGGCGCGATCGTGCTGGCCGGAGCGCTGACCGGTGGTGTGCTCAGCGCCGTCAACCTGGCCGAGCGACTGCACCACGACGCCTTCGAGTGGGACCGGGAGACCGCCCTCGACCTGGTCGCCCTGGCCACCGCGTTCGCCTCGGCCGGCGGGGCGGTCGTCCGCGGGGCCTCGGCCGGCACCGCCCGGACGATCGCCGCCGGGGCGCCGCTGACCATCGAGACCACGGCCCGGCTCTCCCGGATCATCCGCTTCCAGCGCGCGATGCTCTACGTCGACCTGGGCACCCACCTCTCCGACGCCGTCCTGCTGTCCCACGACACCTACGAGCAGCTGCGGGACGTCGACGCCGCGATGTCCGACGCGGCACTCGCGCGGTTGCAGCGGGAGTACGGCACCGAGGAGGGCCGCCACCGGTTCGAGGCCGAGCGCTTCACCCGGATCCTCGGGGTGCTGGCGCGCGCCGCCGTCAACGGCCTGCTGACCGTCGTGTCGGTCCGCAGCACAGCCAAGGCCGTCGCGGCGGGCGCGGCGAGGGCGGCCGCCGGGCGGATCCCCGGCCTGGACCGGAAGCCCTCGGTGCGGCTGACCGTCGCGCCGGGAGCGGTGGTGCTGCCGGAGTTCCCCGAGGTCGAGTTCGCGAAGGACCGGGTCGGCTTCCGGAGGCGGCAGAGCGGCCAGGTGGCCGCCCGGCTCGGGCTGAGCGCCGATCCTGCCGGCGTCGCGCTGACGGAGGCACTGTCCCCGCAGGCGGCGTGGCGGATCAACCAGGCCTTCGAGGCCCTCAGCGAGGACCGGCGGGCCCTGCTGCTCACCGCCCTGCGCCCCGGCGGCGCCGACCTGCGACCGCTGCGAACCTTCCTCGCCGACGGCGGCAGCCTGACCGAACTGGCCGCCTTCCTGGAGACCCAGCCCGTCCGGCTGCGCAGCCGGATCACCTCCTTCGCCACCCTGCAGACGCGGGCCGCGACCTTCCAACGCCTCAGCAGCACCGTGCCGGACCTCTCGACGTTCCGGTGGGATCCGCAGAACCTGCACGGGCACTTCTACCGCCACGTCATGGGGCGGGCGGGCCACCCGGACGAGGCCTGGAAGTGGGCGCAGCGGCTGGGGATCGCCGAGGCGTACGAGCTCGACCGGGCGCGGTACGAGGCGATGCTCCGTTCGACCGCACCGGCCGACGCGGCGCTGCGGGCCGAGATTACCACGCGGTTCCGCCCCGCCTACGGCGACTACGTGCGTGCCGTCCTGGTCCGGTCCGCGGTGTACGGCCAGTCCGGCAAGGGGGCCGAACTCCTGGGCTCGGACGGGGAACTGCTCTGGGCGGCCGAGCCGAGCGGGCTGATCTCCACCGGGTACTTCCCGGACAACCCCGCGCAGTGGCCGTTGCCGGTGAGCGCGCTGCAGGGCAAGTTGGAGTCGTCGCTGGCCGAGGGCCGGTCGGTGGTACTGCTGTTCCGCGGGGTTCCGTGAGCGGTACCCGCCTGGGGTGTCCGGCGCGGATTGCGGGCGTGGTCGGCGGCGCCCATGCTGAAGGAGCGGGCGCCGCCGGACAGCACACGACAGATCGATGGATCAGGAGACAGCTGTGGGCGTTCTCTTTCACCGCCGCCAGCGCGCCTTGAGCAGCCCCGTGGGCGGCCCAGCAGTGGACAGCGCGTCGGCGGATCCGACCGCTTCGGCGGTGACGACGATCTCCATCCCTGTAGGTGGCCAGCCCAACGGGCTGGTGGTGCTCCCGAACGGGAACGCGTACGTGGCGTGCGGCGTCGCGGACAAGGTCACCGTGATCGTCAGCACCGGCGGCCTGGGGACGGGCAGCCCGATCACCGTCGGCGTGAACCCCGAAGGGGTGGCTGTGAGTCCGGACGGCCGGCGGGCCTATGTCACCCACCCCGGTGGGAGCACGGTGTCGGTGATCGACACCGGCAGCGGTCAGGTGTCGGGGACGATCACGGTCGGTGCCGGGCCGCGTGGGGTGGCGGTGACTCCGGACGGCGGTCACGTCTACGTCGCCGACTTCGGTGGGAGCACGGTGTCGGTGGTCGATACGGGCAGTGGTCAGGTGTCGGGTACGGTCACGGTCGGTCCTGGGCCGCGTGAGGTGGCGGTGACTCCGGACGGCGGTCACGTCTATGTCACCCACCCCGGTGGGAGCACGGTGTCGGTGATCGACACCGGCAGCGGTCAGGTGTCCGCCGCCCTCACCCTCGACAGCAGCCCGCGCGGCCTCGCCCTGACCCCGGACGGCCGCCGACTCTACGTCACCAAGCCGGACCAGGGCACCGTGTCGGTGATCGACACGAGCAGCGGCAAGGTGACCACCACCATCGGCGTCGGCACCAACCCCGCCGTGGTGACCGTCGCCGCCGACGGCCTGCACGCCTACGTCACCGTGGTCGGCGAGAACGCCGTCAAGGTGATCGACACCGCCACCAACCAGGTCACCGGCACCATCATCGTCGGCGCCACTCCCGTCGGCGTGGCGGTGACCCCGGACGGCCGCCATCTGTACGTCGCCGACGCCGGAGCGAACACCGTGTCCGTGGTCGACACCGCCACGAACCAGGTCACTCCCGTCACCGTCGGGAGCAGTCCCATCGGGGTGGCGGTGGCCTCCGACGGCCGCACGGTGTACGTCACCAACAGCGGCGCGGACTCGGTGTCGGTGATCCGGGACACCGCCAGCTACCAGGTGGGCGGCGCGATCCCGGCCGGCTCCAACTGTCTCGGGCTGGCAGCGACGCCGGACGGTCGCCATGTCTATGTCGCCAATGCCGGCCGGATCGAGAATCCCGGTTCGGCCACGGTGTCGGTGATCGACACCGCCACCAGCCAGGTCGCCACCATTCCCGTCGCCATCACCCCCCTCGCGGTGGCACTCGCCCCGGACGGCCGGCACCTCTACGCCGCCGGTTCGAGTTCGGTGGTGGTCATCGACACCGGCACGGCTCAGGTGACCGACACCGTCGCCCTCGGAGGACACCGGGCCACGAGCGGGGTGGCGGTGACCCCGGACGGCCGCAGCGTCTACGTCCCCGACGTGAACTCCCCCAACAGCGCACCGGTCGTGCTGGTGGTCGACACCGCGACCAAACAGGTCAGCGAGATCACCGTCGGGAGAAGGCCCTCGGCCGTCTCCATCGCCGCGAACGGCCGCGCCTACGTCACCAATGCCGGGTCGAACAACGTGTCGGTGATCGACACCGCGCTGAGACAGGTCACCGGCGCTCCGATCCCCGTGGGCACCAACCCCCTCGGAGTGGCGGTGGCCCCGGACGGCCGACACGCCTACGTCTCCAACTTCCTCGACGGAACGGTGTCGGTGATCGACACCGCGACCGGCCAGGTGACGAGGACCGTCACCGTCGGCGGTGGTCCCTGGGCGGTGGGGGTGTCCCCGGACAGCCGTCGCGTCTACGTCACCGACACCCACGCGAACGCCGTGTCGGTGATCGACACCGAGCTGCTCTGACCGCCCCGCGCGTCACCGCGGCCGGGCCACCTCCGGGGGCCAGGCGCCGGGGGTGAGGACGCCGAGGGCGTAGGCGCGGGCCACCAGGGCGGTGCGGTTGGGCAGTTGCCAGCGGCGGGTGAGCCGGGCGAGGTGGTAGTTGACGCCGTCCGCGGTGAGCCCGATCTCCTTGGCGATCCGGGCGGTGGTGGCGCCCCGGGCGGCCGCGGCGAGGATGCGGGCCTCGATCGGACTGACCGCGGCGCTCGGGTCGGGCGCGGGCGGAGCGGGCCGGGCGGCGGGTTCGTCCAGGGCGTGCAGGGAGAGCAGCAGGTTCGGGGTCTGCTCCGGGGTGTCGCTGACCAGGTCGACGGTCATCTCCCCGTGGCGCTCGCCGCCGCCGGAAGGCCTCCAGGACACCCGGGCCGGGTACTGCGAGCGGCGGTGCAGCCGGACGGCCTCGGCGAGCGCCTGCAGGGTGGCGCTGTCCCGCAGGGTGAACAACTCCAGGATCCGGCGGTTGCGCAACTGCCCCGGTAGCATGCCGAATTCGGCCGCCATCGCGCGGTTGACGATCAGGATCCCACCGTCCCACGCCACCACGGCGATGGGCAGCGCCACATGGTCCAGCAGACGCAGCGCCCGGTTGCGCCAGATCACCGCGGCGTCCAGCCGGGTGCCCGGCGCCGGACCGCAGCCGTTGGTCGGTCGCATGCTTCGCTCTCCTCCCGCGGCAGCCGCCCGCATCAGATCTGACGCGTTGTGGGCAAGTCTCCGGATGCCGCTGCCACTACACAATCATGTAGTGATCGTTGCCGTGCGCATGTCCCGGGGGCGCAGAGTGGAGGAGTCGAGAACTTTCCTTGGGAGGGACCAAGCGATGACCGAGACCACGACCGATGCCGTGCCGACTCCACCGACCGCGGCGCCGACGCAGGCCCAGAACGTCCCCCTGGTGGACATCTCCGCGCTGCCGCCGGTCTCCACCCCCGTGCTGCGGACCATCGAGCTGGTCAGAGAGCACGGCCCGGCCTTCGTCCAGCGGCTGCACGGACGGGACACCGTGCTGGTCAGCAGCCTGGAGCTGGTCGAGGAGCTGGCGGACGAGGAGCGGTTCCGCAAGGCCGTCGGCCCGGCGCTGGAGAACGTCCGCGAGTTCACCGGCGACGGCCTGTTCACCGCCTACAACGAGGAGCCCAACTGGGCCCGGGCGCACGACATCCTGATGCCCGCCTTCGCGCTCGGCTCGATGCGAACCTACCACCCGGTGATGCTGCGGGTGGCCCGCCGGCTGATCGGCTCCTGGGACCGCCGCGCGGCCGCCGGGCTGACGGTGGACGTGCCCGACGCCATGACCAGGATGACCCTGGACACCATCGGGCTGGCCGGGTTCGGCTTCGACTTCGGCTCTTTCGAACGGGACGACCTGCACCCGTTCGTCGAGGCGATGGTGCGCTGTCTGGAGTGGGCGATGATCAAGCTCACCCGCGACCCGGAACTCGACCACAGCGAGCGCGACGCCGCGTTCCGCTCCGACGCCGACTACCTGGCCGGGGTGGTGGACGAGGTGATCACCGCTCGCGCCGAAAGCGGCGAGCAGGGCCCGGCCGAGGACCTGCTCGGGCTGATGCTGGGCGCGGTGCACCCCGTCGACGGCACCCGGCTGGACATCGAGAACATCCGCAACCAGGTGATCACCTTCCTGATCGCCGGTCACGAGACCACCTCGGGCGCGCTCTCCTTCGCGCTGTACTACCTGTCCAAGCACCCCGCCGAACTCCGGCGCCTCCAGCAGGAGGTGGACGCGCTCTGGGGCGACCAGGCCGACCCGGAGCCCTCGTACGAGGACGTCGGACGCCTGCGCCGCACCCGCCAGGTGCTCAACGAGGCGCTGCGGCTGTGGCCGACGGCGCCCCAGTTCAGCCGGGAGGCGCGCGAGGAGACCCTGCTCGGCGGGCGGATCCCGGTCCGCCCCGGGCAGCCGATCTTCGTGGTGACCCCGATGCTGCACCGCGACCCGGCCTGGGGCGACAACCCGGAACTGTTCGACCCGTCCCGGTTCGACCCCGAGCGGGAGGAGGCGCGCTCACCGCACGCCTTCAAGCCCTTCGGTACCGGCGAACGCGCCTGCATCGGGCGGCAGTTCGCGCTGCACGAGGCCACCATGCTGCTGGCCATGCTGGTTCACCGCTACCGGCTGATCGACCACGCCGACTACCGGCTGACCCTCAAGCAGACCCTCACCATCAAGCCCGACGGGTTCACCCTCGCCCTCGCCCCGCGCACCCCCGCGCCGGTGGCGCAGCCGGTCCGGAGTGCGGGCCCGGCCGAGCGCTCCGAGCTGCCCGGCCAGGTCCGCCAGGGCACCGGCCTGCTGCTCCTGCACGGCTCCAACTACGGAGCCTGCCGCGAGTTCTCGCGCCAACTCGCGGACGTCGCCGACGAACTCGGCTGCGTCACCGAGGTCGCCCCGCTGGACGCCTACGCGGACGGGCTGCCCACCGACCGGCCGGTGGTGATCACCGCCGCCTCCTACAACGGGCAGCCGACCGACGACGCGGCCGTGTTCGTCCGCCGCCTCCAGGAGGAGGGGAGCGCGGACGGGGTCGAGTACGCGGTGCTCGGCATCGGCGACCGCACCTACGCCGCCACCTACCAGCGCGTCCCCGCCCTGATCGACGACCGGCTCGCGGCCCTCGGCGGCACCCGGCTGCTCGCCCGCGCCGAGGCCGACGCCTCCGGCGACCTGGCCGGCACCGTCCGGGCGTTCACCGAGGCGCTGGGCGTCGCCCTGCTGGAGCGCCACGGGGACGCGGACGCCCCGGCGGCGCGGCAGGAGGAGGCCGCGTACACGGTGACCGAGCTGGTCGGCGGCCCGCTGGACGCGCTGGCCGCCCGGCACGGTATGGGCGAGCTGACCGTCACCGCCGTCGACAGCCTGACCGACCCCGACTACCACCGGGTCAAGCGGCTGGTCCGGCTCACCCTGCCGGAGGGGGTGGAGTACCGGACCGCCGACCACCTCACCGTGCTCCCGGCCAACGCCCCGGAGCTGGTCGAGCGCGCCGCCAAGCTGTTCGGCGCCGAGCTCGACACGGTGCTCTCCGTCGTGGCGCACCGGCGTACCGGCCTGGCCGTGGACCGCCCGCTGACGGTGCGCGAACTGCTCACCCACCACGTCGAGTTGCAGGACCGCCCGACCGCCGGGCAGCGCGCCGTACTGGCCGGGCTCAACCCCTGCCCGCCTGAGCAGGCCGCCTTGCGGGCGCTGCCCGCGGACGACCCGCGCACCCTGCTGGACCTGATCGAGGACCACCCGGCGCTGCGGGAGCGGCTGACCTGGCCGGTGCTGCTGGAGCTGCTGCCGCCGATCCGGCCCCGGCACTACTCGATCTCCTCCTCGCCCGCCGGCGACGCGGGCCGGGTCGACCTGATGGTCTCGGTGCTGAGCGCGCCGGCCCGTTCGGGCCGGGGGACCTTCCGGGGCACCGGCTCCGGCTACCTCGACCGGGTGGCCGTCGGGGACACCGTGCGGGCCCGGGTGCAGCCGTGCCGGGAGGTGTTCCGGATCGGCCACGACACCCCGGTGATCATGATCGCGGCCGGTACCGGCCTGGCGCCCTTCCGCGGGGCCGTCGCCGACCGGTGCGCGCTCCTCGACGGCGGGGCGGAACTCGCCCCGGCGCTGCTGTACTTCGGCTGCGACGACCCGGAGGCGGACTACCTGCACCGGGCCGAACTGGAGGCCGCCCAGCGGACCGGCGCGGTCTCGATGCGGCCCGCGTTCAGCGAGCGGCCGGTGGACGGGCAGCGCTTCGTCCAGGACCGCATCGCCGTCGAGGCGGCGGAGGTCTGGGAGCTGCTCGCGGCCGGCGCCAAGGTGTACGTGTGCGGCGACGGCGCCCGGATGGCACCGGGCGTGCGGGGCGCGTTCCGGGCGCTCTACCGGCAGCGCACGCCCGGGGCGGACGAGCAGCAGGCGCGGGACTGGCTGCAGGGGCTGGTCGAGGGCGGCCGCTACGTCGAGGACGTGTACGCGGGCTGAAACGGGCCGTCCGCCCGCCGCGTGGTGCGGCGGGCGGACGGCTCCGGGGCCTGGTCCGGCTCGGGCCCTGGGGTCAGTACAGGTTCACCTTGTACGTGGCGAGCGCCGCGTTGACCGGCTGGTAGAAGGTCGTCCCGCCCACGGTGCAGTCGCCGCTGCCGCCGGAGGTGAGGCCGAGCGCCTTGCTGCCCTCGTACAGCGGGCCGCCCGAGTCGCCGGGCTCGGCGCAGACGTCGGTCTGGATCAGGCCGAGGACGGTGCCGCCGCCGCTGTAGCGCACGGTGGCGTTGAGCCCGGTGACCGTGCCGGTGTGGGTGCCGCTGGTCGAGCCGGTGCGGGTGACCTGCTCGCCGATGTAGGCGTCCGGGGCGGAGGTGAAGCCGCCGGGGTGCTCCAGCGCGTTGGTGTCGTACCGGACCAGCGCGTGGTCGTGGCCCGGGAAGGCGGAGCTGACGGTCGGCCCGATCAGCGTGGTGTGGTCCTTGTCGGTGTACCACGTGCCGGCGACGTTCCCGCAGTGGCCGGCGGTGAGGAAGTAGTGGGTGCTCCCGCTCAACACGTTGAAACCGAGCGAGCAGCGGTACTTGCCGCCGTAGATGGCGTCGCCCGCGGCGAGCAGCGGGGTGAACGACCCGGCGACGCGGTGGATGGTCAGGGTGTTGGCGGCGGGGCCGGCGGCGCGCATGATCTTGGCGAGCCCGGCAGGGGACACGGTGCTGTCGGCGGTCACCACGACGCGGCCGGCGTCCTGGTCGACGTACCAGGCCGTCCCGTCGACCTCGGCGTTGAGGACGGCGTCGCTGACGGCCGCGAGCTGTTCGGCTCCGGCGGTGTGGGCGGGGGCGGCCGCGGCGCCCGGCGCGGCGACCGCGGTGGCGGTCAGCAGGCCGAGGGCCACGGCGAGCGGCCGGCTGCGGCGCTTGGTGCCGGTGCGGGGGGTCCTGCGCATGGTCCTCACCGATCTCCTCCTGGGAGTGAGAGGCCCCTGAGGGGTCGGGGGCCGTGAGGCGCGGTCAGGCGATGGGCGGACACCTGCCGGTGCTGTCCGGAAGCACGGAGGATGATCTGCCCCTGACAGGCGCTGTCCGGAAGTATGAGGAAACGGACCGTTCGGTACAAGCTTCCTGACCAGGTGTCGGCGGACCCGCGCGTCACCGGGTGGCTGGGAACCCCGGAAGCATCCGAAGAAATCGTTATCACCCTGGGCGGTGGACGGTCTCCTGGGCGTGGGAACGAACGCGCAACGCCGCGGCAGAGGGTACGCGGCCGGAACGCGGGGTTCGAGATGGGGCGCTCCGCGCCGAGACGAGGGTCTCCGGCCGCGTTGGTTCCCACGGCGCCCGGCCGGATCGTCCCGTCCGGCCGGCGCCGCCCGGCGGTCCGCGCGCATTCCCCCACGGCGGCGGACCGTCGGGTCCTGTCCGTTCCTGTCCGTTCCTGTCCGTCAGCCGCGGTCCAGCCGCCAGACCAGTTCCTCGCCGGTCTCGGCCGGGGCGAGGACCTCGGCGGGGCGACGCAGGTACTCGGTGAAGCCGAGGCGGGCCGGGACGGCGGCACTCGCGTGGTTGGCCGGGTCGTGCACGATCTCGACGAAGTCCACGCCGGGCAGCCGGAAGGCCTGCTCGGTCAGCGCCCCGGCGGTCCGAGTGGCGATCCCGCGGCCGGTCGCGGCGGGGTGCAGCCAGTAGCCGATCTCCCGGCCGTTCTCCGGGGCGTCCTCGCGCCGGAACAGCCCGCAGGCGCCGACGATCGCGCCGTTCAGCAGGATCGCGTAGGTGAAGTCCTTGCCGCTCTCCCACAGCCCCGACCGCTCGGTCAGGAACTCGGTGGTCTTGGCGAGGCTGTGCTCGGCGACCCACGGCATGAACGGCCGCAAGTGCTCCAGCGACTCCTCGATGACCCGGAAGAACTCGGGGAGGTCCGCCTCGCCGCGGAAACGGCGCAGCGTCACCTCACCCAGCGGGATTTCCTGCTCTGCTAGCTCCATCTGTGGAGGATCCCCGTTACCCCGTCGCCCCGGCAACAGGATTACGGCGGACCTTCAGCCGGTGCAGCAGGGCGCCGACCGCGGCCACGACGGTGGCGATGACCAGCAGTGTCACGTCGGACAGGCCCGCCATGGCGAGGTCGGCCCGGGAGCCGGCGGCCTGGTCCCTTGGGTGCCTTCGGCCGGGGCGGAGCAGGCAGTCGGTGGTCCGCAGCAGCGTGGCGTCCTTCAGCGCGTCCGCAAGGGATGCGGCCGCGCCGGGGACGGCCTGCGCCACCGGCCCCGCGGAGACCCGGACCGCCGTCCAACTGCCCTGCTGAGGGGCCTCGGTGGCGATCGTGTCGTGGCGTTCGCGCATGAGGCGGCCGTACGCCTCCTCGTCCGCCCACAGGCCGAGCACCAGTGCCTGGCCGCCCGTACGGGACCAGCCGCCCACCTGTCCGGCCAACCCCGGCTCGCCCGCGAGGGTGGCCCAGCGGCGCTGGCCGACGTCGAACGTCCCGTGTGCGCCGGGCCGTACCCGGCAGTCGATTCACTTGCCCCACATGCGGGCCATCATGCTGCGTCCGGGGACGGTGATCAATCGGGCGGAGGTCGCGGGCGCGCTCCGACCGGGGACCGAGGTGTCGCCGGGCCGCAGGGAGGTCGGATGAACCGGTGAAGCCCCGCCGACGTGCGCCGGCGGGGCTGTCGGTCGGACTGTCGGCGGGTGCTTCTAGTTCTGCTTGATGGCGGAGATGTCGAACTCCAGGATGACCTTGTCACCGACCAGGACGCCTCCGCCCTCCAGCGCCGCGTTCCAGGTCACGCCGAAGTCCTTGCGGCTGATGGTCACCGAGCCTTCCAGGCCCACCCGCAGGTTGCCGTACGGGTCGACGGCGTTGCCCGTGTACTCGAAGTCGATGGCGATCGGGCGGGTGGTGTCCTTGATGGTGAGGTCGCCGGTCACCCGGTACTCGGTCTCGGAGCGCGGCTCGACGGAGGTGGTGCGGAAGGTGATGTCGGGGTAGTTGGGGGCGTCGAGGAAGTCGTTGGTGCGCAGGTGCTGGTCGCGTTGTTCGACTCCGGTGTCGATGCTCTCGGACTTGATCGCCAGCTGGGCGGTCGAACGGGACGGGTCGCCGCCGTCCAGGTGGGCGGTGCCCTCGAACTGGTGGAACGCGCCGCGGACCTTGGTCACCATGGCGTGGCGTGCGACGAAGCCGATCCGGGTGTGGGCGGGGTCGAGGACGTAGTCCCCGGTGAGCTCGGGGAGCGAAACGGGCATGGTGTGCCTCCAAGGTGGTCCGGGTCCTGGCGGTGGTGTGCCCGGAGCGTTCCCCGACCACGCCGGGGCTTCCGCCTCCTCCGCCTGCTCCTCCGCCTGGCCGAGGCGCGCTGCGGAGCGTCAGGGTGCAAACTGCCAGCCCGTCGCGCCACCACCTCGTCCGCCGCGCGGCACCCCCGCGGCAAGTTAGCGCCAATGGGTGAAGAAGGGCCGGTCGGGGGAGGGCCGATGGCGGGATCCTGCGGAGTCCTGTCACGGTCGCCCTGCCCGGTTCCGGGCGACTTTGGTTCCCGGCCGCCTGACCAGGCATGATCGAGGGCATGGTCGAACGAGTCATTGCAGCGTGTGACGGAGCAGCCAAGGGCAACCCGGGCCCGGCGGCCTGGGCCTATGTGGTCGCGGACAGCGCCGGGGCACCCCAGCGCTGGGAGGCCGGACCGCTGGGGCACAGCACCAACAACATCGGCGAGCTGACGGCGCTTCAGCAGCTGCTGTCCGCCACGGACCCGGCCGTCCCGCTGGAGGTCCGGCTCGACAGCACCTACACCCGTGACTCGGTGACCAAGTGGCTCAAGGGCTGGAAGCGCAACGGCTGGAAGACGGCCGCGGGCAAGCCGGTGGCCAACCGTGAGCTGATCCAGCGGATCGACGAGCTCCTTGAGGGCAGGGACGTCACTTTCGTGTACGTCCCTGCCCACCAGGTGGACGGCGACCCGCTGAACGCCATCGCCGACAAGGCCGCCAGCGACGCCGCCCGCACCCAGCAGGCCGCCGCCGGGACCGCCGCCGACCTCCCGGTGCCCGACCCGGCCTCGGCCGCCAAGGCCCCCAAGGCCCGCAGCACCCGCCCCGCCGCCGCGAGCGGAACCGGCGGGACCGGCAGCACCACCAAGCGGACGGGCTCGCGCACCCTGAACGCCCGCTTCCCCGGCACCTGCCCGTGCAGCCGCCCGTACGCCAAGGGCGACAAGATCACCAAGGTGGGCAGCAGCTGGGGCCACCCGGAGTGCGCCGCCGCCCACGCCTGACCTGGGTCTTTTCACGCCGTCGCCTGAGTACGGGTACTCAGGCGACGGCCCGGCCGGGCGGTGGACGATATCGGCCATGACGAAGCGTGGGACGAAGGACGGGCGAGACCGCCGCAAAGCCGTGGCGGTTGCGGTGGTCGCGGCCGCAGGGGTGTCGGCCCTCGCTGCGGTCGGGTACGACGCGGTGGCGGTGCTGCAGGACGCCTGGGCGGGGCGGCCGTACCCCGTGGCCGATCCGGCCGCCGTCGCCAAGCACCTGGACGCCAGGACCCAGACCGTCTACGACGCCCTCGCCCTGCCGTCGGGCGCGGCGCTGGACCGCGAGCCCTGGGCCGGGGACGGGATCACGGCCCGGATCTACGACGTCTGCCGTCCCCGGGGCATCTCCCACCTCCTGGAGAACATGAGCGACAGCGGAGCCGACGAGCCCCGCACCGCCACCATCGACGCCGGCTTCACCCTCACCGGGATCACGCCCCCGCAGGCGGAGGAGGCCCTGCGCCGGGCCCGGCAGACCCTGACCGGCCAGGGCTGGACGGAGACCGCCGCGGACGACACCAGGGTGACCCTGAAGCCCCCGAGGACGGGCCCCGGGTCCCTGGCCGAGACCGCCTCTGTCTACTTCGACCCCGAGCGCGGCACCCTCGCCGTCGCGGCGGGCGCCGAGTGCGCCCGCTACCCCGACGGCACCCCGGTGGACTGGGAAGGGAAGCCGGCCGACCTGCCGAGCCCCAGTGCCCCGGCACAGCTGCGCGGTCACTGACCGTGACCGGCGTGTGAACCTTTGAGTCCCGGCCCGCTGCGCACCGTATAGGTCAGTGAGCAGGCCGGAAGGAAGGTGAGTGTGATGATCGTCTCCGAGACACCGGAGTTCCACGTCGGCGACCGGGTGTGGGTCTACCGCGACTCCTCCTACGGCACGGTTGAGAGCGCCGTGGTCGTGGACACCCCGGCCGACCGCAGCCTCCGCCTGAAGTTCGCCGACGGCCACCGCAACCACCTCCGGCGCGGCCGGGTGGAGCTACACGCGCCGGGCAGGGAAACCGCGTTGACAGACCGTTAAGAACAGAGTTCAGTAGCCCGCCGACCGACGGGACCGCTGCCGACTCAACCCCGTCGGGCTCCGGCCCGGCGGGGCGTCGTCGTTCCCGCGCACGGTGGTGTTCGAAGTGTCATCACCACCTGCTAACCTCAGCCGATTTCCCGCCGCGCAGAGGCGGCGGACACGACGGGGTAAGAGGAACAGACAACATGGCAATTCTCCGGGCGAAGCAGAAAGCCCAGGTCATCGAGAAGCTCTCGCAGGTGGCGCCTCCTGGGGAGACCTTCATTGCCTGCGTGCACGCGGAGAGCGGCCCGAGCCCGTGGCTCAACGGTATCTTCGGTGAGATCCCGCTGCTCGGCCTGATCATCGTTCTGACCCGCCGGTACTACTTCCTGACGCTCACCAACACCCACGTGGTGGTCAACGCGGCCAGCCGCTGGACCAATCGCCCCGGCGACGTCGTCGCGGCCTTCCCGCGCAACGCCTTCCCGGTCAGCCGGGTCAAGCGGGCCAGCATCTGGAGCTCGATGTACCTCCAGATGCCGGGCGGCGCCAAGCCGATGCGCCTGAACATCCACCGCATCTGGCGCGCCGAGATGGACCAGCTGAGCGCGGCCTTCCCGCCCGGGTCGATCGACCCGTCCTCGCAGCCGTTCGACACGCCGCAGGGCCAGCCGTACCCGATGCCGGGTCGGCCGATGGCCGGTCAGCCCATGCCGGGCCAGCCGGTGATCCCGCAGCAGCAGGGCTACGCGGCGCCGCAGCAGCCGTATCCGCCGCAGGGCCAGCCCTACCCGCCGCAGCAGCAGCCGTACCCGCAGCCGCCGGCCAACCCGTACCCGGCCCCGCAGGGCTACCCGGCCCCGCAGGCGCAGCCGTACCCACCGCAGCCGGGCGGCCAGGTGCCGCCGCAGGGCCAGCCCTACCCGCCGCAGGTCCCGAACGTGCCCTACCCCGGCCAGCCGGGCCAGCCGGGCCAGCCGGGCCAGCAGGGCTACCCGGGCCAGCGCTGACCCGGGCCTGAGCCGAACACGTCGCGGCCCCGATCCCCTCCCCGGGGGCCGGGGCCGCGGCGCTGTGCGGCCGCCACCGGGCTCGACGCGCCGGGAGGGGCGGACTCTGCCAGGCTGAAAGGGCAGCTACCTCGATCGAGGAGGCGCGCACCGATGTCAGCGCAGAACCCGGGGCCGTCCGGACGACGGGCCCGCGCCGCGGCGCTCCGGGCCGCGGAGGTCCGTCGCGAGCGGCGCGGGCGATGGCTGGTGGCCGGAGTGATCGTCCTGGTGCTGGCCGTCGTGGTGGGCGGGATCGCTGTCGTGATCGCGACGAACCAGGGCTCGTCACCGCCCTCCGGAGTCCCGGCGCACCCGCGGACCACCGCCGAGGGCCGGACCACCCCGCCGCCCTGGGACGCCCCCGCGGACGTCGCGGCAGCCGTGAAGGCGGCCGGCCTGCCGATGCTCGGCGCCGAGGGCACGGCCCTGCACATCCACGCGCACCTCGACGTGTACGCCGACGGCCAGCCCGTGACGGTGCCCGCGCTGGTCGGCATCGACGAGAGCGCGCAGCGGATCAGCCCGCTGCACACCCACGACACCACCGGCGTCATCCACGTCGAGTCGCCGGTGAACGCCGACTTCACCCTGGGCCAGTTCCTGACCGAGTGGCAGGTCTCCGCCTCCGCCGACCACCTCGGCGGGCTGCGCACCGACGCCACCCACACGCTGACCGCGTACGTCGACGGCAAGGCGGTGAGCGGTGACCCGGCGGCGATCCAGCTGCACGCCCACGACGAGATCGCCCTGGTGTACGGCACGGCTGCCGAGAACGCCTCCGTCACCGTGCCGGGAAGCTACAACTGGCCGGCTGGTCTCTGAACCACGGTTTCGCGGCCCGTGAGTGCGGTGAGGTCCTTGGTCAGGAAGACCCGACTGGTGCCCGGCGGACCGCACGGGACCTCGCCGAGCGGGTTCCACCCGTGCTTCCGGTAGAAGCCGGGCGCCTGGAAGCTGATCGTGTAGAGCACGGCCGAGCGGCAGCCGCGCGCCCGGGCCTCCTCCTCGGCCCGTCGCAGGATCTCGCCGCCCAGCCCGTTCCCCCGCAGCTCGGGCGGCAGGAAGAACAGGTCGACGAAGAACAGCCCGAGCGAGGTGCGCCCGGTCAGTCCGCCGAGCGCCCGGTGCGTCCCGGGCTCGCGGACCAGGACGGCGAGCGGCCGGCGGTCGTCGATTCCGCTGCGTTCGACGTTGAAGCGGTCCAGCGTGTCGGAGACCAGTGCGAGGTCTGCGGCCGCGGGGGCGTCGGTGACGACCAGGTCGGGTCGCGGCGATCGAGCGGTGGTCGGGTGGGCTGTGGTCATGGCTCCTCCGGTGGGCGGGCACGGGCGGCCCGGTGCGCCCGGGAACGCTACGGCGGGGCCGCTTCGACGCCCGTCGAAGCGTTCCCGGCGACAATCGAGGACATGGACGACCGATCCGCCGACCAGGACGTGGGCGTGGACCTGCCCGCCGTGGCCCGGCTGCTCGCCGACGGCACCCGGGCGGCCTTCTGCCTGGCGCTGCTCGACGGCCGGGCCTGGACGGCCAACGAACTCGCCTGCTACGCCGGGGTCGCGCCCTCGACCGCGACCTCGCACCTGAACCTGCTGGTCGGCGGCGGGCTCCTGGCCGAGGAGCGGCACGGCCGCCACCGCTACCTCCGGCTGGCCGACCGCCGGGTGGTCGCGCTGGTCGAGAGCCTCGCCGAACTCGCCCCGCGGCAGGCCGTCCGACCGCGCACACTCGCCGCCTCCGGTCGGCAGCAGGCGCTGGCCCGGGCACGCCTCTGCTACGACCACCTGGCGGGCACCCTCGGGCTGGCGGTCACCGACGCGATGGTCGGGCGCGGCCTGCTGGACTGGGGCCCGGAGCCGGGCCTGACCGCCGCCGGCCGGGCCTGGCTGACCGGGCTCGGCATCACGCTGCCGAGCGGCTCGCGCCGCCCGCCGGTGCGCGCCTGCCTGGACTGGACCGAGCGTCGCCCGCACCTCGGCGGCGCGGTGGGCGCGGCGCTCTGCGACCATGCGCTGACCGCAGGTTGGCTCACCCGGATCGGCACCACCCGCGCCCTCGCCGTGACCCCGGCCGGCCGGCGGGCCTGGCAGGACTTCCTCGGCCTGCCGTCCGCCGGCCTGTGAAAAGCCCTCCGGGACTCAGGCCAGCTCGCGCATCCGGCGGACCGGACTGGCCAGCAGGACGGCGGGGCTGAGCACGCTGCTCAGCGCGAACAGCAGCAGCGCCGTACGCGGCCCCCAGGCCGCGGCCGCGGCGCCGGCGGCGAGGGCGCCGACCGGGATCGCGCCCCAGGAGACGAAGCGGACCGTGGCCATCACCCGGGACAGCAGCTCCGCCGGGGTCCGGGTCTGGCGGTGGGTGCGGGTGACGATGCTGGTGACCACGATTCCCGCCGAGAACCCGGCGTTGCCGACGGCGAAGACCAGCGCGCCCCAGCCGGATCCGGCCGCCGGGAGCAGCAGGGCGAAGGCCGCGGCGACCACCGCCGCCCAGCACAGCGCGCGGCCGGTGCCGATCCGGGCGACCAGGCGGGGCGTGACGGCGGCGCCGAGCAGGCTGCCGAGGCCGCCGGTGGCCATCAGGGCGCCGACGGCCGCGGCCGGTGCGTCAAGGGTGCGGACCAGGAACACCGGGGTGAGCGTCATCAGGCCGCCGCAGACGAAGTTCACCGCGGTGGCGTCGGCGACACAGGGCCTGATCACCGGGTGCCGGGTGACGAACCGCCAGCCCTCGCGGATCTGTTCCCGCATGCCGGCACCGCCCGACGGTCCGGCGGCCGGCTGTTCGGCCCGCGGCAGGCTGCCCAGCAGCGCCGCCGAGGCCAGGTAGCTGACCGAGTCCAGCAGCATCGACGCCGCGCCGCCGAGCAGCTGCACCAGTACGCCGCCCAGCGAGGGCCCGGCCAGGTCGGTGGCCGCGATGCTGCCGGAGACCAGGCTGTTGCGGGAGGTCAGCTGCTCCTTCGGGACGACGGTGGGCAGGAAGGTGGAGTTGCCCACGTCGAAGACCACGCTCGCGAAGCCGATCAGCAGTGCCACCACCACGAGCTGCGGCAGCCCCAGCACCCCGAACGCCGCCGCCACCGGCACCGAGGCCACGGCGACGCCGCGGATCAGGTCCATCGCGACCTGGGTGCCGCGCAGCGGCAGCCGCCGGACCAGCACGCCGGCCGGCAGTCCGATCAGCAGCCAGGCGAGGTAGGCGGCGCCCGTGATCAGGCCGACCTCGAACGCCGAGGCGTGCAGGGTGACCACGGCGATCAGCGGCAGGGCCACCGTCGTCACCTGGTCCCCGAGCCGGCTGACCGTCGAGGCGGTCCAGTAGCGCCAGAACGCCCCCGCCCCGCCGCCGGGGCGCCGCCCGCCGGGCCGTGCCGAGTCCGCTGTTCTCGTCGCGTTCGCCGTCTCCGTTGCCACGTCCGCCCCTTCGCTGCCACCGGTCCGCGACCGAGTGAGTTCCTTTTAGGAACTCACTATAATGGGTGATCATGCGGCACACGGAAGCGGCTGACCCCGACTGCGCGATCTCCCAGGCCCTGAGCGTGGTGGGGGACACCTGGACCCTGCTCCTGATCAGGGACGTCGCCGGCGGTACCCACCACTTCGACGCACTGCAGAGCGCGCTCGGCATCAGCCGGAAGGTGCTCACCGAGCGGCTGAAGGCGCTGGTCGCCGACGGCGTGCTGGAGAAGCGGCTCTACCACCCGCACCCGCCGCGCTACGAGTACCACCTGACGGACACCGGGCGCGGCCTGCTGCCGGTGCTGGTCGCCCTGCAGGACTGGGGTGGGCGGTACGTCCTGGGCGACGGCTCGCTCTCCGGCACCAGCACCGCCGACTCCGCCGAGACCCGCCGGGTCATGGCGCTCACCGGCCGCCGACTGCCCGCCCTGGAGCTCGCCGCTGCCTGCGGCGGGTGGGTCGACCCGGTCGACGCGGACCGTACCTGGACGGTGCTGTACTGCTTCCCGGGCGCCTTCGCGCCGGGCGTCATGGGCCACCCTCCCGGCTGGGGCGAGATCCCGGGCGCGGCCGGCTGCACCCTGGAGTCCTGCACCTACCGGGACCGGCTGGGCGAGTTCGCCGCCCGCGACGCCGCCGTCTACGGCGTCAGCACCCAGCGCCCGGACCAGCTGGCGGCGTTCGCCGAGCACGCGCGGATCCCGTTCCCCCTGCTGTCGGACGCCGGGCTGGAGCTGGCCGGCTCCCTCCGGCTGCCCACCTTCCGGGCCTCGGGCGTCGACCGGCTCAAGCGGCTCACCCTGGTCCTGGACGCCACCCGCACCGTGCGGGCCGTGCTCTACCCCGTCACCGACCCGGCCGGCTCGGTCGAGGACGCCCTCACCCTGCTCGACGGCCTGGCCGCCGAATGACGGCGCCCGTTCACCAGGAAGGTCCGGGCCGCGTAGGAGCGGGTGCCGTTGCCCTTGGTCTCCCGGACGTCGATCCACCGGAACACGAGGAGCAGCACCGAGAAATGCGACCAGGGGGGCCGGAACAGGTCCTTCCCCTGGAGCACCGGTTCGTTCACCGGCGTTGCACACCAGCCCCGTGCGCCCGGCCTGAACAGGTGGTTCCACGGATTCTTCACGGCAGGCGGTGCGTCGGCAGATCGGCCGTCAGCTGCGGGAAGACAGCCCCGGACCGCCGAAAGCCCGGCCTCCGGTCCCGCTACTTGCCGCCCTTGCGTCCGCTCCGACCGCCCCGGGTGCCCTTGCCCCGCAGGGCGCGGTGCGCGGCGCCGAAGGTGAGCGCGGCCCAGAGGACGGCGACGACGCCCGTGACGTAGACACCGCTGCGGTGGAAGGAGAGGTCCTCGTCCCGGGTGACCGGCGGGGCCCAGCCGGCCGGGTCGACCAGGACGGTCGCGGTGGTGCCGACGGAGCCGCCCGAGCAGCCGGTGCCGCCGATCGTGCCGTGCGGCAGGGGCTGGTGGTCCTCGCGCCGGATGCCGCAGGTCCAGCTCACCTTGCCCATCTTGTCCTTGCCGCTGTGGGCCGAGGTGACGACCACCCTGGTCTCCACCCCGCGCTGGGCGATCAGCTGCGCGCGGATGGCGGAGGTGGGGATCACCAGCAGCAGCACACCCAGCAGAACGGCAGGCCAGACCACCCATCCGGTGCTCCGGATCAGCATCAGCCCCACCACGGAGGCCATCAGGACCAGGACCGCGAGGACGGTGCAGGCGACCTGGTAGTCCGGGTTGGTGGCGAGCGCGAGCAGCCCGATGATCAGCAGCGGCGCGAGCACCCCGACCAGGACCGCCGTCCGGCGCACCGTGCGCGGCGCGAGCGGAGCGTCCTTGCCCGGGCGCTTGCGGACCGGCTTCGCCGGCCGGGAGACACCCGCGGCGAGCGGCCTCTTCTGCTTCTTGTTCCGGCTCTTGGCCATGGTGCCCCCGATCGGTGGTGCGTGTTCGTGCCCGCGACAGTGTGACGGCAGCCCCGGACAGCCGGAAGGCCGGGGTGCGGCCGGGCCCGCGACGACCTGACGCCGCCTGTTCAACTCCCTTGCGTGCTCGGTACATTGATTCGTGTGTGGGTGGTGGACCTGTTCCTCCTGGCCGGGGCGGTGATCCTGGCCTGCCTCTGCGCGCTGTTCGCCTCGGCGGCCCGGACCGACCTGGCGCTGCGGCGGGAGGGTGTGTGCGCGGTCGGCCGGGTGCGGAAGGTGCGGATGTGCACCACCTCCGAGGGCTACGACCGCTGGCGGGCGACGATCGAGTACGGTCTGCCGGACGGGCGGACCGCCGAGCTGGTGCGCTCCGACGAACGCCCCGAGGGCGGCCGCTACCGGGAGGGGGACGAGGTGACCGTCCGGTACCACCCCGCCCGGCCGGGGCGCGGTACGGCCGTCCACCCGGAGCACCGCCTCCCGCCGCCCCCGGGGCCGCCGGTGCTGGCGCTGCTCGCGGTGGTCTGCGCGGCGGGGGCGGCGGGCCTGGTCGTGCTGATGTTCTGACACCTCGGCCGACCGCACGCCTGATCAGTTCCGCCTCAGCGCCGCCTGCTCCAGGTCGAGGTCGCGCTGGAGCACCCGCAGTGTGGTGTCGCTGATCCGGTGCTCCTCGTAGAGGTGGTGCAGCCGGGTGTTCTGCACCGCGATGACCTGGTGCCGCAGCTGGCGGTAGGCGTCGTCGGCGGTGGTGCCGTCGGGCGCCTCGGGGGTGCGGTCGAGCCGGGCGGTCAGGGCGCGGCGCACCCGGTCGACGGCGGTCTGCGGGACGGCCTCCAGCTCGGCGAGGCCGTCGACGTGGTCGAGGGCGGCGCGGTTGAGCTCGTCGCGGGCGTCCTCCTCCTCGCGCGTGGTGTGCTCGGGTTCGAGGGCGAGTCCGGAGCGGTTGACCACGGCGGCGAGGGTCAGGCCCTGGACGACCAGGGTGAGCACGACGTTGGAGACGGTGAGCACCAGGACCAGCGGCCGTCCGGCGAGTCGGTCGCCGCCCTCGGTGAGCAGCGGGATGGACAGCGCGGCGGCCAGCGGCATGACGCCCCGGGTGCCCGCCCAGGTGACCACCCCGGCGACGCGCCAGGACAGCCGCCCCCGGCTGGGTTTGACGGCGCGGGTGAGCGGCAGGGTCCACAGCACCCGCACGGCGATCAGCACCGCCGCGATCGCTGTCGACTGCAGTGGCCACCAGCCGGTGCCGGCCGGCAGCTCCCGGACCAGGGCGGGCAGTTCCAGGCCGACGATCGAGAAGACGACGCTCTCCAGCAGGAACACCACCACCGCGTACACGGCGTGCAGTTGGAGTCGGATGTTCGCGTCGGTCAGCCGGTGGCCGGAGCGGCCGAGCAGCACCCCGGCGACCACCACCGAGGTGACGCCAGAGGTGTGCGCGGACTCCGCGAGCACGTACGCCGCGTACGGGGTGACCAGCGCTATCACCGTCTCCAGCACCGGGTCGGTGGTGCGGCGGCGCAGCAGCCAGACCAGTCCGGCGACGGCCGCGCCGAGCAGGCTGCCGCCCCCGCCGAGCAGCAGCAGCTCGCCGCCCGCGGCGGGCAGGTCGACCGTCCCGCCGACCGCCACCGCGACGCCGACGGCGACCTTGAACAGCACCAGCGAGGTGGCGTCGTTGAACAGGCTCTCCGCCTGCACCAGCACCTGGACCCGCCCGGGCAGGGCGAGTCGGCGGCCGAGTGCGGTGACCGCCACCGGGTCGGTGCTGGAGAGCACGGCGCCGAGCACGAAGGCCATCGCGGGCGGCAGCCCGGCGACGGCGACCGCGGCGAAGCCGACGGCGGCGGCGGAGGCGAAGACCAGGCCGAAGGAGAGGATGGTGACCGGTCGCCACACCGTGCGCAGGTCGCGCAGCGACAGTTCTTCGGCGGAGGAGTAGAGCAGCGGCGGCAGCACCACCATGCCGATGATCTGCGGCGGTACGTGCAGCGCGGGCACCCCGGGGATCAGCGCGACGCCGAGCCCGGCCAGCACCAGCAGCGAGGGCGCGGGCACCCGCCATCGTCGGGCGAAGGTGGCCACGCTGGTGGCCAGGACGACCAGGACGAGAACGATCCCCACGGCGTGCATCTGCAGAAACGACCCATCGCAACACCGGGGTCGCCGAAGCCCGATCGCAGCGGTCATCCCCCGAGCCGACCAGACTTCCCGGCACACCGGAGGCCATCTTATCGGCTTCTTTGCTCATCGGACTCTTCGCGCGGTTCGGGAGGGCGTACGGTGGCGAAGGCCCGCGGACCGGTCGTCACGAGCCGCCCCAAGCCGTACCTGCCGGCGAGGTCCTGCCGGTGCACAGCGCGCCCTGGACGGTGAGCAACTGGGGCAGGAGCTACACCTGCACCGACCTCTCCGACCACTACCCGCTCGCCGCGCACTGAGCCTTCGCACGCCCGAGGACGCGGCGGTGTGGGGCGCATCACAGCCTCGGGGGACGTTCGGCCTCATACGATCGTGATCGCGGACGCCGGAGTCCTGCGGCGCCCGCCCGGCACCCCGCGATCCGCCCGAGGAGAAGCGCACCTTGACCGCCCCCACCGCCGCGCCCGACAGCTACTACCAGCGCACCGGCGAGCGCAGCTACAAGCCGACCGCCCACGCGCAGGGGGCCTGGCACCCCGACGAGCAGCACTTCAGCCCGGTGGGTGGTCTGATCGCCCACGCCATCGACCGCTACCGGGCCGACCGCCCCGCCGACGGCCTGGCGCTGGCCCGGATCAGCTACGACATACTCGGCCTGATCGCCCTGGACGAGTTCGAGATCACGGTGGAGACCGTCCGGCCGGGCCGCACCATCGAGCTGGTGGAGGCGGTGGCCAGCGTCGGCGGCCGCGCGGTGGTCCGGGCCCGGGCCTGGTTCCTGGCCGAGCTGGACACCACCGCCGTCGCCGGGACCCACGACGAACCGCTGCCCGCGCCGGAGGAGTTCGAGCCCTGGGCGATGAGCGGGCGGTGGGGCGGCGGCTACATCGCCTCGATCGACGTCCGACGCCGCTCCACCGCCCCAGGCTGCGCCGCCGCCTGGATCTCCACCCCGCTGGAACTGGTCGCGGGGGAGCCGAGCAGCCCGCACGCCTCCTTCATCGCCCTGGTGGACACCGCCAACGGCATCGCCGTGCGCCAGGAGCCCACCGAGTGGATGTTCCCCAACACCGATCTGACGATCCACTTCCACCGCCGCCCCGAGGGCCGCTGGACCGGGCTGGACACCAGCGTCACCTTCGGCCCGGCCGGCCACGGCGTCACCAGCACCGTGCTGCACGACGTCCACGGCCCGGTCGGCCGCGCCGAGCAGATCCTCACCGTGCGGCCGCTGAACGGCAGTTGACCTGAGAGTCTGCGCCCCTCGGCGGCGCCACCCCCGACCGAGGGGCGGTGCCGCCGAGGCGTGCGCTCAGCGGCGTGGACTCAGCGGGGTGGGCTCAGCTCGGCAGCGAGTCCATGAAGGAGCTGACCGAGAAGACCGCCTTGCCGGGACCGGCCGGACCGTAGCCGGGCGGGGAGGAGAGGCCGAACTCCTCCAGGGTGGCCCGGTAGGTCTGCAGCAGCCGGATGTGGTACTCCAGCGGCGCGCCCTGCGGGTTGGCCTTGCCGAGCGGGGTGGTGGGCTCGGGGCACCAGGTGGTGAAGCGCGGGACGACGCCGTGCGACATGAAGAAGCGCAGGCCCTCCCGGGTGGAGGCGATCGCCTCGTCGACCGTGGTGAAGCCGAAGGGCTCGGCCATCTCCACGCCCGCCACGAAGTTGGGGATCACGTTCTCCGCGCCGAACACCTCGGTGGAGTCGAGGATCCGGCGGTGCCACTCGTCCCGGCCGACGTAGCGCTCCTTGCCGGGGCAGTAGAGCTCGAACAGCCGCTTGTCCCACACCTCGAAGTTGGGGTGGTAGATCCGCACGCCGTAGTCGTGGAAGCGCTGGACGTCGTCGCGCGGTAGCGCCTGGGCGACCACCTTGCCGATCCAGCGGCCGGGGAAGCGCTCCTCGATGGCTTTGGCGTACTGCCCGTAGAAGTCGGCCTCGTCCCGGCCGCCGACCTGTGAGGTGATCGCGCCGCCGGTGAGGGTGTAGGCCCGGGAGGCGCGGGCGGTGTCGTACCTGTCGATCAGCTCCAGCGCCTCCAGCACCTCCTCGACCGGCTTGACCCCGGTGTACGGGCGGCCGGCGGCCTTGTGCTGGCGCCAGTTGTGGTTGATGTCGCAGTACTGGCACTCCTCCTTGGCGCCGAAGTACTGGCAGACCCGGAACACCGTGAGGTAGATCAGGTAACCCCACTGGATGGTCGGGGCGACCTCCATCACGGACTTCCCGTTGGCCAGGGTGTGCCGGTAGTAGTCGGGCATGGGCGGCAGGCCGACGTCGGCGATCCGCGCGCCGTCCAGGTAGAGGCCGAGCGTGCCGTCCTCGCCCGCGCCGACCCGGTACGGCGAGTCCGGGTTGACCCGCACCGACACCACCGTGCGGCGCAGCCCGTACGGCCCGCCGGTCAGCACGACCTCCTCCGGCGGCCGGTTCAGCGCGGCCGCGCCGAGCTCGGGCAGGGTGCGGTGGTCGAAGGAGAAGATGAAGTACGACTTCGGCTTGACCTCGCCGCCCCCGTCGGCGCCGGAGCTGCCGCTCAGGGCCGACTCGTCGAAGGCCATGCCGCCGCGCAGCAGATCCTCCTTGATCACCGCCTCCCGGGGCACGTCGGGGAAGCGCTCCATGAGGTCCTCGACGAGTTCGGTGCGGCTGCGGGCCTGGCTCTCCATGCGCTGGTCTTCCTTCCTGGCCCCGTTCCTCCACGGCGCCCCGCCCATTCTTCTCCCTCTTATGCGAGTGGTCGTGACCGGCCGGGCCGAGGAAGATCGACTCGTCCATGCTGCGGGCTAGGCCGACGCTCCGCCTCGGCCTGCGGTCCCATCGGGTACCGGCCGCGGGACGTAGGACGCCCGCCCGGCGGCCGGGGTCGGACGCCGGGCGGGCGGGTCGGAGGTGGCGGGCCCTGGTCAGCCGGTGGGGCCGAGCCTGGTCCACTCGGCGAGGAAGCCCGACTCGCGCCGAGCCGGGCGGCGGCGGTGCGTCGGTTGACGGTGCCACACCGGAGTGTGGGGCGGACCAATGCATGACGACGGCGGGTTTCAAACGTCGTACGCAGGAACGTTCACCTTTTCGGGTGTAGAAGATCGTCCGTTGCGTTTCGGAACACGCCTCCGCGCCTACGGTTGGGAAGCGAGCGAGACGGGGCCCGCGGCGTGGAGTTCCCCCCATTCGCGGCGGGCGAGATGACGACCCGTCATATCGCGCGACCCTTCTTGGAGGAGGCTCCATGCCCCTGCGTACCAAACCGGACTCACCACCCGTGGACGCCCTCGTTCCGGTGGTGGGCGCATGAACACCGCCGCCATCGAGCGGATCCTGCGCGGGCCCAGTGGACTGGGCACCTCCGGGCTGCAGTTGAGGCCGCAGGCCCCGGCCGTGGAGGTCCCGGCGCCCGAGGCCCCGGCTGCGGCGGCCGCCGTCCCCGGGACGACCCTGTCCGAGGCCGTGATCCCCGACGTCCGGGCGCCGTCCGTCCCGGCAACCCCCGAGATCCAGGCGCCGTCCCTGCCCGGGCCGGCGAACCTGGCGCCGGCCGCCGAGGCACCGAGCGGGGGCAAGCCCAGGAGCGGCGACCCCATCCCCGGCCTCTACCACCACCCGATCGCCGAGCCCGACCCGGCCCGGGTGGAGGCGCTCAGCCTGAAGATCAAGGCCTGGGCGATGGACGAGATCGAGCTCTACCCGCCGGAGTGGGAAAAGGACTTCGACGGGTTCTCCACCGGGCGCTACATGGTGGCCTGCCACCCCGACGCGCCCAGCATCGACCACCTGATGCTCGCGGCCCGCCTGATGGTCGCCGAGAACGCGGTGGACGACTGCTACTGCGAGGACCTCGGCGGCTCTCCGATCGGTCTGGGCAGCCGTCTGCTGCTCGCGCACACCGCGCTGGACCCGCTGCACACCACGCCGGAGTACCACCCGGCCTGGGAGGCCTCGCTCTCCGAGGACGCGCCCCGGCGCTCGTACCGCTCGGCGATGGACTACTTCGTCCGCGCCTCCACGCCCTCCCAGTCGGACCGCTTCCGGCACGACATGGCGCGGCTGCACATGGGGTACCTGGCCGAGGCCGCCTGGGCCGAGACCGACCACGTGCCGCAGGTGTGGGAGTACCTGGCCATGCGCCAGTTCAACAACTTCCGTCCCTGCCCGACCATCACCGACACCGTCGGCGGCTACGAGCTGCCCGCCGAGCTGCACGCGCTGCCCGCCATGCAGCGGGTGATCGCGCTGGCCGGCAACGCCACCACCATCGTCAACGACCTGTACTCGTACACCAAGGAGTTGTCCAGCCCCGGACTGCACCTGAACCTGCCGGTGGTGATCTCCGAGCGGGAGGGCGTCTCCCGCAAGGAGGGATACCTGAAGGCGATCGAGGTCCACAACGAGCTGATGCACGCCTTCGAGGCCGAGTCGGCCGCGCTGGCCGTCGCCTGTCCGGTGCCAACTCTCGTACGGTTCCTGCGCGGTGTGGCCGCGTGGCTCGACGGCAACCACTACTGGCACCAGACCAACACCCACCGCTACACGCTGCCCGATTTCTGGTAACCACCGTTCTCCGGCGCCCCCATTTTTCGGAAACCACCCGTTTCCGGTAATCACCCGTAATAACACTGGAGTTGACCCATGTCTCTGACCGACGACATCATCACCCCCGGCAGTGCCATCCCCGGCCCGGCGACTCCCTACCAGGGCGACATCGCACGCTACTGGGACCACGAGGCCCGCCCGGTCAACCTGCGCCTGGGCGACGTCGACGGCCTGTACCACCACCACTACGGCATCGGCGAGATCGACTGGGCGGCGATCGGCGACGCGGCCGACAGCGAGCGCGAGAAGAAGGTCATCGCGGAGCTGCACCGCCTGGAGTCCGCCCAGGCCGACGTGCTGCTCGACCACCTCGGCGACATCCGGGCCGACTCGACCCTGGTCGACGCAGGTTGCGGCCGCGGCGGCTCGATGGTGATGGCCCACCAGCGCTTCGGCTGCCGGGTCGAGGGCATGACCCTCTCCACCCAGCAGGCCGACTTCGGCAACAAGCGCGCGAGTGAGCTGGGCATCGGCGAGTTCGTCCGCTCCCGGGTCGCCAACATGCTCGACATGCCCTTCGAGAACGGCTCGGTCGCCGGCTCCTGGAACAACGAGTCCAGCATGTACGTCGACCTGCATGACCTGTTCGCCGAGCACTCCCGGGTGCTGTCGGTCGGCGGCCGGTACGTGACCATCACCGGTTGCTGGAACCCGAAGTACGGCCAGCCGTCGAAGTGGGTCTCGCAGATCAACGCGCACTTCGAGTGCAACATCCACTCGCGCCGGGAGTACCTGCGGGCGATGGCCGACAACCGCCTGGTGCCGCAGGCCGTCATCGACCTGACCCCGGACACCCTGCCCTACTGGGAGCTGCGGAACACCACCTCGCTGGTCACCGGCATCGAGGAGGCGTTCATCGAGTCCTACAAGGACGGCTCCTTCCAGTACGTGCTGATCGCGGCCGATCGGGTCTGATCACTCTCTGATCACTCTCTGATCGGGCCTTGAGGCGACGGGCGGCCTCCCCGCGGGTGCGGGGAGGCCGCCCGCTTTCCGCTCAAGCCGTCCGATCAGGCCTTCCGGCGGGTGAAGGTGAGGTGGGTGACACCGCTCGGGCTGCTCACCGCCTCGATGTCGAAGCGCTGCTCCAGCCCTTCGAGCCCGGCCCACAGCGACTCGCCCCGGCCGAGTACGACCGGCACCACGACCACGTGCAGGTGGTCGATCAGATCCGCCTCCAGGAACGCCCGGACGGTGCGCGGGCCGCCGCCGATCCGCACGTCCAGGCCGCCGGCCGCCTCCCGGGCCTGCCGCAGCGCCTCCTCGGGGGTGGCGTCGATGAAATGGAAGGTCGTGCCGCCCGCCATCTCCAGGCTGGGGCGCGGATGGTGGGTGAGAACGAACACGGGGGTGTGGAACGGCGGGTTCGCGCCCCACCAGCCCTGCCAGTCCTCGTCCTGCCAGGGCCCGCGCTGCGGGCCGAACTTGTTGCGGCCCATGATCTCCGCGCCGATGCCGTCGCCCCAGGTGCGGGCCATCGCGTCGTCCACACCGGTGTCGCCGCCCTCCTGGCCGTGCATCCGCCGGAAGGTCCGGGTGCGGAAGAACCACCTGTGCAGCCGGTCCGTGGCGTGGCCGAAGGGTTGGTCGATGCTCTGGCCCTCACCGGTGCCGTAGCCGTCGAGGGAGATCGAGAAGTTGTGGGCCCGGACCAGGGACATGCGGTACCTCCGCTGCTCGGTGTTCTTCGGACGGCTCTTCACACGGCACTTCATCCGGTTCTTCGTCGCGCCGCTCGCGAGCCACGCTAGCGTGCGGGTACGACATCCTGACGCTCAGTCATCGACCGGCGCGGCGTGGTGGGTGCGGCGGGTTCGAGGTCGGGGCGGAGGTGGTGAAGCCGTCACGCTATTGTCGTGTCTTCTTCACGAGGTGCACGCCCCGCAGGGCGATGCTTCCTCCGGCGGCCCGCACGGGCGGCCGGCACGACCGACCCCGGGGGGAACGATTCCGATGACCGTACGCCGTACCCTGGCCGGCCTCCTGACGGCAGGCCTGCTTGCCGCCGCGGCGGCCGTCGTCCCGACCGACGCGGCGGGCGCCACCGAGTCCGGCACGGGCGACCTGCCGTTCGGCTCGGCGACCACCGTCGGCCTGCACAACACCTACGACCCGGCCGCCTACCCGTACCTCGCCCAGGGGCTGGACACCGGCACCGGGATGATCGAGCTGGACCTCTGGACCGACGTCATCACCCAGGAGTGGAAGGTCAGCCACTCCAACCCGCTCGGCAACTCCAACAACTGCACCGCCGCCGACACCTCCGCCCAGCTCTACACCGGCGGCACCAACAAGAACCTGGAGCACTGCCTCGACGACATCCGGGTCTGGCTCGGCGCCCACCCGGGGGCCGGACCGCTGGTGGTCAAGCTGGAGCTGAAGAGCGGCTTCGCCGCCAATCTGGGTATGGGCCCGGACCAGCTGGACGCGCTGATCGCCGCGCACCTCGGCGACCGGGTGCTGCGCCCGGCCGACGTGCTGGCCAAGCCCGGTGGCGGCTCGTACGCCAGCGTCGACGAGGCGGTGCGGGCCGGCAACTGGCCGACCCGCTCGGCGCTCGCCGGGCGGGTGCTGCTCTACGCGATCCCCGGGACGGTAGAGGAGCAGAACCCGTTCGACACCCTGCACACCGACGTCGAGTACGGGCGGCACCTGCGCGACCTGGCGGCTGCCGGCCGGATCGGTCAGGCCCAGCTCTTCCCGGCCGTGCACGGCGCGGCGGCCGGAGACCCGCGCGGCAAGTACACGGGCGCGGACGACGGGATCCGCCCGTGGTTCGTGGTCTTCGACGGCGACGCCGCCGCCTACCTCAACGGCGTCGACACCGCGTGGTACGACCGCTCGCACTACCTGCTCGTGATGACGGACGCCCAGAACGTCGCCCCGCAGATCAGCGCCACCGACCCGAGCGTCGACCAGGCGCGCGCCCGCACCGGGCAGCTGGCCCGGGCGCACGCCAGCATCGTGTCGAGCGACTGGCGCAAGCTCCCGGCGGTGCAGTCCCTGGTACTGCCGCGGGGCTGACACGCCGTAGGCTTCGCCCCCGTGGCGAAGACGATCAAGCAACTGGTGGCCGGCCTGGCCGGGTCGCACGAGGTGGGTGAGGTGTGCCGGCTCCTCGACGCGCACCTGGCGGGCGGTGACACGGCGTACCTCGCGGAGTTCGCCGCCGCGCTGAACGCCCGCTTCGGCTCCGGCCGGGCCGGCGCCGAGCACCAGTACCTCTTCGACCGGATCCTCTGGAACGTGGTCACCCGGCCCGGGCGCGTGCACGTCGAGCGCGCGCTCGGGCTGGGGCTGGCCACCCGCTCGCACGGCGGCGGCCCGGTGCACCGGGCCGCCGCCGTGCTGGCCGAGCATCAGCCGTCGTCCGCGCTGGCCGGGGTGTTCGCGGCCGCCCCGGAGGAGCTGCGGGCCTGCCTGCTGCACGAGCTGGTGCTGCGCGGCGCGCCGGTCGCGAAGCTGCCCGAGGTGCGGGCCTGGGCGGAGGCTTCGCCGTACTCGATGCCGGGCGCCGCCGGCTGGCGGTGCTGGCCGCCACCGACTACGACGGCGGCTGAGCGGTCCGCTGACCTGCTCAAGTCCGCAACAGATACGGCGAGTTGACTGGAGATGAAGACTCCGCAGGGGGCTTCCGGCCGGCCCCGGGGCTCGCCATCCTGGGTGGCATGACCCGAACTCTACGCGTGTGGAAGCGTGCTGCCGCCACTGCCACCGTCGCCCTGGTCACCCTCGCGCCCGTCGCCGTCGCCACCGAGGCGCACGCCGCGGTGAGCGGCAAGGTGTGCCTGTCCGCCCTGCCCTCCCAGGCCCGGACCACGCTCAACCTGATCGCCAAGGGCGGGCCGTTCCCATACCGCCAGGACGGCGTGGTGTTCACGAACAAGGAGCACGTGCTGCCGTCCCAGCGCTCCGGCTACTACCACGAGTACACCGTCGTGACCCCCGGTGCGCCCACCCGTGGCGCCCGCCGGATCGTCACCGGCCAGCGCTACCACGAGGACTACTACACCAGCGACCACTACGCGACCTTCCGCCAGATCGACTTCGGCTGCTGACGGGGCTGTTACGTCACCCGGGTCCCGGCCTCCTCGGCCGGGGCCCGATGCCGTTCCCAGGCCCGGCGGCCGGGCAGGGCAGGGTCGGCGAGGCCCGTCCGCGCTCCCCGGGAGGAACCCCGTGCCGCAGATCCTGGTCGACCACTCGGCCGAACCCGGGTGTGCAGGTCACCGAACTCGACCGCGACACCTGCCGCTTCGTCCACCACCCCGGCCGCTGACCGCCCCGGACTCCCGGCCCCTCGCGATCAGCGGCCGGGATCGGGCGCCGGGCTCGGCGGCCGGGATCGCGACCACCGCACCGGCGCTGCGGCGGCGACCACGGGCAGGGGCGCCGCCGACTCCTCCCGGAGGTCAGTCCGTCTTGCAGCGCGTCCCCGCCGCGGGCACCGTGCCGTCGACCAGGTAGGCGCTGACCGCCTCGCGGATGCAGGCGCTGCGGTCGTACGCGACGTGCCCCTCGCCCTCGCGGGTGAGCAGGACGGCGTTGCCGAGTTCGCCGGTGAGCTTCTCGGACCAGGCGTACGGGGTGGCCGGGTCGCCGGTGGAGCCGACGACCACGATCGGGGTGGTGGCGGTGGACTTGATGGCGTGCGGCTTCTCGGTGGAGCGGAAGGGCCAGACACGGCAGTCCGGGTCGAACAGGGCGGCCATCGGGTCGTGCTTGCTGACCAGCGGGGCCTTGGCGGCGAGGTCGCTGAGGGCGGTCTGCAGCTGGTCGCCGGACGGGACGTCGGTGCCGCCGTCGGCGCAGTGGATGGCAGTGTAGGCGTCCGCCGAGGACTCGTAACGGCCGTCCTTGTCGCGGCCGTTGTAGCCGTCCGCGAGGGCGAGCAGGTCGTCGGCCTGGCCGCGGACCATGGCCCAACCGAGGGCGTTGCGCAGGCCGCTCCAGGCCTGCTCGCCGCCGTAGAGGCGGCTGATCACGCCGGTCCAGGCGGCGGTGGCGGTGAGGGTGCGGCCCTTGCCGCTCTTGAGCGGCTTGTCCTTGAGCCCGTCGAGGAAGCCGGCGAGCTTCGCCACCGCCTGCTCGGGGTCCTTGCCGAGCGGGCACGGGTTCTTGGCGGCGCAGTCGGCGGCGAAGGCCTTCAGCGAGCGCTCGAAGCCGGCCTGCTGCTCGATGTTGTGCTGGATCAGGGAAGTGGAGGGCGAGGTGGCGCCGTCCAGGACGAGCCGGCCGGCCCGGTCCGGGAACTCCTCTGCGTAGAGCGAGCCGAGGTAGGTGCCGTAGGACATACCGAGGTAGCTGAGCTTCTGGTCGCCGAGGGCGGCGCGCAGGACGTCCATGTCGCGGGCGGTGTTGCGGGTGCTGACGAAGGGAAGCACCTGGGCGTACTTGGCCTGGCAGGCGTCGGCGAGTTGCTTGCCGTGGTCGGGGCCGGGCTCGTCGGTGTTGAGCCAGTCGTCCCGGGTCTTGTCGTCGAGGCACTTGAGCGGGCTGGTGCCGGCGACGCCGCGCGGGTCGAAGCCGACGATGTCGTAGCGGTCGTGCAGCGGGCCGTCGAAGCGCTTTGGGCCGCCCTTGACCATCGCGACGCCGGAGCCGCCCGGGCCGCCCGGGTTGAGGACCAGCGAGCCGATCCGCTGGTCCGACTTGACCGCCGGGTTGCGGACCACGGCGACGTCCAGGGTGCCGGTGCCCGGGGCGGTGTAGTCGAGCGGGACCTTGAGGGTCGCGCACTGCAGCGCCGAGGTGTCGGCCTGTTCGTCGCCGGGCTGGTCGCCCTTGTCCTGGCACGGTGCCCAGGCCAGCTGCTGGCCGTAGAAGGCCTTGAGGGCCGGGTCGTTGGCGCCGGTGGGCTTGACCGTCGGGGTCGGGGTCGGCGTGGCAGTCGCGGTCGCGGCGGCCGAAGGGGTGGCCGACGCGGAGGTCGAGGAGGAGGACGCGCCGCTGGTGCAGCCGGTCAGCAGGGCGACGGCGGTGGCGGCGGAGACGGCGACGGGCAGGGCGCGCCGTGAGGTCCGGATGATCATCGAATGCACCGCACACAAATATCACTAGCCAGTCACACTAGTCACATGGGTATTCCGTACCCGCCCGAACGCCTGTCCGGGCCTTACCCCGAACGCCCGTCCAGGATCCGCCCGGCACCTGCCCGAGCGGGCCCGCCGCACCCGATTCCGCCGCCCGTCGAACGGTGCCATGCTGACGCCATGACAGATCGCATCGATACCGCTCCCGCCCGTGACGCGGCACAAGCCGGGAGTCGACGGCGGGAGTTGGCGGCGGCGACGGTGGGGTCCGTGGTCGAGTCCTTCGATTGGAACATCTACGCCGTGCTCGCGCCGTACTTCGCCGCCGACCTCTTCGGCCACGGCAAGGGCGGCGTCAGCGGGGTCCTCGGCGCGTACGCCACCTTCGCGGTGGGCTTCGGGGCCCGGCCGGTCGGCTCCTACCTGATCGGGCGGCTCAGCGACACCCGGGGGCGGCGGTTCGCGCTCAGCCTCGGCATGGCGGTGATCGCCGCCGCCAGCCTGGGCATCGCCGCGCTGCCCGGACAGCGGACGATCGGCGCCTGGGCGGCGGTGCTGGCGGTCGCCGCGCGGGTGGTGCAGGGGCTCGCGTTCGGCGGCGAGGCGCCCAGCGTCGCCGCGTACGTCACCGAGACCGCCCCGCCACGGCACCGCTTCGCGTTCAGCTCGGTGTCCTATGGCGGGATCATCCTCGGCTCGCTGCTCTCCTTCGGCGTGCTCACCCTGCTGATCCACACCATCGGCAAGTCCGGTCTGGAGCACGGCGGTTGGCGCTGGGGCTTCGTGGTCGCAGCACTTCTCGGCCTGGGCGCGGTGTGGGTGCGGCGGGCGGCGCCGGAGAGCGCCGAGTTCCACCGCGCCCGCGCGCGGGCCGAGGCGGACGGGCGCCCGCCGTTCCTGCGGATGCTCGGTGAGCACCGCTGGGCGGTGCTCACCGTCTTCCTCAACACCCTCGGCGGCACGGTCGGTTACTACTTCGCCCTGGTCTACCTGCCGCAGTACGCCGCCGCCTACCACGTGATCGACAAGGAGCAGGCGGCCTCCTTCATGACCGTGGTGCTGGGCGTGGTGCTGGTCACCATGCTGCTCACCGGCGCGGCCGCCGACCGCTTCGGCCTGCTGCCGGTCGCCCGGCTCGGCTTCGGGCTGCCGATCCCGCTGGTCGGGATCCTGCTGGCCGGGCTGCGCGCGGGCTGGCTGCCGTTCCAGGTCGTGGCCGTGCTGCTGGGGATGCTGGTGGCGACGGTGCTCGGCACGCTCAACGTCTTCACCGGCCTGCTGTTCCCGACCGCGGTCAGGGCGGTCGGACTCGGCGTCGTCAACGCGGCCACCATCGCCGCGTTCGGCGGCACCTTCCCGCTGCTCGCCGAGTGGCTGGGCCACCACAACGGGCTCGGCGTGATCCCCGGCTACGTCACGGTCTGCACGGCGGGACCGGCGTTGGCCCTGCTGACGGCGATGCGGGTGCCGTCGTTCGCCTCCGCCGTGAAGGGGGCGGACGCGGATGTTCAGCGCACACCGGGAACCGCATGACGGACGATCACGTCGTGTGGTTGAGTGGTCCGGACGAACGCCGAACGGGGGGCACAGTGGACAGCCATGAACCGGCCAGCTGGCTGACGGAGGCTGACTTCGACCATCCGCCGCAGGTCGATCTACGGACCGACCGGGCGCACTCGGCCCGGGTCTACGACTACCTGCTCGGCGGCAAGACCAACTTCCCGGCGGACCGCGAGGTCGCCGACCGCCTGCTCGCCGACCTGCCGGGCGCCCGCGACGGCGCCGCCGCGGCCCGCGCGGTGATGCACCGGATGGTCCGCCGGCTGGCCGGTGCGCATGGCGTGCGCCAGTTCCTGGACGTCGGCACCGGCATCCCCACCGCGCCCAACCTGCACGAGATCGCCCAGACGGTCGACCCGTCCTGCCGGGTGGTCTACGTGGACAACGACCCGATCGTGCTGGCCCACTCGCGGGCGCTGCTCACCAGCACCCCGGAGGGCCGCACCGCCTACGTCGAGGGCGACCTGCGGGACCCGGAGAAGTTCCTGGCCGACCCGGCGGTGGCCGCCACCCTGGACCTGGGCGAGCCGGTCGCGCTGACGCTGATCAACATCGTGCACTTCCTCTCCGACGAGGCCGCGCACCCGCCCGTCCGCAAGCTGCTGGACGCCCTGCCCGCCGGCAGCTTCCTCGCGCTGACCGCCGGCACCGCCGACAACGCGCCGGACCAGGTCGCGGTCGGCTCCCGCCGGTACGCGGAGGCCGGGATAGAGGTCCATGTGCGCTCCCGCGCCAGGGCGGAACGATTCTTCGCCGGGCTGGAACTGGACGACCCGGGCGTGGTCCTGATCCACCAGTGGCACCCGGAGCTGGGCGAGCCCTCGACCGTGGCCGCCGACGAGGTCTCGGTGTACGGCGGGCTGGCCCGCAAGCCGTAGGCCGGTCCTGGCCGCTACGGCCGTTAGGGCTGGGGGGACGGCGCCATGGTGAGCCCGGCCGACCCGGCGCCGCGGCTGAGCACCACCGTACGGATGTGCTCCAGCGCACGGGCCCAGTCGGTGCGGCCGGGGTTGCGGCGGACGGCCTCGCGCAGGTCGAGCACCCGGTAGGGCGGGCCGAGGTCGGTGATCTGCGGGACGAACTCGGCTCGGCTCACCGTCCAGCGCTGCCCGGGCCCGGCCGGCGGGCTGACGGTGAAGCGGGCGAGGGAGCTCCAGTTGCCGCGCGGGTCCTCGGCGCCGTCGTAGGTGAACATGTGCCCGGCGAGCTGGTCGCCGAGGCCGTAGACCGTCCAGGTGTCGTTGATCTTCTCGTAGGCCTGCGGGATGTGGGCGTGGGTGCCGAGGATCAGGTCGATGTCGGGCCGGCCCGGGCCCTGCCCCGCGGCGGACAGCTCGCGGGCCAGGGTGAGCTGCTGCTCGTTCGGGGTGTCCTGCCACTCGGTGCCCCAGTGGATGCTGACCACCACCAGGTCCGCGCCGTTCGCCCGGGCGGCGCGGGCGTCGGCCAGGATCCGGTCCCGGTCGATCAGGTTGACGGCCCAGGGCTCGTCCTTGGGCAGCGGGATGCCGTTGGTGCCGTAGGTGTAGGCGAGTTGGGCCACGGTCGCGCCGCCCGTCCGCAGCAGCGCCGGCCGCCCGGCCTCCTCGGCGGTACGGGCGGAGCCGGTGTGGGCGAGGCCGGCGGCGTCCATGGCGTCCAGGGTGCGGCGGATGCCGGCCGGGCCGTCGTCCAGGGTGTGGTTGGACGCGGTGTCGCAGGAGCGGTACCCGGCGTCCTTGAGCGCCTTGGCCACCTGCGGCGGGGACTTGAACGACGGGTACCCGGTGTACGGGCCGCCGTCGGCGCCGTAGACCGTCTCCATGTGGCAGATCGCCAGGTCCGCGCCGCTGATCAGCGGCTTGACGCCGGCCAGCATGGCGGTGAAGTCGTAGCCGTTGCCGCCGGCGTCCTCCTTGGCCTGCTGGATGATCTCGGTGTGCGGCAGCACGTCGCCGGTGGCCACCAGGGTGAACGCCTTCGGCCCGGTCGGGGTGGGGGTGGCGGCGTCCGCGGTGGGGGCGGGCGGCTCGGGTGCCTGCGGGGCGCCGCAGCCCGGGAGGGCGAGCAGCAGGGTGAGGGCCGTGGCGGCGGTCCGCGGGCGGGGCAGGGGCATCGTCGGCTCGTCTCAAGATCGGAAGGTATGACCAACCATCCGACTATGCGGGCCCCCGTCGTCCGGACCGCCGCCCCCACGCCCGCAGGTCACCCGGGGAGCCCCGCCGCCGTGCTCCCGACTGGGACAACCGTGGGGCGCCGGGTTCGGGCGTGTCCTGTGGGTCCGGCCGGATCCGGCGAAGATCCGCAGGACACGCCCTAGCGCTCAGGCCGGGATGAGTGCGTCCCACTGGTCCCGGGTCGGCCCGTCGAGCTGCGGCGAGAAGTCCGGGCGGGCGTCCAGCCAGGCGGTGACGTGCCGGTCCACCTCCTCGGAGCCGTAGGCCTCCTCGGCCGACCGCAGGAGGTGGCGGACCTGGGCCCGGGCCCGCATGACGACGGGGTCCTCGAAGGCGCAGGCGGCCACGGCGGCGGCCCGTCGGTCGGGGGGCGGTGCGTCCTCGGTGAGGCGTCGCTCGGTGGCCTGGTCGGCCGTCACCTGCGCGTCGAACAACGGGCGGAGGTGCTCGGTGGTCCAGGCGTGGTAGCCGGTCGGGTCCGCGGCGACCTCGTCGGCGTGGGCGCCGAGGTACTGGGCGGTGCGCAGGGCGAGGGCCGCGCCGTGGCCCAGGGTGGGGTTGGTGTGGATGAGGCTGTCCCCGGCGTTGACCAGACCGGTGACGACGGGTCCGTCCTCGTCGACGAGGGAGGTCCAGCGGTTGTCCAGGCCGGCCATCGCCAGGACGGCGGACTGCGGTTCCGGGTCCAGGTCGAGCCAGGCGGCGCAGGCGGGGAAGCGGCGGGCGGCGGCCTCGAACACGTCGGGGTCGGTGAGCGCGCCGCGGGTCGGGTCGCCCGTGGAGAGCACCACGTTCACCGCGAAGGTGTCGTTGTCGGACGGGAAGACCCCGGCGAGTGCGAAGGCCGCGGCCGAGCCGTTCTGCACCCGGCCCGGGTCGCGCGGGCCGTCGGCCCGCAGCCGGTACCAGCGGCACAGGTAGGCGATCCCGGTGCGGTGGCTGTCGACCACGGGCGGTCGGCAGCCGGCCGCGACCAGCCAGCCGGGAACCTGCGAGCGGCGGCCGCAGGCGTCGACGACGAGGTCCGCGAGGTGCGTCTCCCCGCCCACCCGCACCCCGGTGACCCGGGCGGGGCCGCCCTCCTCGATGACCAGACCGCTGACCCGGACGCCTCGCCGCACTTCGACGGCGGGTTCCCGCCGTACGGCCGCGGTCAGAGCAGCCTCCAGGACGATGCGGCGGGTGCGCAGGGTGACCAGTTCATCGTCGCCGTCCCGGTGTGGCGGATGTTCACCGAACCAGTCGAAGTCGTGGTACTCCCGGGCTCCGCGGGCCAGCAGGTCCGCGTAGACCTCCGGGGCCTCGGTGCGCAGCACGGTGCGCACGGGGGCGAGGAACGAGTGGGGCTGGACGGCCTGCGGGACCCGGGGCCTGTTCCAGTGGTAAAAGTCCTGGTCCGGATCCTCTCCGGCCTGCCGTTCCTCCTGCTCGAATACCGTGACCGTATGGCCCCGCCGACCGAGCATGAGCGCCGTTCCCAGCCCGCCGATACCCCCGCCGACCACCGCAACCCGCGCCAACTGAAGCTCCCCCTCGCGTCGTGTTGCGGACGGAGCCTAGCGCTCGGTGATCTCCGGTCGCGAATCGGGGTCGCGTCAGCGTCCGGCACACCGGCAGGTCGTCGGGGTGTTCGCCGTCGTCGCACCCTCGGGGATTCGGTGACCATGTGTCACCCCCTGTACACGGTGCGCCCGATGTGCTGACATATCCACGTCAATTCCAGCGGGGTCGCGCATGCCGCCCGAACCGGCGCCACGCCGTCCCCGGCTCCGTGGACGATCGAAGGGGAAGCCCATGCTGCTCCGCACGCTGGCCGTCGCGACCGCGGTCTCCGCCACACTGGTCGGCACGTCGACCTTCGGCGGCGACTCGCTCCCGACTCCGCCGGACCGGATCGTCATCGACGTCGCGACGGTCAACGGCTCCGGCTGCCCGGCGGGGACGGCCGCGGTGGCCGTGTCGCCGGACAACACCGCCTTCACCGTGACGTACAGCAGCTACCTCGCCCAGGTGGGAGTGGGCTCGAAGCCGACCGACTTCCGGAAGAACTGTCAGCTCGACCTGCGCGTGCACGTCCCCCAGGGCTTCACCTACGCGATCGCCTCCGCCGACTACCGCGGCTTCGCCCACCTGGAGGCGGGGGCGACCGGCATCCAGCGGGTCGGCTACTACTTCCAGGGCGATCCCGGGACCACCTACCGGAGCCACCGCTTCGACGGCCCGACGGACGACAACTGGCAGGTGACCGACAGTGTCGACGTCGCCGCCCTGGTCTTCGCTCCCTGCGGAGAGGAGCGCAACTTCAACGTCAACACCGAACTGCGCGTCGGCGCCGGCACCTCGGACCCGGCGCACACCACCAGCTTCATGACGATGGACTCGACGGACGGCAGCATCAACACCGTCTACCACCTCGCCTGGAAGCAGTGCCCCTGATCCCCGATCCCCGATCCCGGATTTCTGACCCCTGATCGCCCGACCCAATGGGCCCGCCCCGGCCCCGGCGGAGCCCCGGCCGCCGGGGCCGGGGCGTGTCCGCGCCAGTGCCGGTACCCAGACATGAGCATCCGTCAGGAAATCGATCGCCTTTGCATGCCCATGTCGCTACAGTGCTGCGGTCCCGAATCCCCACCCGGCAGACGGAGCGCCATGACGATCGCACGCAGGTCCATCCTCAAGGGCACGTCGGCGGCCGGAGCCGCCCTGGTCGCGGGCGGTGCGGCCGCCCAGCCGGCCGCGGCGGACGATCCGGCGCCGAGCCCCTTGCTGCAGACCACCCCGCACCGGATCGGGGCGCCCAGCGTGAGCGGAGTGCACCTGCAGTTCGGCACCGACCCCTCCGCCGAGATGACCGTCTCCTGGATCACCCCGCAGTCCGTCCGCCGCCCACTGGTCCGGCTCGGCTCGCCGGACGGCGGCCACGGCCGGGCCGTCGAGGCCGAGACCCGCACCTACCGCGACGCCCTCGGCAAGGACGAGGTGTACGTCCACCACGCCCGGCTCACCGGACTGCGCCCGGCCACCACCTACCTGTACACCGCGGGCCACGACGGCGCGAGCCCCGAGAGCGGCAGCTTCACCACCGCCCCGCGCGGCCGGACCCCCTTCACCTTCACCAGCTTCGGCGACCAGGCCACCCCCGACCTCCGCCGCCGACTCGTCTTCCCCGACGGCATGCCCTCACCGCTCGGCAAGTACCCGGTGTACATGAGCAGCCAGATCGGCTCCCCGCACGCCGCCGACATCGTCGCCGCCGTCGAACGCGTCGGCCCGCTGTTCAACCTGGTCAACGGGGACCTCTGCTATGCCTCCTACAGCGGCCGCCACGGCCAGAGCCGCACCGCCACCTGGGCCGACTGGTTCATCAACAACAGCCGCTCGACCCGGCTGCGCCCGTGGATGCCCTGCGCCGGGAACCACGAGAACGAGAGCGGCAACGGCCCGATCGGCGCCCTCGGCTACCAGACCTACTTCGCCCTGCCCGACTCCACCGCCGACCGCGACGAGGAGACCCGGGGCATGTGGTACGCCTTCACCGTCGGCTCGGTGCGCTTCATCAGCCTCGCCAACGACGACACGGCCATCCAGAACTCCGGCGAGACCTATCTGCGCGGCTACTCGGGCGGCGCCCAACAGCGCTGGTTGGAACGGGAGTTGCGCACGTCCCGGAGCAACCGGGCGATCGACTGGATCGTGGTCTGCATGCACCACCCGATGATCTCCAGCTCCAAGCACGGCTCCGGCAGCGACCTCGGCGTGCGCGAGGCCTGGGGCCCGCTGTTCGACGCCTACGGGGTCGACCTCGTGGTCAGCGGCCACGAGCACTACTACGAGCGCTCCCACCCCGTCCGCGGCACCCTGCCCAACGACACCCGCACCCCGGTGCCCACCGGCACCGACCCCCGCCTCGCCGACACCGGCCGGGGCACCGTCCACATGGTCATCGGCGCCGGCGGAAACGCCGCCACCACCCAGGACGACCTGTTCGACCGGCCCCAGGGCCGGGTGGTCATCGGCCTGGAGGACAAGCCCGCCCCGGGCGCCCCCTACCGGGAGTCGATCTGGCTCACCGAGGACGCGCCGTGGGCCGCCTACCAGGACCGCGTCCACACCCACGGCTTCGCCGCCTTCGAGGTCGACCCCGGCGACCGGCGCGGCGGCACGACCACGATGCGGGTCACCTACTACACCTTCGACGGCCCGCACGGGGACCTCACCCCGGTGGACACCTTCACCCTGCACCGCCGCCGCACCGACGGCGAGAGCGGCGACGAGGACTGAGCCCGGGGCGGGCGGCGGCAGGGCGACCATCGCCCGCCCCCGAAGAGCTCAGCGTCGGAAGAAGCCGGTCAGCGCGTCCCACCAGCTGCGCCGCTGCGCCGGAACGGTGGCCACCGGCGGAGCCGAAGCGGCGGCCGCCGCCCGCTCGGCGGCCTGGAGCTCCTCCGCCGCCAGTTCTGCCGCCAGCTCCGCCTCCGCCACCGACTCCGGGTCCGGCTCGATCTCACGCGGGGTGAACTCCACCGGCAGCGCCGTCAGATGGCGGGAGATCCAGGCCGAGCTCCAGGTCAACTCCTCCTCGGGGACAGCCAGTCGGAGGTCCGGCAGCAGGGTGAGCAGGATGTCGATCCCGGCCTCGGCGACGTGCCGTCCGATGTCCTGCCCGGGGCACTCGTGCGGCCCGGCGCCGAAGGACAGGTGCGAGCGGTTGCCGTACAGCGGGGTGCTCAGATCGGGCCGGACCACCGGGTCGACGTTGCCCGCCGCCAGGCCGAGCAGCAGGAAGTCCCCGGCCTTGATCTGCTGCCCGCCGAGCTCGGTGTCGGTGGTCGCGCAGCGCCCGGCCACCAGCGACATCGGCGGGGAGTCCCAGAGCACCTGGTCGAGTGCCTCGCCCAGGGTCATCTGGCCGCCGGACAGGTGGGCGCGGAAGCGCGGGTCGGTGAGCACCATCTTCAGCGAGTCGGCGATCAGGTTGACGGTCGTCTCGTTGGCCGCCAGCAGCACCACCCGCAGGTGTTCCATCACCTCGTCGTCGGTCAGCCCGGCCGGGTGCGCCAGCAGTCGACTGGTCAGGTCGTCGCCGGGGCGGTCGCGCTTGATCGCGATGGTCCGGCGCAGGCTCGCCACCACGTACTCGTTGCTGGCGATCGCCGTCTCGGTGCCCTTCATCAGGTCCCGTGCGGCGTCCACCAGTTGCGGACCGTACTCGTCCGGCATGCCGATCAGCTTGGTCATCACCAGCATCGGCAGGTGCTCGGCGAACTGGGAGATCAGCTCGGCCCGGCCGGTGGTGCCGATCACCTGGACCAGGTCGGTGGTGAAGCGGCGGACGTGGCGGCGGACGCCGCGCCGGTCGAAGCCGTTCAGGCCGTCCAGGACGGCGCCGCGCAGTCGGCGGTGCTCCTCGCCGTCCGCGAACACGCAGATCGGCTGCCAGGCGACCACCGGCAGCAGCGGGGAGTCGGCCGGGACCTCGCCGTTGCGGAAGGCGTTCCAGCGCCGGGAGTCGCGGGAGAACAGCGAGGGGGTGCGCATCGCGGTGATGTTGGCGCCGTGGCTGAGGATCAGCCAGACCCGGTGGTCGCCGTGCAGCAGTACCGGGGCGACCTCGCCGTACTCGGCGCGCAGCTTCTCGTAGAGGCCCGCAGGGTCGGCCTCGGCGTCCGGGCCGTACAGGCGCCGCAGGCCGCCGGGGCCGATCGGCTCGATGTCCCGGCCGTGGGCCGGGCAGCCGGGCGGCGGGGCGGGGGCGGCGGCGTCGTCGGGGAACGGGGTGGTCACAGGATCTCCGGTCACGAGGTACGGAAGGGAGTGGGGGAGTCAGCCGACGCGCGGGACGGCGAGTTCGTACAGGTAGCGCATCAGCGTCATCAGGGTGTCCCGGCTGGACTGGCGGCTGCGCGCGTCGCAGGCGACGATCGGCACGTCGGCCGGCAGGTCGAGCGCCTGGCGCAGCTCGTCGAGCGGATAACTGGGCGCCTCCGGGAAGCCGTTGACGGCCACCACGAAGGGCACGCCGCGGTCTTCCAGCCGCCCGATCACCTCGAAGCTGACCTCCAGCCGGCGGGTGTCCACCAGCACCACGGCGCCGAGCGCGCCTTCGAACAGGCCGTTCCAGAGGAACCAGAACCGCTCCTGCCCGGGGGTGCCGAAGACGTACAGCACGAGCTTGTCGCTGATGCTGATCCGGCCGAAGTCCATGGCCACCGTGGTCGAGGTCTTGCGTTCGACCCCGGTCGGGTCGTCCACGCCGACGCCGGCCTGGGTCATGGTCTCCTCGGTGGTCAGCGGGCGGATCTCGCTGACCGAGCCGACCAGGGTGGTCTTGCCGACGCCGAAGCCGCCGACGATCACCACCTTGACCGCCGTGGTGACGGTGTCCGGCAGCAGGTCCGCGCTCGCCGGGCCGACGACCGTGTCAGAGCCGCTGAAGTCCATGGATCACCGCCTCCAACAGGGCACGGTCGGGGAGTTCCGCCGCCGGGACGGCGGCGCGGGCCTCGATCAGCCCGTCGTCGAGCAGGTCCGCCAGCAGGACGATGACCACGCTCGTGGGTAGTTCGAGGTAGGCGGAGACCTCCGCCACCGAGAGCGGGGAGCGGCACAGCCGCAGGATGGCCGCGTGCTCGGGCTGCACGGCGGGGGTCGGCTCCGCGCGGGAGACGATCAGGGTGACCAGGTCGAAGACGCCCGGCCCGGAGGGGCCGCTGCGACCCCGGGTGATCACGTACAGGCGATCGGGCTCGGGTCCGTCCCAGCCGCCCTGGCCGGCCGTCATGTCACCGCCTCATTGCGCTCGTTCATGTGTCCGCCCCACCGCCGTAGCGGGCCGGGGGCCGGTTCACGCGACCGCCTCGGGGTTGCGCGGCGGCGTGGACAGGTGCTCGCCGATCCGGTCCACCAGGTCGCGCATCTGGTGGCTCACCAGCCCGGCGTCCACGCCCTCGTCCGCGAGCACCGCGAGGAAGGCGCGGTCGCCGGCCGACATCAGGTAGAAGTAGCCGCCGTCCACCTCGATGACGACCAGCCGCATCGAGCCGTTGCCGTGCGGGAACTCGTGCCCGACCGCGGCGGCCAGGCTCTGCAGCCCGGCGCAGGCCGCGGCGAGGCGGTCGGCGGTGTCCGGGTCGGCGCCGTACTGGGCGATCCGCAGGCCGTCGGCGGACAGCACGATGACGTGGCGCACGTACGGCACGCTGTGTGCGAGGTCGTTGAGGATCCAGTCCATGTTGCTGCGGTGCGGAATCACTGCTCGCCTTTCCCTGCCGTCTCTTCACTGGTCTGTCCGGCACTGCTCTGCTCGGCACCGCTCTGTCCGGCCGGACTCGCCGACGCGCCGGTGCCCTTGTAGCCGTCCATGAACGCCTCCAGCCACAGGCCGGGCTTCTTCTTGGCCGGGCGTGGTGCCTGGGCCGCCGGGCCCGCCGCCGGCCCCGCGGTGGGGCCGTTGGGCTGGGTGGTGCGCGGGGGCGTGGCGAAGGCGGCCCGTCCGGTCGGTCGGCTGCGCCGACGCTGCGGCAGGCCGTTGGCCGTCCGCTCGGTGACGATCACGTCGTCGTCCCCGGCCCCCGGGCCGGAGGTCCCCCACGGGTTGGTGAAGCCGTAGGACGGACCGACACCGGAGGACGGCGCGGCGGTCCGCGCGCCCCAGGGCCGGGAGGGAGCCGCGTGCCGGGGTGGGGTCGCCGGGAGCGGGCGCGGGCCGGAGAAGGCGCCGATGCCGTGCGCCCGCCCGGTCGGGGGAGCGGTGGTGAGCAGTTCCTGCGGCACGACCAGCACCGCGCGCACGCCGCCGTACGCGGAGCGGCGCAGCGACACCTGGAAGCCGTACGCCTGGCAGAGCCGGCCGAGGATGGCGAAGCCCAGCCGGGGGGACTCGGTGAGGTCGTCGAAGTCCTTGGAGACCATCGCCTCACGCATCGAGCGCTCGGCGCGGACCCGGGCCTCGTCGGTGAGTCCGAGGCCGCCGTCCTCGACCTCGATCGCTATCCCGCTCTGCACCTCGGAGGCGCTCAGGTGGACGTGGGTGTGCGGCGGCGAGTAGCGGGTGGCGTTGTCGAGCAGCTCGGCCACCGCGTGGATCAGCGGTTCGACGGCCGGGCCGGTGACGGAGATCTGGGCCACCGGGTGGAGGTCGACCCGCTGGTACTCCAGGATCCGGGACATGCCGCCGCGCAGCACGCTGTAGAGCGCGATCGGCCGGGTCCACTGGCGGCCGGGCCGGGCGCCGGAGAGGACGGCGATGGAGTCGGCGAGGCGGCCGACCAGGGCGTTGCCGTGGTCCAGGCGCAGCAGGTCGTCGAAGACCGCCGGGTCGTTGCCGTGCCGGTCCTCCATCTCCCGCAGGTCCTTGGCCTGCCGGTGGATGATCGCCTGGACCCGGCGGGCCAGGTTGACGAAGGCACGCTCGGCGGAGTCGCGCCGACTGACCTCGTCGTCGACGGCCTGGGCGATGCCGCGCACCACCATCTCCACCGAACCGCGGAACCTCCGGGAGAGCAGTGGGTTCGGTCGCTCGAAGGGCTTGAGCAGCACGTCGATGGAGGAGCCGTACCGGGCCCCACCGACCACCTTGCGCAGCTCGGCCGAGGCCAGCCGCTCGATCTCGTCCTCCTGGCCGGCCAGCTTGCGCTGCAACTCGTCCACCCGTCGGGTGTGTTCGTCGCGCAGTTCGACGAGGGCCCGGCCCCGGCGGGCGGACTCGGCGGTCACCACGGCCACCAGTACGGTGGCGGTGGCCCCGCACCACAGCACCTCGGCGCGGGCCCCGACGGACACCACCACCGCGGCGGCCACCACCGCCGCCGCCATGACGGCGGTGGGCAGCAACCAGCCGAGCAGAGGCGCGGGGCGCCGTCTGGTGGGTGACGATCCAGCTCGAAGCATTCGGCATCCTCAAACGATCGGAACAGAACGGGGACGGGCGACGGCCGGCTCCGGAGGCGTGGTGCTGCAGCATAGCCAAGTTCAGGACAATCCTGACGGAACCTCAAAAATACTGTCCGTCAACCGACTTGTGGCAACTTGCCGGACATGGCAGACATCTCGCACACCAGTCGCAGTCCGGGTGGACCACCGCCCGGCCACCAGGCTTCTCGCCCCGGCGCGCCCGCACCGGCAACCCGGCCGGGATTCGCTCATGTGAAGGGTTTCCGGCCCAAGTTGCCGCGCGCGGCGGTGGGTTCGTGCTAAATGCCGCTCGCGGTGGCCCGCCGTCACTCGTGCGGGGGACCTCGGGCCCGCGTTCGGCGCGACGCAACACTCGTTGCCTCTGAGAGCAATGAGTGTTGACGATTCGCGTGCCCGGTCCCTACAGTGCGGGCCATGAACACGGACGATCTCGGTCAGCGGGTGGCGGACGATGTGGCCGATGGGGGAGGACTGGCCGGCCTGCGGCGCCTGTCCGGGGTGATCGCGGCCCTGGAGGAACGGCGCACCGGCCTGGTCGAGGAACTGCGGCGAGGGAAGGCCGCGACCTGGGAGGAGATCGGCCGGGCCTGCGGAATGACCCGCCAGGGCGCGACCCGGCGCTGGGCCGGGCGGCTGCAGGCCCGCTCCTTCGGCGTCGCCGCCGACTCCTACCAGCACGGCCGCCCCGGCTACCCGCAGGCGCTGATCGGCTCGGCGGTGCCGCGCGAGGCCCGCAAGGTGCTCGATCTCGGCGCCGGGACGGGCAAGTTGACCCGGCTGCTGGTCGAAGCCGGCCTGGACGTGGTCGCGGTCGAACCCGACGAGGGCATGCGCGCCCGACTCGCCGCCGCCGTACCCAAGGCGGCCGTCCGGGCAGGCTCGGCCGAACGCATCCCGCTGCCGGACGGCAGCGTGGACACGGTGGTGGTCGCCCAGGCCTGGCACTGGTTCGACCAGGCGGCCGCCGTCCCCGAGATCGCCCGGGTGCTCGCCCCCGGCGGAACGCTCGCACTGGTGTGGAACGTCCGGGACGAGTCCCAGCCCTGGGCCGCCGAACTCGGCGCGCTGATGCACCGGTCCACCCGCCAGCGGATCGACACCGCGCCGCTGCTCCCGGCCCCGTTCGGCCCGCCCGAGCGACTGGAGATCCGCTGGGAGCACCCCACCACCCCCGCCGGGATCATCGACATGGTCGCCTCGCGCAGCTACGTCATCGCCCTGCCCGAGGCCGAGCGCGCCTGCCTGCTGGCCGATGTGGAACAGCTGCTCGCCACCCACCCGGACCTGGCCGGCCGGGAGCGGATCGCCATGCCGTACCTGACGAGGTGCACCCGTGTCCGTCTCGGCTGAGCCCGTGACCGTCCGCCGCCTGGGCCGGGCGGACGCCGAAGCGTACCGGGCCTTCCGGCTCACCGCTTTGCGGGAGACGCCCAGCGCCTTCACCTCCAGCCACGCCGAGGAGAGCGCCAAGCCGCCGGCCGCCACGCTCCAGCGCCTGGCCGAGGCCGAGGACGGGCCGGGCGCCCTGCTCGGCGCCTTCAGCGGCGACGGCACGCTGCTCGGCACCGCCGGGCTGCGGGTCCACCGGCGTGACCAGGAGCGGCACAAAGCCACCCTGTACGGCATGGCGGTGGCACGCGCCGCCGGCGGGCGGGGGACCGGCCGCGCCCTGGTCGAGCGGGTGCTCGCGACGGCCGTCGAGGACGGGCGGCTGCGCCAGGTGCTGCTGACCGTCTCGGAGGGCAACGAACCGGCGCTGCGGCTCTACACCTCCTGCGGGTTCGAGGTGTGGGGTCGGGAGCCGCGGGCCGTCCTGGTGGACGGGCAGGCGGTGGTCAAGCTGCACATGGTGCGCCTGCTGGACTGACGCGAGATCGGGCCCGGCCATCCGGTTACGCCGGGTGGCCCGTCCGGCTTTGATCACCCAGCATCAGGTGGGACATTGGGGGTCGCGCCCGGTCCCGCCCGCCGGCGCCGGGGATCCACCGGAACATGCCTCCGAACGGAGTCGTGATGTCTCTTCTCGCGTCACTGACGGCGACAGCGTCGTCCTCTGCCTCGGTGTGGGAGATCCTGGGCTGCGTCGCGGGTGCCGGCGGTCTCGGCGGCCTGGTCAACGCACTGCTGAGCGACACCAAGCTCGCCCTTCCATGGATGAAGCGCGGCATCCTCCAGCCGGGATTCCTCGGGAACGTCCTCCTGGGAGCCTTCGGGGCCGTCGTCAGCTGGGGACTGTACGGCCCGCTCAAGGACACCGTCATCCTCGGCGCGCATCCGCCGACCGAAGCTCCGGCGGCCCTGACCGTCACCGCCCTGGTGGGAGCGGCGCTGACCGGAGTCGGTGGAGCCAGGGTGGTCACGTCCGAGGTCGACAAGCTGTTCCTGCGGAAGGCCAGCATGAACGCCGCCATCGTGCCGACCGATCCCGGACTCGCCAACACCCTGCGCACGGCGACGCCCTCCGAGGCCGCCGCCACCGCCGAGGACAAGGCGCGGATCACCTTGAACCAGCCCTCGCCGGGGACCGGGCCGACCCTGCCCCCGCCCGCCTGACCTCCAGGCGGGCTGAGCCGGGGAGGCTGAGCTGGGGGGTTGAGCCGGGGAGGCCGAGCTGGGGGGCTGACAATTGTCATGGTGCGACGGTGTGCCAGCACACTGCCGGGCGGGCCGGCCCCGCGGCCACGATGAGGGCATGACCTCAATCGACCTGTACCACCCCGACACCCGTCGGGCCTTCCGCACCGTCCGGCGGTTCGTGACCGCCTACCTCGGCCTCAGCGTCCTGACGCTGGCGGCCGCCTTCGCCCTCCGCTCCCACACCGACGTCGTGACCCCGGCGGTCTGGATCCGCGGCACCATCGTCGTGGCCGGCGCCGCCGTCACCCTGCTGCTCGCCGTCCGCGCGGCCGGCGGCTCCCGCGGCGCCTTCCGGCGGCTGCGGATCCTCTCGACCGTGATGATCGCCGCTATCGTCGCGATCATCGCCGTGCCGGGGACCTTTCCGGTCTGGATGAAGATCGAACAGGGACTGTGCGGCCTCGCGCTGCTGGGTGTGGCCGTGGTGATCAACGGACGGCAGCTGCGTACGCTGTTCGCCACGCTCTGACAGGGGGACGCGAGGGTGACCGACCTCGACCATGAGACCGCGCCGAGCCCTGCCCACCAGTGGGCGGGGGGCTGGCGGCGGTTCCTGCTGGGCACCGGGATGCTGGTCTTCCCGGCACTCACCGCTGTGGCCCTGGCCGCCGACGTCTCCGGGGCGGCCGCGGTCACCGGGTACGCCGTGGTGGCCGCGTTCTGCCTCTGCTACGTGCTCACCGCACTCGCCCTCGGACGCGGCCAACGGCAGTGGATCAAACCGCTGTTGGTGGTGATGACCGTCCTGTTCCTCGCCGCACTGCCGTTCGCCCACGGGAACGCCTTCTTCCTCGCCACCGTGATCGTCTCGGAGATCGCGGTGCTCTGGCGGAAGTACGCCGCCCGAGCGGTGACCATCGGCACGCTGGCCGCGCTGCTGCTGCCCTGGGCCGTACCCGCCTGGCACACCGGACCCGGCGGATTCCAGGCGCTGGCCCTGCTGTTCACCGCGCTCACCTGCGGCGCCTTCGCCGAGATCGCCGCCACCAACCAAGCCCTGGTCGCCGCCCGGGCCGAGGTCGCGCGGCTCGCCTCCGAGGCCGAACGCAACCGGATCGCCCGGGACCTGCACGACCTGCTCGGGCACTCGCTCACCGCGATCACCGTCAAGTCCCGGCTCGCCCAACGCCTGGCGGGCAAGGACCTGGAGCACGCGGTGGCGGAGATGGCGGCCGTCGAGACACTGTCCCGCCAGGCGCTCTCCGACGTGCGTGGCGCCGTCACCGGCTACCGCGAGATGAGCCTGGCCGGCGAAGTGGCCCGCGGCCGCGAACTGCTGCGCGCCGCCGGGGTGGTGGCCGACCTGCCCCGGGCCGCGGACGCGGTCGGGCCGGAGCACCGCGAACTGTTCGGCTGGGTGGTGCGCGAGGGCATCACCAACGTGGTCCGGCACGCCCGGGCCGCCCGCTGCTCGGTGGCCCTCACCGCCTCCTCGGTGGAGATCCGCGACGACGGTACAGGCGGTGGCGGCGTCGGGGTCGGGGGCGGCAAGGGTCTGACCGGCCTGCGGGAACGGGTCGCGGCGGCGGGCGGTACGGTCGAGGCCGGCCCGTTCGGCCCGCGCGGGTGGCGACTGCTGGTCACCGTCCCGCAGTCCGACACTGACACCGACTCCGGCCCCGGCCCCGGTTCCGCCTCCGAAGGGACGACATGACGATCCGCCTGCTGCTCGCCGAGGACCAGGAACTCGTCCGCACCGCGCTGCGCGCCCTGCTCGACCTGGAGGACGACTTCGAGGTGGTCGCCGCCGTCGGACGCGGCGACCAGGTCGCGGAGGCGGCCCGCGAGCACCGCCCGGACGTCGCCCTGCTGGACATCGAGATGCCCGGACTGGACGGCCTGGCCGCCGCCGCGGTCCTCGCCCAGCAGGCCCCCGGCTGCCGGGTCGTCATCCTCACCACCTTCGGCCGCGCCGGCTACCTGCGCCGCGCCATGGAGGCGGGCGCGCTCGGCTTCGTGGTGAAGGACGCCCCGGCGGAGATGCTCGCCGACGCCATCCGCCGGGTCGCGGTGGGGGAGCGGGTGGTGGACCCGGAACTCGCTGCCGCCACTCTCGCCGCCGGCGCCTCCCCGCTCACCGCCCGTGAACGCGACGTCCTCGACGCCTCCCGCTCGGGCGCGGGAGTCACGGAGATCGCCGGAAAGCTCTACCTCTCCGAGGGCACGGTCCGCAACTACTTCTCCTCCGCCATCGCCAAGACCGGCACCCGCAACCGCACTGAGGCCCTGCGCGTCGCCGACGAGCGCGGCTGGCTCTAGCAGGCCGGAAGCCCTGTCGGGTGCCGGTCGCGGAAATGGCGAATACGGTGACCGACCGCCCGTCGCACCGTTAGCGTGTCCACGTGGACCATGATGAACAGTTACTCCACGCCTCGTCGTTCGGTGCGGCGGCGGCCGCCTACGCCGAGCACCGTCCGGACTACGCGCAGGACGCGGTGCGCTGGGCGCTCGCACCCGCACCCGGCCCGCGCGTGCTCGACCTCGGCGCCGGAACCGGCAAGCTGACCGGCACGCTGATCGCGACGGGCGCCGAGGTCATCGCGGTCGAACCCGACCCGGCGATGCTCACCGAGCTGCGCCGTTCGCTGCCGACCGTCCGTGGCCTGTCGGGCAGCGCCGAGTCGATCCCGCTGCCGGACGCCTCCGTCGACGCCGTACTGGTCGGCAACGCCATGCACTGGTTCGACATGGCCGTCGCGGGGCCGGAGATCGCCAGGGTCCTCGCACCCGGCGGCGTCCTGGCCGGCCTGTGGAACCTGATGGACGACCGGGTCGACTGGGTGGCCGGACTGGCGAAGGTCAGCGGGAGCGCGGCCGTCGGCCCACGTGACACGCCCGCCAGTTGGCGCGTCCGGACGGCCGGAGCACACCTTCCGCAGAACGGCGGGCCCGCCCGGTTCGGCTCGTCGGAGCAGGTCGAGTTCGCACACGGGCAGCGCCGCACCGCCGACTCGCTCGTCGCGACCCTGGCGACCCGCGCGGGGGTGCTGGTCCTGCCGGAGCGGGAACGGGACGCCCTGCTGGGCCGGATCCGCGATTTCCTCGCCGGTCGACCGGAGACCGCCCACGGCGAGTTCACCCTGCCGATGCTGACCGGCGTGCTGCGCACCCGGCGGCTGTGAGGCGTCCCATCGACAGCGGAGTGCACACCACCGCAAGGCACCTGCGGCTCGAACACCCCGAGGCCCACCAGCGACACCTCACCGGCCCATGCCCTGCACGCGGTGTGACAGCCGACGGCCGCGCACCCTACGCAGAGTCAGCGTCGGGGGCCGTACGGTTCCGGTTTTGGACCACAACTGCTCGGTCAGGCCAGGGACTTCGCCGTGCCAGTCGCGGTTCGGCCTCGGGCGGCCGCGCGGGGGTGGCGGCCGCCCGAGGAGTCCGTCACACCAGGCGCAGCACCAGCTTGCCGGTGTTCTCGCCGCGGAACAGCATCCCGAGGGTTTCCGGGAAGTCGTCCACGGTGCCCTCGACCACGTGCTCCTTGACCTTGATCCGGCCGTCGCCGATCCAGCCCGCGAGCTCGGCGGCCGCCTCCGCGTAGCGGCGGGCGTAGTCGAAGACCACGAAGCCCTCCATGCGGGCCCGCCGCACCAGCAGCGACAGGTAGTTGGACGGGCCCTGCACGGCGTTCTCGTTGTTGTACTGGCTGATCGCGCCGCAGATCACCACGCGGGCGTGCATCGCCAGCCGGGTCAGCGCGGCGTCCAGGATCGGGCCGCCGACGTTGTCGAAGTAGACGTCGATGCCGTCCGGGGCGTGGGTGCGCAGCGCCTTGCGGACGTCCTCGGCGTGGTAGTCGATCGCCGCGTCGAAGCCGAGCTCGTCGGTCAGCAGCGCGCACTTCTCCGGACCGCCGGCGATCCCGACCACCCGGCAGCCCTTGACCTTGGCGATCTGCCCGACGAGGGTGCCGACGGCCCCGGCGGCGCCGGAGACCACCACGGTCTCGCCCTCCTTGAGCGCCCCGACCTCCAGCAGCCCGAAGTAGGCCGTCATCCCGGGCATCCCGAGCGCCCCGAGGTACGTCGACAGCGGCGCGAGCGCGGGATCCACGGTGAGCGCTCCCTTGCCGTCGGACACCGCGTACTCCTGGACCCCGAAGGTGCCCACCACGTGGTCGCCGACCTGGAACTTCGGGTGGTTGGACGCGATGACCTCGACCACCGACCCGGCCCGCATCACCTCGCCCAGGCCCACCGGCGGCAGGTACGAGGGCCGGTCGTCCAGCCAGCCGCGCATGGCCGGGTCGAGCGAGATGTACCGGGTCCGACCCAGGAACTCGCCGTCGCCCGGCACGCCCACGGGCTCCTCGCTGTGCGCCCAGTCCTCCGCCCGGACCTCCCCGACCGGTCGGCGGGCGAGGCGGATCTGGCGGTTCACTCCGGTCATGGCATCTCCTGGGGCGTGCTCGGGTTCAGCAGGGCAGGGACATGAGTGTAAGCAAGCGCTTAGTCATCTGACCAGGGCTGGTCAGGGTTCCCCGTCGACCAGCTCCTGGTCGTAGGTGGCGAGGATCGACTCCATCAGCCGGCGGTCCGGGCGCCCGGAGGCGGCGAGGGCGGCCGCCTCGATGAAGAAGTGCTCGAAACCGGCCGGGGTCAGGGTCACCAGGATAGTGGCCGGGGTGTCGCCGATCGCGGTGAAGGAGTGCGGACGGGTGCGTGGGACGTGCATGAAACCCGCCCGGGCCCGCCTCGATGATCCGGTCGTCGCAGCGCAGCCGGAACGCGCCGCTGACCACGTGGAAGGTCTCGTCGTGGCCGCGGTGCAGGTGCGGCGGAGCGCCCTCGCCGGGCTGGAAGGTGGACTCCAGCACGGCCAGCGAGCCGCCGGTCTGCTCACCAGCCAGCTTGATCACGTACGGGCCGCCCGGTACGTGGAAGCGGCCGCCGCACCCGGGTGGCAGGATGACCGGTTCGCGGCGCGCCTCAGTCATGGCCGAACTCCTTCCGGTGGCGCTCGGCCCAGGCCCGGAACGACGCCGCCGGACGGCCGGTCAGCTGTTCCACCGTCGGGGTGACGGTCGCGGTGAACGGCTCCAGCGAGGCGGCGCGCAGCGCCGTGATCGCGTCCGCCATCTCGGGGGAGACGCCGTGCCCGAGGATCGCCTCCCGGGCGGCCGCCGGTGACACCTCGGTGAAGGCCAGCGGCAGGCCCAGCACCTCGGCCAGCGTCGCGACCATCTCACCGGGCGAGAGCGCCTGCGGGCCGGTCAGCAGATGGGCCCGGCCGTCGTGCCCGTCCTCGGTCAGGGCGCGGGCGGCGACGGCGGCGATGTCCGCCGGGTCGATGACGGCGACCCGCCCGGCGGCGAACGGCGCCTCGACGGCCGCGGACGCGCGGATCGGCCCGGCCCAGGCGAGGGCGTTGGACATGAAGCCCATCGGCCGCAGGAACGTCCACGCCGATCCGGCGTCCAGGACGGCCTGTTCACCCGCCCGGTGCCAGCGTGGGACGGGATCGGCGGCGCTCGGATCGGCGACCCGGCCGGAGGACAGCTTCACGACGGCGTCGACGCCGGCCCGGGCGGCCGCGCGGGCGAGGTTGGCGTCATGGCGAGGGATGTCCGGCCCGTCGGAGAGCAGGAACACCCTCCGTACACCGCGGAGTGCGGCGGCCAGCGAGTCCGGCTCGCCCAGGTCCGCGTAGACGACGTCCACGTCCTCGGGCAGTGCGGCCCGGTCGGGGCGACGGGTGACGGCGCGCACGGGTGCGCCGAGGGCGGTCAGCTGGTCGACGAGGGCGCGGCCGACCGTGCCGGTCGCGCCGGTGACGAGTATCACGGGGTCCTCCGGGAGTTTCACTCGTTCGGTTCGAGGGAGTCGAGCAGGTCGTCATGCCAGGCGAGGTCGGCCCGCAGCCGGGCCAGGCAGTGCTCGAAGATCCACGGTTCGAGGCCGGTCAGATCCGGCTTGGCGGCCTCGAACTCCGCCTCGAACAGGGTGATCTGACCGGCCACCGCCAGTCGGCGTGCGGCGACCGCCTCGACCAGTTCCGCACCCGAGAGGTCCGAGGTGTACTGCAACGCCAGGTCCACCGGATCGGGCAGCAGCCGCACCCTGCGCAGCGCCGCGTCCCGCAGGGAGGCCAGCTCCCGCCGCCCCCGGTCGGTGATCGCATAGACGGTCCGCTCCGGCGGATTGCCCACCTTCTCGCTGCGGACCACCTCGACCAGCCCGTCCCCGGCCATCCGGTGCAGAACGCTGTAGAGCGACCCGGGCTTGACGTCCGTCCACAGCTCGGTCCGGTCCAGCTGCGCCGCCTGCCGGATCTGGTAGCCGTGCATCGGACCGCCCCGGGCGAGGGCGCTGAGTGCGAAGAGTCGAGAAGTGCTCACGCTGGTACTCAAACACGACTATGGCATCATAGTCAAACGCGACTACGGCCGGGTTGTGACCCCGTTCGGCGTAGCGCCCGGAGGTGCCGACGAAGCGCGGTTAGTCTTTCCTCTGGGCGGCCCCCGAGCGCGGAAACCGGCGCCGGAGAGGAGAGCAACAAGTGAGCACAGCGCATGTCGGCCCTGGGGACTACAGTCACGTGCCGAACCCGGAGCAATCCCTCAAGTACGCGATTCAGCACATTGCGGGTGAGCGCGTTGAGATCATCGAGGGAGTCATCACCTCCGTGTCGCCGTCCTGGGAGCATGAGAACGCCGTTGATCTGATCCGAATGCAGATCGTCCCGCACCAGCGGAAACTCGGCCTGCGCGCAGGATCTGGCAACCTGGACCTGCCGGGTACGGAGAATTACTACGTGCCTGACCTGGCCCTCGTGCCAGTCGAACTGGCCAAGAACAACCCGGGCGCCTTGCTGCCGGATCAGACGGTCCTGGTGGTCGAGGTGACCTCGCCCTCGAACGCCGACACGGACCGCACCGTGAAGCGGCGCCGATACGCGCAGTTCGGTGCGCCGCTCTACCTGTTGGTGGACCGTCAGGAGCGTACCTGCACGCTGTTCTCCCAGCCCGGCGAACTCGGCTACACCCGGGTCGAGGGGCCGCACCCGTTCGGTATTCCGGTGCGGCTCCCCGAGCCCTTCCAACTGGACCTTGACACCGCCGAGTTCTGAACCTCCTCAGGCCCGGAACCGGTCCAGCAGGTGGCCGTACCCTCCCGCTGTCCAGACGCGGTGGCGGAACTCCAAGAGGCTGAGCGCGTTTGTGCCCTGGCCTGCTGCGGGCGGGAAGTTGTGTTGGTGGGGCCGGTGGGGTGCATGCCCGCGATGGTTCGGCCGCTCAGCCCTGCCCGGGGGTCGACGGTGTCCACCCGAGGGCGGGCCCGAGCCGGGTGGCGAGGTCGGTGAGGATCTGCACGTAGTCCTCGTGCTCGAAGCTGAACGGTAGTGCGACGGCCACCTCGTCCACCTCGCGGAATCCGGCGTGGGTGTGCAGCCGCTCGACGAGTTCCGCGGAGCTGCCGACCAGGTCGGGTGCGAAGAGCAGCCGGTTGGGGCCCTGCGGGGTGAGGGTGCGCGGGGTGCGGGCGAGGGCGTAGGCCTCGTACTTGGCGCGCTGGTCGGAGGTCGCGCTGTCGGTGGGGATGATCACCAGGCCCTGGGAGACCCGGGCCCGCTCGCGGTCGGGGTGCAGGGCGCGGAAGGTGCGGATCTGCTCGGCCTGGATCTCGGCGAAGTCCAGTACGGAATCCGTCTGTTCGGGCTTGACCACGCTGCTGGTGAGCAGGTTGAGCCCGTGTTCGCCGGCCCACCGCGCCGAGCGCAGACTGCCGGCGCCGTACCAGAGCCGGTCGGCCAGGCCGGGGGAGTGCGGCTGGACGCGGCGCGAGTACACCTCGATGCCCTCGGTGCCGGCGAAGTCGGAGGCGTCCTCGCCGCGGACCAGGGCGAGCAGCCGCTCGGCCCGGCGGTAGCCGAAGTCCTCGTCCTCGCCGGTGTCGGGGTAGAGCGCGCCGCGAACCTGCTCGTAGTGGACGGGCGGGCCGACACTGAAGCCGGGGTTGAGCCGGCCGCCGGAGAGCAGGTCGACGGTGGCGAGGTCCTCGGCGAGCCGCAGCGGGTTCTCCCAGCCGAGCGGGGTGACGGCGGTGCCGAGCTGGATGCGGCTGGTGCGCTGGGTGGCAGCGGCGAGGACGGCGACGGGGGAGGAGATCCCGTACTGGAGGTGGCGGTGGCGCAGCCAGGCGCTGTCGAGGCCGAGCCGCTCGCCGAGGGTGATCAGTTCCAGGGTGATCTCGTGGCCGCGGCGCGGGTCGGCTTCGTCGAAGAGCCCGATGGTCAGGAAGCCGAGTTTCCGCAGCGGGCGGGGGGAGGACGGCATGGTGGCGGCTCCGCGTGGGATCGGGCGGCTCCGGGAGGGCCGGTCGGGGGTGGTGCCCGTCGACGGTACGCAGACGGCGCGCGGTGCCACAAGATCGGCGCGCGATCCGGCCATCGGACCGCAATCGACCGCAATCGACCGCAATGGTCCGCAACGGTCCGCAACGGGGCGTCACAGCCGGCCGGCCGCGAAAGCGACGGGCCCCCGCTCGGTTGAGCGGGGGCCCGCCGTGACCGCCTCGGGCTCAGCAGCTGCGCAGCTCCGGACTCTGGTTGCGGATCTGGTTGTGCAGCGAGGTGAACTCGCGGTACGCCTCGCTGTCCTCGGCGCCGGGCCGGAATGCGCCGACGCGGTGGCAGTTGACGAAGGCGAGCTTCACGCCGAAGTGGTCCTCCAGGCTGCCCCGGATGGCGTTGCTGGCCAGCGCGCGCAGCAGCTGGGCGCGCTGCTCGTCGCTGGGGGTGGTGTTATCGGTGGTGAACTCGGCCTCGGTGGCGGCGAGTTCGGTGCTCAGTCCGGCGACGACCTGGTAGGCGTAGGGGAGCGAGCTGCGGACGGTGTCGAGGAAGTCGGCCTCGTCCACGCGGCCGTTGCGGGCCTGGTCGAGGAGGGCGGGGGAGACGTCGAGCGACATGGGTGTCCTCTTTCGCGGGGCGCGCGGTGCGCGCTCGGGGATGGTTATCGAAGATGGAAACCATTTGCGTAAAGGACTGTCCTGGACGCCCAGACGACCTGTCAAGTACCGCCCCCCGAAGGGTTGACGTGCGGCGGCTCCGGCAGTCGGCGGACCTTGATGGCGAACACCGCGATCACCACCGCGATCACCACCGCGATCACCACCGCGATCACCACCGCGATCACCACCGCGATCACCACCGCGAGTGCCACGAACACCAGCCCCATCTGGAAGGCGCCGGCGATGCCGTGCACCAGCACCTGTGAGGAGTACGGCGCCGGCAGCTCACCGCTCGCCCTGAACCGGGCGGCCTGCTGCGGGGTGGCGTGCCGGAGGAACTTCCCGACCTGCTGCCGGGCCTCGTTGTGGCCGGCCGTGCCGTACACCGTGGCCAGGATCGACAGGCCGAGCGAACCGCCCACCTGCTGGGTGGTGTTGAGCATGCCGGTGGCCGCGCCGGTCTCGTGCGGGGCCACCTGCGAGACGACGGTGAGCAGCACCGGGACGAACAGGGTGGCCGTTCTCTCGGTCCCGTGACGATCCGATGGGTGGCCGGGCGGCGTGGGCCGGAAGTCTCGCAAATTCCTTAGCCCCTCTTCTGGTTCGCTGGCAGTGCCGAGAGCGCTCCGCGAGCAGTGGCTGAAGGGGAACGGATGTCCAAGCGTGCACTGATCACCGGGGTGACCGGTCAGGACGGGTCGTACCTGGCCGAGCACCTGATCTCCCTGGGATACGAGGTCTGGGGCCTGACCAGGGGGCAGGCCAACCCGCGGAAGGACCGGGTCAGCCGACTGATCCCGGACCTGCGGTTCGTCGACGGCGACCTGATGGACCAGGGCAGCCTGGTCTCCGCGGTCGACACCATCCAGCCGGACGAGGTGTACAACCTCGGGGCGATCTCCTTCGTGCCGATGTCCTGGCGCCAGCCGGAACTCGTCACCGAGGTCAACGGGACCGGCGTGCTGCGGGTGCTGGAGGCGATCCGGATGGTCAGCGGGATCAACAAGCCGGCCGGTGCCGCCGGCGGTCCCGGGCGGATCCGGTTCTACCAGGCATCCAGCTCCGAGATGTTCGGCATGGTGGCGGAGACCCCGCAGAACGAGCGGACCACCTTCCACCCCCGCAGCCCGTACGGCGTGGTAAAGACCTACGGTCACTACATCACCCGCAACTACCGCGAGTCCTACGGGATGTACGGTGTCTCGGGGATCCTGTTCAACCACGAGTCGCCGCGCCGCGGGGCCGAGTTCGTGACCCGGAAGATCTCCCTCGCGGTCGCGCAGATCAAGCTCGGCCTGCAGGACCGGCTGCTGCTCGGCAACCTCGACGCCGTCCGCGACTGGGGCTTCGCCGGGGACTATGTCCGGGCGATGCACCTGATGCTCCAGCAGGACGAGCCGGGCGACTACGTCATCGGCACCGGGCGGATGCACTCGGTGCGGGACGCGGCCCGGATCGCCTTCGAGTGCGTCGGGCTCGACTGGGAGCGGTACGTCGAGGTCGATCCGGGGCTCGTGCGGCCCGCCGAGGTGGAGACGCTCTGCGCCGACGCCGGCAACGCGCGGGAGAAGCTGGACTGGGAGCCGAAGGTCGACTTCCCCGAGCTCATGCGGATGATGGTCGAGTCCGACCTGGAACAGGCGCGCGTGGCCCGTGACTACGGCGAGGTGCTGGCCGGCGCCCGCTGGTGACACCGGCCGGGAGCGACGGTAGGGCGGTGGGGAGGCGAAATCCCCACCGCCCTACCGTTGTTCGACGGCCCGCCCGCTCGGCGGCCGGGAGAGCTCCAGGATCGCCAGCGCGATCCCGGCGCCCTGGTCGCCGAGCCGGGAGGCGTAGCGGCGCAGCATCGCGTTCTCCTGCGCGAGGCTGGTGGTCGGCAACCCGGCGGCGCGGCGGCTGAGTTGGTGGCCGCGGGCCAGCCGGATGCGGTGGACCAGCTGGGCGATCAGCTGCTCGTCGAGCTCGCTGAGCTCGGCCGCGGCCGGGTCCGCGGTGCCCTCGGTGGAGGGCAGCAGCACTCTCGGTGCGTCGCCGGGCGGGAAGGGTTCGGGCATGGCGGTGATCCTCGTCGACGTCGGGGCGCTCGGCCCGGCCGGGCCGCACCCATGGCTCGCGCAACTGACGATCCAGCCGAACGGCCCGGCAATTCCCTAGAGTCCGAGGCCCGTTCGGACATGATCGACAGACCCTAGGGAAATTCGGCGCGGCCCCGATCGAGACTGGGCGCTGGAGTGCGGGAATGCGAGCGCCGCGCGTGCCGGGCACGCGGGCCGTCCTCAAGCGGATCCCTGCCGTTCGCCGGTCTTCCAGATGGGTTGCGTCGATGATGGACAAGGAACAGAAGCTCCGGGACTACCTCAAGCGGGCCAGCGCGGACCTCCAGCGCTCCCGGCAGCGGGTGGACGAGCTGGAGGCGGCCGCCCGGGAGCCGATCGCCATCGTGGGGATGAGCTGCCGCTTCCCCGGCGGGGTCGCGGCTCCCGAGGACCTCTGGGCGATGCTCGTCGCCGGCGAGGACGGCATCACCGGCCTGCCCGCCGACCGCGGCTGGGAGCTCGACCCGGCGGACGGGCCGGTCGACGTCCGGGGCGGGTTCCTGCAGGGCGCTGCCGACTTCGACCCGGGCTTCTTCGGCATCTCGCCGCGCGAGGCGCTGTCCATGGACCCGCAGCAGCGCGTCCTGCTGGAGGCGTCCTGGGAGGCCATCGAGCGCGCGGGCATCGACCCGAGCAGCGTCCGCGGCACCCGCACCGGCGTCTTCGTCGGCGCGATGCCGCAGGACTACCGCACCGGGCCGGACGACGACGTCCAGGGCTTCGTGCTGACCGGCAACGCGACCAGCGTGATCTCCGGCCGCCTCTCCTACGTCCTCGGCGCCGTCGGCCCGGCCGTCACCGTCGACACCGCGTGCTCGTCGTCGCTCGTCGCGCTCCACCTGGCCGCGCAGTCGCTGCGCGCGGGGGAGTGCGGTATGGCACTCGCCGCCGGCGTCACCGTCATGTCGACCCCCACGACCTTCGTCGAGTTCGCCCGCCAGGGCGGCCTGGCCTCGGACGGTCGCTGCCGCTCCTTCGCCGACTCCGCGGACGGCACCGGGTGGGCCGAGGGCGTCGGCGTGCTCGTCCTGGAGCGGCTGTCGGTGGCCCGGCGCAACGGGCACCGGGTGCTGGCCGTCGTGCGCGGCACCGCCGTCAACCAGGACGGCGCCTCCAACGGGCTCACCGCGCCCAACGGGCCGTCCCAGCAGCGGGTCATCGAGCAGGCGCTGCGCAACGCGCGGCTCTCCGCCGACCAGGTGGACGCGGTCGAGGCACACGGCACCGGCACCGTTCTCGGCGACCCGGTCGAGGCCCAGGCGCTGCTCGCCACCTACGGGCGCGGGCGGGACGCGCGGCGCCCGCTGCTGCTCGGTTCGGTGAAGTCGAACCTGAGCCACACCCAGGCCGCGGCGGGCATGGCCGGGGTGATCAAGACGGTGCTGGCGCTGCGGCACGAGCTGCTGCCGCGCACCCTGCACGTGGACGAGCCGTCGACGCACGTCGACTGGGAGTCCGGCGCCGTCCGGCTGCTGACCGAGGCGACGCCGTGGCCGCGGGGCGCCGAGCCGCGCCGGGCGGGCGTCTCGTCCTTCGGCCTCAGCGGCACCAACGCGCACGCCATCATCGAGGAGGCCCCGGCGGCGGAGGAGGTGCCCGCGTCCGAGGCCGTCGAGGCCGGGATGCTGCCCTGGCTGGTCTCCGGCCGCACCCCCGAGGCGCTGCGCGCCCAGGCCCAGCGGCTGGTCGCGTTCCTGGCGACGGACGCCGAGGGCTCCGACGCCGACCTCGCCCACGCGCTCGCCACCACCCGGGCCGCCCTGGAGCACCGCGCCGTCGTCACCGTGGCCGGCCGCGCCGAGGCCGTCGCGGCGCTCACCGCGCTCGCGGACGGCGAGGGCGACGGCCGGGCCGTCCTGGGTACCCCCCAGGGTCGCGGCAAGCTGGCCTTCCTGTTCGCCGGCCAGGGCTCGCAGCGCCTCGGCATGGGCCGCGAACTGGCCGCCCGCTTCCCGGTGTTCGCCGCCGCGCTGGACGAGGTGCTCGCCCGGCTCGACGTCCAGCTCGAAGGCCGGCTGGGCGCGCCGCTGCGCGACGTGATCTGGGGTGCCGACGAGGACGCCCTGAACCGCACCGGTCACGCGCAGCCCGCGCTGTTCGCCGTCGAGGTCGCGCTGTACCGGCTGCTGGAGTCCTGGGGCGTGCGCCCGGACTTCCTGGCCGGCCACTCCGTCGGCGAGATCGCCGCCGCGCACGTCGCCGGGGTGTTCACCCTCGCCGACGCGTGCGTCCTGGTCGCCGCCCGGGCCCGCCTGATGCAGGCCCTGCCGGCCGGCGGCGTCATGGTCGCGGTGCAGGCGAGCGAGGACGAGGTCCTCCCGCTGCTCGGCGACGGCGTGTCGCTGGCCGCCGTCAACGGGCCGCAGAACGTGGTCGTCGCGGGCGAGACCGCGGCGGCCGAGGCCGTCGGTGCGCACTTCGCCGAACTCGGGCGCAAGGTAAGGCGGTTGCGCGTCTCGCACGCCTTCCACTCGCCGCTCATGGACCCGATGCTCGACGAGTTCCGCGCCGTCGTCGCCGGGCTGGACCCGCAGGCGCCCGCGATCCCGGTCGTCTCGACGCTCACCGGCAGGCTCGCCACCGTCGAGCAGCTCACCTCCGCCGACTACTGGGCCGACCAGGCCCGCCAGGCCGTCCGGTTCGCCGACGCCGTCGGCTGGCTCGGCGGCCACGGTACCGGGCAGTTCCTCGAACTCGGCCCGGACGGCGCCCTCGCCGCGCTCGCCCAGAGCGCCCTCGACGAGCCGGCCGGCGAAGGTTGCAGCGCCCTCGCCGCGCTGCGCCCCGGCCGCGACGAGACCGAGGCGCTCACCGAGGCCCTCGCCGGCCTGCACGTGCGCGGTGTCCCGGTACGCTGGGACGCCTACTTCGAGGGCACCGGCGCCCGCCCGGCCGACCTGCCCACCTACGCCTTCCAGCACAAGCGCTACTGGCCGAAGAGCGCGCTCTCGCGCACCGGCGACGTCCGCGCCGCCGGGCTCGGCTCGGCCAACCACCCGCTGCTCGCCGCCGCCGTCTCGCTCGCCAACACCGACGGCCTGCTGCTGACCGGCCGGCTCTCGCTGCGCACCCACCCGTGGCTGGCCGACCACGCCGTCGACGGCACCGTGCTGCTGCCCGGCACGGCCTTCCTGGAGCTCGCCGTGCGCGCGGGCGACGAGGTCGGCTGCGAGCGCGTCGAGGAACTGACGCTCACCGCGCCGCTGCCGCTGCCCGAGCAGGGCGGCGTGCAGGTGCAGGTGTGGGCCGGACGGGCCGACGCGAGCGGGCGGCGCACCGTCGGCGTCTACGCCCGCCCCGAGGGCGATGAGGACGCCCCGTGGACGCAGCACGCCGACGGCATCCTCGCACCGGGCGGCTCGGCGGGTGAACAGCGCGCCATCGCAGAGGAGTTCACGAAGTGGCCGCCGGCCGGCGCCGAGGCCCTGGACCTGGACGGCCTGGACGAGCGCCTCGCCGGTGCGGGCTTCCGCTACGGCCCGGCCTTCCGCGGGCTGCGCGCGGCCTGGCGGCGCGGCGAGGACGTGTTCGCCGAGGTCGCCCTGGACGAGGGCGCGAGCGGCGAGGCCGGCGCGTTCGGGATCCACCCGGCGCTGCTGGACGCGGCGCTGCACGCGACGGCGTTCCTGGGGCTCGGCGGGGTGCCGTTCTCCTGGCAGGACGTCAGCCTGCACGCCGCGGGCGCGTCGGTGGTGCGGGTGCGGCTGTCCGCGACCGGGGACGACTCGGTCGCCGTCGAGGTCGCCGACGCGGCGGGCGGCCCGGTCGTCTCGGTCGGCTCGCTGCTGCTGCGGGCACTCCCGGCGCTGGCCGGTGCGGGCGCCGGGCCGGTCCGGGACGCGATGTTCGAGCTGCGCTGGTCCCGGTCGCGCGGCGGCGCGCAGGCGCCCGCCTCGGTGGCCGTCCCGGACGCGGACCCGCTCGGCCTCGGTGTGCTGCCGACGGCGGGCGAGGGCCCTGCGGGAGACGGAGCGGCCGAGGTGGTGCTCGTGCCGCTCGCGGGCGACCCGGCGGACCCGGTCGGCTCGGCCCACGCGTTGACGGCTCTGGCGCTGGCCCGGCTCCAGCAGTGGCTCGCCGCAGACGCGTTCGGCCGGCTGGTCTTCGTGACCCGGGGCGCCGTCGCCACCACCGCGGACGAGGAGGTCACCGACCCGGCCGCGGCCGCCGTGTGGGGACTGGTGCGCTCCGCGCAGGCCGAGCACCCGAACCGCTTCGGCCTGGTCGACCTGGACCCGGCCGGCGGCCCGCTGCCCGAGCGCGCCCTCGGCGGCGACGAGCCGCAGCTGGCCGTGCGCGGCGGCGCCGTGCTCGCGGCCCGGCTGGCCCGCGCGGGCGCGGTGGCCGTGACCGGCGCCGCGTGGAACCCGGACGGGACCGTCCTGATCACCGGCGGCACCGGTGGCCTCGGCGCCGTCCTCGCCCGGCACCTGGTGGCCGAGCACGGCGTCCGTCGCCTCGTGCTCGCGAGCCGCCGAGGCGCCGCGGCCGAAGGCGCCGCGGACCTGGCCGCGCGGCTCACCGAGGCGGGCGCCGAGGTCGCCGTCGAGGCGTGCGACCTCACCGACCGCGCCGCCGTCGAACGCCTGATCGCGGGCGTGCCCGCCGGACACCCGCTGACCGCCCTGGTGCACGCCGCCGGTGTGCTCGACGACGGCGTCGTCGAGCAGCTCACCCCCGAGCGGCTCGCCGCCGTCCTGCGGCCCAAGGCCGACGCCCTGTGGCACCTCCACGAGGCCACCCGCGGCCTGGACCTCGCCGCGTTCGTCGTCTTCTCGTCCTTCTCCGGCACCGTCGGCGCGGCCGGGCAGGCCAACTACGCTGCGGGCAACGCCTTCGCGGACGCGCTCGTGCGCACCCGCCGCGCCGCCGGACTGCCCGGACTCTCGCTGGGCTGGGGCCCCTGGGCCCCCGTCGGCGGAATGACCGGAGGGCTCACCGACGCGGACCTCGACCGGCTCGCCCGGCTCGGCACCCCGGCGCTCTCCGAGGCCGACGGCACCGCGCTGTTCGACGCCGCCCTCGCCCGCCCCGAGGCCGTCCTGCTGCCCGTCCGCCTCGACCTCCCGGCGCTGCGCGCCCGGGGCGAGGTGCCGCCGCTCCTGCGCGGCCTGATCCGCACCCCCGCACGGCGCGCCGCCGTGACCGCCACCGAGGCGGCCGGTGCCCTCACCCGCCGGCTCGCCGGGCTGGACGAGCGTGCCCGCACCGAGGCCGTCGTCGACCTGGTCCGTGCCCAGGTGGCGGCCGTGCTGCGGCACGCCGACGCGTCCGAGGTCGACCCGCACCGCCCGTTCCAGGACCTCGGCTTCGACTCGCTCACCGCCGTCGAGCTGCGCAACCGTCTGAGCGCCGCCACCGGCCTGCGCACCTCCGCGACCGTCGTCTTCGACTACCCGACCGTCACCGCCCTCGCCGGGCACGTCCTGGACGGCCTGACGGGCGCCCAGGCGCCCGCCGCCGCGGCCCCCGTGCGCGCGGCGGCCGACGACGACCCGATCGTCATCGTCGGCATGAGCTGCCGCTACCCCGGCGGCGTCGCCTCGCCCGAGGACCTGTGGCGCCTGCTGCGCGAGGGCACCGACGCGATCTCCGGCCTGCCCACCGACCGCGGCTGGGACGTCGAGTCGCTCTACCACCCGGACCCGGACCACCTCGGCACCAGTTACACCCGCTTCGGCGGCTTCCTGCACGAGGCCGCCGACTTCGATCCGGGCTTCTTCGGCATGAGCCCGCGCGAGGCGCTCGCCACCGACGCCCAGCAGCGCCTGCTGCTGGAGGCCTGCTGGGAGGCGGTCGAGCGGGCCGGGATCGACCCGGTGTCGCTGCGCGGCAGCCGCACCGGCGTGTTCGCCGGCGTGATGTACAACGACTACTCCGCGCTGCTCGCGGGCGGCCGCTTCGAGGGCCACCAGGGCAGCGGCACGTCGCCCAGCATCGCCTCCGGCCGCGTCTCCTACACGCTCGGCCTGGAGGGCCCGGCCGTCACCGTCGACACCGCGTGCTCGTCGTCGCTCGTCGCCATGCACTGGGCCATGCAGGCCCTGCGCGCCGGCGAGTGCACGCTGGCCCTGGCCGGCGGCGTCACCGTGATGTCCACCCCGACCTCGCTGATCGAGTTCTCCCGCCAGCGCGGCCTCGCCCCGGACGGGCGCTGCAAGGCGTTCTCCGACCGGGCCGACGGCGTCGGCTGGTCCGAGGGCGTCGGCGTGATCGCCCTGGAGCGCCTCTCCGACGCGCGCCGCAACGGGCACCCCGTGCTCGCCGTCGTGCGCGGTTCCGCCGTCAACCAGGACGGCGCCTCCAACGGTCTGACCGCCCCCAACGGGCCCTCCCAGCAGCGCGTGATCCGCCAGGCCCTGGCGACCGCCGGGCTCGCGACGGCTGACGTCGACGTCGTCGAGGCACACGGCACCGGCACCTCCCTGGGCGACCCGATCGAGGCCCAGGCGCTGCTGGCCACCTACGGTCAGGACCGCGAACTCCCGCTGCTCCTCGGCTCGGTGAAGTCCAATCTCGGCCACACCCAGGCCGCCGCGGGTGTCGCGGGCGTGATCAAGATGGTGCTGGCGATGCGACACGGCGTCGTGCCCCGCACCCTGCACGCCGCCGAGCCGTCCTCCCACGTGGACTGGGACGAGGGCGCGGTGGAGCTGCTGACCGAGGAGGCGGACTGGCCGGAGACCGGCCGCCCGCGCCGGGCCGGCGTGTCCTCCTTCGGCTTCAGCGGCACCAACGCCCACGTCATCCTCGAACAGGCCCCCGGCGTCGTCTCGCGGGATGCCACCCCGGCCGTCGCGGAGCCCGTCGTGCTGTGGCCGCTGGCCGGCCGCAGCCCGGCCGCGCTGCGCGACCAGGCCGCCCGCCTGCGCGCCTTCGCCACCGCGGACCCGGCCGCGAGCCCGGCCGACCTCGGCCTCTCGCTCGCCACCACCCGCTCCGGCTTCGACCACCGCGCCGTCGCCGTCGGTGACGACCGCGACGAGCTGCTCGCCGCCCTGACCGCCCTCGCCGCGGGCGAGTCGGCCGCCGGGCTGGTCGCGGGCGAGACCGGCGCCGGCAAACTCGCCGTGCTGTTCGCCGGCCAGGGCGCACAACGCCTCGGTGCCGGACGCGAACTCGCCGGACGCTTCCCGGTGTTCGCCGAGGCGCTGAACGAGGTGCTGCGCGAGTTCGGCCCCCGGCTGGAGCGCCCGCTGCGCGACGTGCTGTGGGGCGAGGACGAGGAGCTGCTGAACCGCACCGGCTGGGCCCAGCCCGCGATCTTCGCCGTCGAGGTCGCGCTGTTCCGCCTGGTCGTCTCGCTCGGCGTGCGGCCCGACGTGCTGCTCGGCCACTCCGTCGGCGGGATCGCCGCCGCGCACTGCGCCGGGGTGCTCCCGCTCGCCGACGCGTGCGCGCTCGTCGCCGCGCGGGCCCGGCTGATGGACGCGCTGCCCGAGGGCGGCGCCATGGTCTCCGTCGAGGCCACCGAGGACGAGGTGCTGCCGCGCCTGGTGCCCGGCGTCTCCGTCGCGGCCGTCAACGGGCCCCGGGCCGTGGTGATCTCCGGCCTGGAGGACGAAGTCCTGCGGATCACCGGGGAGTTCGCGGCCGAGGGCCGTCGGACCAAGCGGCTGCGCGTCTCGCACGCCTTCCACTCGCCGCTGATGGAGCCGATGCTGGAGGAGTTCCGGCGCACCGTCGCGGAGCTGGAGTTCCACGCGCCGGTCATCCCGCTGGTCTCCGACACCACCGGTGAGCTCGCCACCGAGGCGGAGCTGTGCTCGCCCGAGTACTGGGTCGAGCACGTCCGCCGGGCCGTCCGCTTCGCCGACGGCGTCCGTGCCGCCCGCGCGGCCGGCGCCGCGACCTTCCTCGAACTCGGCCCGGACGGCGTGCTGTCCGCGCTCACCGAGGAGATCCTGGCCGAGACCGTTCCGTCCGATCATGGCACCGTGGCGGCCGTCCCGCTGCTGCGCGCCGGGCGCCCCGAGGAGCGGACCGCCGCCCTCGCCCTGTCCGCGCTCCATGTGCGCGGGCACGCCCTGGACTGGGCCGCGCTGTACGCGGGCACCGGCGCCCGCCGCACCGACCTGCCCACCTACGCGTTCCAGCACGAGCGCTACTGGCCCGAGGCCGAGCCCGGCACCGCCGCCCCGGCCGCCGACCCCGCCGACTCCGCCCTGTGGGGCGCCGTGGAGCGCGGCAGCGCCGCCGAACTCGCCGGCCTGCTCGGCCTGCGCGACGAACAGCACGCCGGCCTCTACGCCCTGCTGCCCGCCCTGGCCGACTGGCGCCGCACCCGGCACGAGAAGGCCCAGCTCGACGCCGCCCGCTACCGCGTCCACTGGCGGCCCGTCCGCCCGGCGGCCGCGCCCGTGCTGGACGGCACCTGGCTGGTCGTCACCACCGACGCCGTCGACGACGCCGAGCTCCTCGACGCGCTGCGCGGCCACGGCGCCCGTCTCGAACGGCTGGTGTTCGACGAGGACTGCCGCGACCGCGCCGAACTCGGCCGCCGGATAGCGGACTTCGGCGAGCTGAGCGGCATCCTGTCGCTCGTCCCGCTGGCCGACCGGCCCACCCCCGGGCCCGGCCTGCCGGAGGGTGTCGCGCTCGGCGTCCTCCTCGCCCAGGCCCTCGGCGACCTGCGCTCCGCCGTGCCGCTGTGGACCGTCACCCGCGGCGCCGTCTCCACGGGCCCCGCGGACCCGCTCACCAACCCCGTCCAGGCCGCCGCGTGGGGCCTCGGCCGAGTCGCCGTCCTGGAGCGCCCGCAGGCGCCGGGCGGGCTGGTCGACCTGCCGCCAGTGCTCGACGCGCCGACCGTGCAGGGCCTCGTCGGCGTCCTCGCGGGCGGTAAGCGCGGGGGAGAGGACCAGATCGCGCTGCGCGGCAGCGCCGCCTACGGCCGCCGCCTGGTGCGGCACGCCGTCGACGAGCTGCCCCGCGCCGAGGAGTTCACCGTCGAAGGCACCGTCCTCATCACCGGCGGCACCGGCGCGCTCGGCGCCGAGGTCGCCCGCTGGCTGGCCCGCAGCGGTGCCCGGCACCTCGTGCTCACCAGCCGACGCGGTCCGGAGGCCCCCGGCGCCGCCGAACTCGTCGCCGAACTCGCCGAACACGGCGCCACCGCGGCCGTCGTCGCCTGCGACGTCGCCGACCGCGACGCGCTCGCCGCCGTCCTCGCCGCGGTTGCGGCCGAGCACCCGCTGACCGGCGTCGTGCACGCCGCCGGCGTCGGCCAGGCCGCCCCGCTCTCGGACACCCCGGTCGCCGAGGTCGCCGCGCTCACCGCCGCCAAGCTCCACGGCGCCGCTCACCTCGACGCCCTCCTCGCCGACCACGAACTGGACTTCTTCGTCCTGTTCTCCTCCGTCGCCGGCATCTGGGGCAGCGCCGGGCAGAGCGCCTACGCCGCCGCCAACGCCTACCTCGACGCCCTCGCGGAGAACCGCCGCGCCCGCGGCCTGACCGCCACCTCGATCGCCTGGGGCCCGTGGGCCGGTGCCGGCATGGCCGCCCACGAGGCCGTCTCCGACGGCCTGCGCCGCCAGGGCCTGCGCTTCCTCGCCCCGGAGACCGCGCTCACCGAGCTGCGCCGCGCGATCGTGCACGAGGACGTCGCCGTGACCGTCGCGGCCGTCGACTGGGAGCGCTACGCCCCCGTGTTCACCGCCGCCCGGCCGAGTGTCCTGTTCGACGAGCTGCCCGAAGTCCGCGCCCTTGCCCGTGGCGCCGCGGCCGACGCCGGGGCCGCCTCCGACCTCGTCCGCCGCCTGCGCGGCCTGTCCGAGGCCGAGCGCGACCGCCTGCTCGTCGACCTGGTGCGCCGCGAGGCCGCCGCCGTCCTCGGCCACGGCTCCGTCGACGGCGTGCCCGAGAAGCGAGCCTTCCGCGACACCGGCTTCGACTCGCTGACCGCCGTCGAGCTGCGCAAGCGCCTCGTCATGCTGACCGGCCTGCCGCTGCCCAGCACGATGGCCTTCGACCACCCGACGCCGGTCGCGCTCGCCGCGTTCCTGCGCGGCGAACTGCTCGACGGACCGCAGGACGTGACGGCGCCGCCGGTCGCCACCGCCGACCCGGACGAGCCGATCGCCATCGTCGGCATGGGCTGCCGCTTCCCCGGCGGCGCCGGAAGCCCCGAGCAGCTGTGGCGGCTCGTCGCCGAGGGCACCGACGCCATCTCCGAGTTCCCGGAGAACCGCGGCTGGGACACCGGCCTCTACGACCCGGACCCGGACACCCCCGGCCGCACGTACTCCACCCAGGGTGGGTTCCTGCACGAGGCCGGCGAGTTCGATGCCGCGTTCTTCGGCATCTCCCCGCGTGAGGCACTCGCCATGGACCCCCAGCAGCGCCTGCTGCTGGAGACCACCTGGGAGGCCCTCGAATCCGCGGGCATCGACCCGACCACCGTGCACGGCAGCGCGACCGGCACCTTCATCGGATCCACGTACCAGGAGTACGGGTTCGGCATGGACGACAGCTCCGCCGGGCACGCCGTCACCGGCACCAGCCCGAGCGTGCTCTCCGGCCGCCTCGCCTACCTGTTCGGCCTGGAGGGCCCGGCCGTCACCGTCGACACCGCGTGCTCCTCCTCGCTCGTCGCGCTGCACCTGGCCTGCCAGTCGCTGCGCGGTGGCGAGAGCTCCCTCGCGCTCGCCGGCGGCGCCACCGTCATGACCAACCCGAACGCCTTCATCGCCTTCAGCCGCCAGCGCGCGCTCGCCGCCGACGGCCGCTGCAAGGCCTTCTCCGAGGCCGCCGACGGCATGACCCTCGCCGAGGGCGTCGGCGTCGTCGTCCTGGAGCGGCTCTCCGACGCCGAGCGCAACGGCCACCAGGTGCTCGCCGTCATCCGCGGCTCCGCGATCAACCAGGACGGCGCCTCCAACGGGCTCACCGCGCCCAACGGGCCGTCCCAGCAGCGCGTCATCCGCCAGGCCCTGCACAACGCGGGCCTCACCCCGGGCGACGTCGACGCCGTCGAGGCGCACGGCACCGGCACCGCCCTCGGCGACCCCATCGAGGCCCAGGCCCTCCAGGCCGCGTACGGGCGCGACCGGGACCCGCAACGCCCGCTGCTGCTCGGCTCGGTCAAGTCCAACATCGGCCACACCCAGTCGGCGGCCGGCGTCGCGGGCGTGATCAAGATGGTCCAGGCGCTGCGCCACGGCGTGCTGCCGGCCACCCTGCACGCCGACGAGCCGTCCTCGCACATCGACTGGACGCCGGGCACCGTCACCCTGCTCAACGAGGCCGTGCCGTGGCCGGCCGGCGAGCGGACCCGCCGCTGCGCGGTCTCCTCCTTCGGCATCAGCGGCACCAACGCGCACGTCGTGCTGGAGGAGGCGCCCGCCGCCCCTCCGGCCGAGCGTGCCGAGGTGTCCGACGGCGTCGTGCCGTGGGTGCTCTCCGCCCGCACCCCCGCCGCCCTGCGCGCCCAGGCCGCGCGCCTGGCCGACCACCTCGACGTCGAGCCGGACCCGCGCCCGCACGACGTCGCCCACACCCTGCTGACCACCCGCGCCCTCTTCGAGCACCGCGCCGTCGTGCTCGGCGCCGACGTCGCCGAACTGCGCGAGGGCCTCGCCGCGCTCGCCGCCGGCGCCTGCGCGCCGAACGCCGTCCGCGGCCTCGCCGAGGACGGCGGCCGCACGGTCTTCGTCTTCCCCGGCCAGGGCTCCCAGTGGGCCGGCATGGGCGCCCGGCTGCTGGACGAGTCGCCGGTGTTCGCCGAGCGGATCGCCGAGTGCGCGGCGGCCCTGTCCGCGCACGTTGACTGGTCGCTGCTCGACGTGCTGCGCCAGGCCGAGGGCGCGCCCGCGCTGGACCGCGTCGACGTGGTCCAGCCGGCGACCTTCGCCGTCATGGTGGCCCTCGCCGAACTGTGGCGCGCCCACGGCATCCACCCGGACGCCGTGGTGGGCCACTCCCAGGGCGAGATCGCCGCCGCCGTCGTCGCCGGGGCGCTCTCCCTGGAGGACGGCGCCCGTGTGGCCGCGCTGCGCAGCCGGCTCATCGGCCGCGTCCTGGCGGGCTCCGGCGGGATGGTCTCCGTACCGCTGTCGGCCGACGAGGCCGAGGAGCGGCTGCGCTCGCGCGGCGGTGGGCTCGCCGTCGCCGCCGTGAACGGGCCGCGGACCGTCGTCATCGCCGGCCCGGCCGGCGAACTCGACGAGCTGATGGCGGAGTTCGAGGCCGAGGGCCTGCGCGCCCGGCGGATCAGCGTCGACTACGGCTCGCACTCCGTCCAGGTGGAACTCCTCAGGGACGACCTGCTGACGGACCTCGCCCCCGTGCGCCCGCGCGCCGCCGAGGTGCCCTTCTTCTCCACCGTCACCGGCGACTGGCTCGACACCACCGCCATGGACGCCGGCTACTGGTACCGCAACCTGCGCAACCCGGTGCGCTTCGACCCGGCCGTGCGGGAGCTGATGGCCCAGGGCCACGGCCTGTTCGTCGAGGTCAGCCCGCACACCGTGCTCACCATGGCGATCGAGGCCACCGCCGAGGACCGCGGCGACCGCGCCACCGCCGTCGGCACCCTGCGCCGCGACAAGGGCGGCACGGACCGCTTCCTCGCCTCGCTCGCCGAGGCCTTCGTCCGCGGCGGACGGGCCGACTGGTCCGCCCACACCGTCGGCGGGCGCCGCGTGCCGCTGCCCACCTACGCCTTCCAGCACGAGCACCTCTGGGCCGTCGCGCCGCGCCCCGGAGGGGAGCCGGAGGACGGCGAGTTCTGGAGCGCCGTCGAGGAGGCCGACGTCGAGGCGCTGGCCGCCCGGCTGCGCATCGACAGCGGCGCGCTCGCGCCGGTGCTGCCCGCGTTGTCCGACTGGCACCGGCGCCGGCGTGAGCGCTCGACGCTCGACTCCTGGCGCTACCGGGCGACGTGGAAGCCGCTCTCCGTCGGTCCCGCCGGGCTGGACGGCACCTGGCTGCTCGTCACCGCCCGGGAAGGCGAGGGCGAGGACGTCGCCGAGGCGCTGACCGCGCACGGCGCGACGGTCGAGCGGCTCGTCCTGGACGACACCCGCACCGACCGGCAGCGGCTCGCCGCCCTCCTGGCCCCCGCCGATCTGACGGGCATCGTCTCCCTGCTCGCCACCGCCGAGCGGCCCAGCGAGCGCCACCCCGCCCTGCCCGAGGGCGTCGCGCTCACCCTCGCCCTGATCCAGGCCCTCGGCGACGCCGGGCAGGACGCGCCGCTGTGGTGCCTCACCCGCGGCGCCGTCGCCGCCGGGCGCACCGACACGGTCGCCAACCCGGTGCAGGCACAGGTCCACGGCCTCGGCTGGACGGCCGCCCTGGAGCACCCGCAGCGCTTCGGCGGCGTCGTCGACCTGCCCGACGCGCTCGACCGGCGCGGCGGCGAGCGGCTGGCCGCCGTGCTGGCCGCCCGCGACGAGGACCAGGTGGCGATCCGCCCCTCCGGAGCCTACGCCCGCCGCATCGTGCGCGCCGAGGCCGCCGCCCGCCGGGAGCCCCGGCCGCTGCGCGGCACCGTCCTGATCACCGGCGGTACCGGCACCCTCGCCCCGCACCTGGCCCGCCGGCTCGCCGCCGAGGGCGCCGAGCGGATCGTGCTCACCAGCCGCCGCGGCCCCGCCGCGCCGGGCGCCGCCGAGCTGCTCGCCGAACTCGCCGCCGCGGGCTGCGCGGCCGAGATGGTGGCCTGCGACCTCACCGACCGCGACGCCGTCGAACGGATGCTCGCCGAACTCGCCGCCGCCGGCCATGAGGTGCGCACCGTCGTGCACACCGCCGCGGTCATCGAGCTGCTGTCCGTCGAGGAGACCACCCACGAGGCCTTTGCCAAGGTCCTGCACGCCAAGACCGCCGGCGCCCGTCACCTCGACGAGCTCCTGCCCGACGACCAGCTCGACGCCTTCGTGCTGTACTCCTCCACCGCCGGCATGTGGGGCAGCGGCCGGCACGCCGCCTACGTCGCGGGCAACGCCTACCTCAACGCGCTCGCCGAGCACCGCCGCGCCCGCGGCGGCCGGGCCACCGCGATCTCCTGGGGCATCTGGGCCGACGACCTGAAGCTCGGCCGCGTCGACCCCGGTCAGATCCGGCGCAGCGGTCTGGTCTTCATGGACCCGGCGCTCGCCCTGGACGGGCTGCGCCAGGCCCTGGACGCCGACGAGCAGGTGCTCGCGATCGCCGACGTCGACTGGGAGCGCTACCACCCGGTCTTCACCTCCGGCCGCCCGAGCGCCCTCTTCGAGGACGTCCCCGAGGTGCGCCGGCTCGCCGAGGCCGCCGAACGCCCGGCCGGGGACGGCGAGTTCGCCGCCAAGCTGCGCGCCCTGCCGGCTGCCGAGCAGGAACGCCGCCTGCTGGACCTGGTCCGCGCCGAGGCGGCGACCACGCTCGGCCACGCCTCGCCCGACGTGCTGTCCGAGCAGCGGGCCTTCCGTGACGTCGGCTTCGACTCGCTGACCGCCGTCGACCTGCGCAACCGGCTGGCCGCCGCGACCGGGCTGACGCTGCCCAGCACCCTCGTGTTCGACCACCCGAACCCGCTCGCCCTGGTGCGCTTCCTGCGGGAGAAGATCGCCGGCGCCGCCGTCGACGGCACCGCTCCGGCGGCGGTGGGTGTCGCGCCGGACGAGCCGATCGCCATCATCGGCATGAGCTGCCGCTACCCCGGCGGGATCGCCTCGCCCGAGGACCTGTGGCGGCTCGTCACCTCGGGCGGCGACGCCATCACCGAGTTCCCGGCGGACCGCGGCTGGGACACCGAGGGGCTGTACGACCCGGACCCGGACGCGCCCGGCCGCACCTACTCGGTGCGCGGCGGCTTCCTGCAAGGCGTCGCCGACTTCGACGCCGCGTTCTTCGGCATCTCCCCGCGCGAGGCCCTCGCCATGGACCCGCAGCAGCGCCTCCTCCTGGAGACGGCCTGGGAGGCCATGGAGCGCGCCGGCCTCGACCCGTCCGCCCTGCGCGGCAGTCTCACCGGCACCTTCATCGGTGCCAGCTACCAGGACTACAGCCCCGGCGACTCCGCTCAGGACGGTGCCGAGGGCCACCTCGTCACCGGCACCATCCCGAGCGTCCTGTCCGGCCGGCTCTCCTACACCTTCGGCTTCGAGGGCCCGGCCGTCACGCTCGACACCGCGTGCTCGTCCTCGCTCGTCGCCCTGCACCTGGCCTGCCAGTCGCTGCGCAACGGGGAGAGCTCCCTCGCCCTCGCCGGCGGCGTCAGCGTGATGGCCACGCCCAACGCGTTCGTCGGCTTCAGCCGCCAGCGCGCGATGGCCGTGGACGGCCGCTGCAAGGCCTACGCCGAGTCCGCCGACGGCATGAGCCTCGCCGAGGGCGTCGGCCTCGTCCTGGTCGAGCGCCTCTCCGACGCCGAGCGGCTCGGCCACCCGGTGCTCGCCGTCCTGCGTGGCTCCGCCGTCAACCAGGACGGCGCCTCCAACGGCCTCACCGCGCCCAACGGGCCCGCGCAGCAGCGCGTGATCCGTGCCGCGCTCGCCAGCGCACGGCTCGCCCCGGGCGAGGTCGACGCGGTCGAGGGCCACGGCACCGGCACCAGGCTCGGCGACCCGATCGAGGCCCAGGCTCTCCTCGCGACCTACGGCCAGGACCGCGAACTGCCGCTGCTGCTCGGCTCGGTGAAGTCCAACATCGGCCACACCCAGATGGCCTCCGGCGTGGCCGGCGTCATCAAGACCGTGCTCGCGCTGCGCAGCGGCGTGCTCCCGGCCAGCCTGCACATCGACCGGCCGTCGACGCACGTCGACTGGACGGAGGGCGCCATCGAGCTCCTCACCGAGGCGCGCGACTGGCCCGAGACCGGGCGTCCGCGCCGGGCCGCCGTCTCCTCCTTCGGGCTGAGCGGTACCAACGCGCACGTGATCCTCGAACAGGCACCGGCCGCCGTCGTGGCGGCTGCGCCGGCGGACGGCGACACCGTGCCCTTCACGCTGTCCGCCCGTACCGACGAGGCGCTGCGCGCCCAGGCCGGGCAGGTGCTCACGGCGCTCGACGAGCAGCCCGAACTGCCGCTCGCCGACCTGGCGTTCTCCCTCGCCACCACCCGCACCGCGCTCGACCGCCGTGCCGCCGTCACCACCGGCGACCGCGCCGAGCTCCGGCGCGCGCTCGCCGCCCTGCGCGACGGCCTGCCGGACGCCGCCCTCGTCACCGGCCGGGCGGCCGCCGGTGGCCTGGCGTTCCTGTTCACCGGCCAGGGCAGCCAGTACCCGGCCATGGGCAGGGAGCTGTACGACCGGTACCCGGTGTACGCGGAGGCGCTCGACGCCGTCCTCGCCCGCTTCGACCTCGACTACGAACGGCCCGTCCGGGACGTCCTGTTCGCGGAGGAGGGGTCGGCGGAGGCTGAGCTGCTGGACGACACGGGGTACGCGCAGCCGGCGTTGTTCGCGCTGGAGGTGGCGCTGTTCCGGTTGGTGGAGTCGTGGGGTCTGCGGCCCGATTTCGTGGTCGGGCACTCGATCGGTGAGATCGCGGCGGCGCATGTGGCGGGGGTGTTCTCGCTGGAGGACGCCTGTGCGTTGGTCGCGGCTCGGGCCCGGCTGATGTCCGAACTCCCCGGTGGGGGAGCGATGGTGTCGGTCGAGGCGACGGAGGAGGAGGTGCTGCCGCTGCTGACGGACGGCGTCTCGATCGCCGCCGTCAACGGCCCGCGCGCCGTCGTCCTCTCCGGCGACGAGAGCGAAGTCCTGCGCATCGCCGAACAGTTCGCGGCCGACGGGCGGCGCACCAAGCGCCTGCGCGTCTCGCACGCCTTCCACTCCCCGCACATGGAGCCGATGCTCGACGCCTACACCCGCGTCGCCGCCACGCTCACCTACGACGCCCCGGCGATCCCGCTGATCTCCACCGTCACGGGCGCGCCCGCCACCGCCGACGAGCTCGCCGCGCCCGCGTACTGGGCCCGGCAGGTGCGCGGCACCGTCCGCTTCGCCGACGCCGTCCAGGCCCTCGTGGGCCACGGCGCCGCCGCCTTCCTCGAACTCGGCCCGGACGGCGTCCTCACCGCCGCCGCCCGCGACACCCTCGGCGACGGCGCCCGCCTCACCGGCGTGCCCGCGCTGCGCCGCGGCCGGCCCGGCGTCCCGACCCTCACGGCCGCGCTCGCCCGGCTGGCCGTCGGCGGCCTGCGCCCGGACTGGGCGGCCGTCTTCGCCGGCACCGGCGCCCGCCGCGCCGACCTGCCCACGTACCCGTTCCAGCGGGAGCGCTACTGGCCGGAGGGCCGGTCCGTCCCGGCGGTGGGATCCGACCCCGTGGACGCCGAGTTCTGGGCCGCCGTCGACCGCGGCGACCTCGGGGCGCTCGGCACCGGCCTGGACCTCGACCGCGACACCGTGACCGCCCTCTCCACCTGGCGCCGCGCCCGGCGCGAGCGCTCCACCGTCGACGCCTGGCGCTACCGCGCCTCCTGGACGCCGCTCGATGCCACGGGCGCTGCGGCCCGGCCGTCCGGCCGCTGGCTGGTGCTCGCGTCGGACGACGCACCGTGGGTGGACGGGCTCGTCGACGGGGTGACCCTCCGGGTCTGCGGCGACCGGTCCGCGATCGCCGCGCAGCTCCGTGAGGTGGCCGCGGAGGAAGCCGGGTTCACCGGTGTCCTGTCCCTGCTCGCCCTCGGCGACGACTCGCTCGCGGCCACCGTCACCGCCGTCCAGGCCCTCGGCGACGCGGACTTCACCGCCCCGCTGTGGTGCCTCACCCGCGGCGCCGTCGCCACCGGCCGCTCCGACCGCCCCGCCGATCCCCGGCAGGCCGCCGTCTGGGGCCTCGGCCGCTCAGCCGCCCTCGAACTGCCCACCCGCTGGGGCGGGCTGATCGACCTGCCGGAGCGGCTCGACGACACCGCGCTGCGCCGCCTGGCCGCCGCGCTCGCCCGCACCGACGGCGAGGACCAGCTCGCCGTCCGCGCCTCCGGCACCTTCGCCCGGCGCCTCGTGCGCCACCCGCTGCGTCACCCGCTGGGCGAGCGCCCGGACGCCCGGCCGTACACGCCCACGGGCACCGTCCTGATCACCGGCGGCACCGGGGGCCTCGGCGGGCAGCTCGCCCGCCGCCTCGCCGCCCAGGGCGCCGCGCACCTGCTGCTGGTCAGCCGCCGCGGCGCGCACGCCCCCGGCGCCGAGCAGCTGCGCGCCGACCTCGCCGCCCTCGGCGCCGACGTCACCCTGGCCGCCTGCGACGCCGCCGACCGGGACGCCCTCGCGGCCGTCCTCGCCGCCGTCCCCGCCGACCGGCCGCTCACCGCCGTCTTCCACACGGCCGGCGTCGTCGCCGACGGCACCCTCGACACCCTGACGGTCGAACACTTCGCCGAGGTGTTCCGCCCCAAGGTCGACGCCGCGCACCACCTCGACGAGCTGACCCGCGACACCGACCTCGCCGCCTTCGTCCTGTTCACGTCCACCGCCGGCACCATCGGAGCCGCCGGACAGGCCAACTACGCCGCCGCCAACGCCTACGTGGACGCCCTCGCCGAACGCCGGCGCGCCCGTGGCCTGCGTGCCACCGCCATCGCGTGGGGCCCGTGGGCCGGCGACGGCATGGCCGGGGCCGGCGTCGAACAGCGGGTGCGCCGCGGCGGCTACGGCCCGATGGCGCCCGAGCGCGCCCTGACCGCCCTCGGACACGCCCTCGACCACGACGACACCGCGCTCACCGTCGCCGACATCGACTGGCAGCGCTTCGCCGCCGTCTTCACCGCGCAGCGGCCCGTCCCACTGATCGCCGCGCTGGCCGGACCGGCCGGCCGGCCGTCGGTGACCGCCCCGGACTCCGGGCTGCGACAGCGCCTCGCCGAGCTGTCCGAGCAGGCCAGGAAGCGGTTCGTCCTCGACTTCGTGCGCACCCGCGTCGCGGCCGTCCTCGGCCACGCGGGCGGCGAGCGCGTCGGCGCGGACCAGCCCTTCACCGACCTCGGCATGGACTCCCTCACCACCGTCGAACTGCGCAACGCCCTCACCGCCGCCACCGGCCTGACCCTGCCCGCCACCCTCGTGTACGACCACCCGAGCCCGGCGGACCTGGCCGCCCACCTCCTCGCCGAACTCCTCGGCACCCTGCCGGAACCCGACCCGGCCCCGGCCGCGCGCGACGTCGCGGACGACCCCGTGGTGATCGTCGGCATGGCCTGCCGCTTCCCCGGCGGCATCGAGTCCCCGGAGGACCTCTGGCGGCTGCTCGGCGACGGCGCCGACGCCATCCGCCCGTTCCCCGCCGACCGCGGCTGGGACCTCGACGCCCTCGGCCGCGGCGGCTCCGCCACCCTCCACGGCGGCTTCCTCGACGGCGTCGGCCGTTTCGACGCCCGCTTCTTCGGCATCTCGCCCCGCGAAGCCCTCGCCATGGACCCCCAGCAGCGCCTCCTCCTGGAGACCTCCTGGGAGGCCCTGGAGCGCTCCGGCATCGCCCCCGACCGCCTGCGCGGCAGCGACACCGGCGTCTTCGTCGGCACCAACGGCCAGGACTACCTCACCGTGCTGCGCCGCGGCACCGCCGACGTCCGAGGCCACGCCGCCACCGGCAACACCGCGAGCGTCCTGTCCGGCCGGCTCTCCTACACCCTCGGGCTGGAGGGCCCGGCCGTCACCGTCGACACCGCGTGCTCCTCCGCCCTCGTCTCGCTCCACCTGGCCGCCCGCGCGCTGCGCGCCGGGGAGTGCTCGCTGGCCCTGGCCGGCGGCGCCTCGGTGATGTCCAGCCCGGACGCCTTCGTCGAGTTCACCGCGCAGGGCGGATTGGCCTCGGACGGCCGCTGCAAGCCCTTCGCCGACGCCGCCGACGGCACCGCGTGGTCCGAGGGTGCGGGCGTGCTCGTCCTGGAGCGGCTCTCCGACGCCCGCCGGCTCGGGCACCCGGTGCTCGCGGTCGTGCGCGGCAGCGCCGTCAACCAGGACGGCGCCTCGAACGGGCTGACGGCCCCCAACGGACGGGCCCAGCAGCGGGTGATCCGCGCGGCCCTCGCCGACGCGGGCCTGACCGCCGCCGAGGTCGACGCCGTCGAGGCGCACGGCACCGGCACCGCCCTCGGCGACCCGATCGAGGCGCACGCCCTACTGGCCGCCTACGGGCGGGGGCGCGAACTGCCGCTCCTGCTCGGTTCGGTGAAGTCCAACCTGGGCCACACCCAGGCCGCCGCCGGCGCCGCCGGTGTGATCAAGACGGTGCTCGCGATGCGGCACGGTCTGCTGCCGAAGTCGCTGCACGTCGACGCGCCCTCCCGGCACGTCGACTGGACGGCCGGCGCCGTGGAGCTCCTGACGGAGGCCCGCGACTGGCCCCAGACCGGCCGCCCGCGCCGGGCCGGTGTCTCCGCCTTCGGCGTCAGCGGCACCAACGCGCACGTCCTGCTGGAGCAGGCGCCTTCCGCTGCGGACCCGGCCGGTCCGGTGTTGCCCGCAGCCGCCGCGCCGTGGGTGGTCTCCGCCAAATCGGAGGCCGCGCTGGACGCCTCGCTCGCGCGGCTCGCCGACGTGGACGCGCCGTCCGCGCTGGACGTCGCCCACTCGCTGGCCGTCGGCCGGGCCTCGCTCGGGCACCGGGCGGTGCTGCTGGACGGCGCCGAGGTCGCGCGCGGCGTCGCCGCCGAGCGCTCGACGGCGTTCCTGTTCTCCGGGCAGGGCTCGCAACGGATCGGCATGGGGCAGGAGTTGTACGCCCGCTTCCCGGTGTTCGCCGAGGCCTTCGACGGCGTCTGCGCACGGCTGGACCAGCTCCTGGACCGGCCGCTGCGGGACGTGGTGTGGGGCGAGGACGCGGAGCTGCTGAACCGGACGGAGTACGCCCAGGCCGCGCTGTTCGCGGTCGAGGTGGCGCTGTTCCGGATCGTCGAATCCCTGGGCGTGCGGCCGGAGTTCGTAGCCGGACACTCGATCGGCGAGATCGCCGCGGCCCACGTGGCCGGGGTGTTCTCCCTGGAGGACGCGTGCACGCTGGTGGCGGCGCGCGGCCGGCTGATGCAGGCACTCCCGGAGGGCGGCGTGATGCTCGCCCTGGAGGCCGAGGAAGCCGAGGTCCTGCCGCTGCTGGGCGAGTTCGTCTCGGTCGCGGCGGTGAACGGGCCGACGTCGGTGGTGGTCTCGGGTGCCGCCGAAGCCGTCGCGGCGATCGAGGCGCACTTCGCCGACCGGCGGTCCACGCGCCTGCGGGTCTCGCACGCCTTCCACTCGCCGCTGATGGAGCCGATGCTCGACGAGTTCCGGGCCGTCCTCGACGGGCTCGCGTACGCGGCTCCATCGATCCCGCTGGTCTCCAACCTGACGGGCGACGCGAGCGCGGATCTGTGCACCCCCGAGTACTGGGTGCGCCACGTCCGGGAGACCGTCCGCTTCGCAGACGGCATCCGGGCGCTCGAAGAGGCGGGCGCCACCGCCTACCTGGAGCTGGGCCCGGACGGCGTCCTCGCCGCCCTCGCCCAGCGCTCCGCCGACGACCCCGACCGCGTGGCCGAAGCGACCTGCCGCCGCGACCGGCCCGAGGAGCGGACCCTGGTCACCGCCCTCGCCCGCCTGCACGCCGCGGGTGTCCCGGTCGACTGGACCGCCCTGCTCGCCGGCACCGGCGCCCGCCGGGTCGACCTGCCCACCTACCCGTTCCAGCGCGAGCTGTACTGGCCCGAGCGCGCACCCGAGGCCGTCGCCGCTACCGACCCGGCGGACGCCGCGTTCTGGTCCGCCGTCGAGCGCGCCGACACCGCCGCCCTCGGCACGGCCCTCGGCCTCGACGACGACACGTCGCTCAGCGCGCTGCTCCCCGCCCTCTCGGCGTGGCGCCGCCGCCGGACCGAGCGGACGGACGCCGACCGGCTGCGCTACCGCGCGGTCTGGAAGCCGTACGCCGCCCCCACCGGCCCGGACGCCCTGCCAGGCACCTGGCTGGCCCTCGTCCCGGCCGACCGGGACGACGACGCCTGGACGTCCGCAGTGCTCGCGGGCCTCGGCGCGGACGTCGTGCGGGTGGCGGTCGACGGGGACGGCGCTGTGGACCCGGCCCCGCTCGCCGGGCCGATCACCGGCGTGGTGTCCCTGCTCGCCGCCTCCGGCGGCGTGCCCACCGGGCTCGCCCGGCCGGACACCCTGCTCGCCGCCCTCGGCGAGGCGGGTGTCGAGGCCCCGCTGTGGTGCCTCACCCGGGGCGCCGTCGCCGTCGGCGACACCGAGGCCCCGCAGGACGCCGCGCAGGCGGCCGCCTGGGGCATCGGCCGGGTGGCCGCCCTCGAACACCCGCAGCGCTGGGGCGGGCTGATCGACCTCCCCGAGGCCCCCGACGCCCGCACGGCGACCCGCCTGCGCGCCCTGCTGACGGCCGGGGACGGCGAGGACCAGCTGGTGCTGCGCCCCGCCGGAGCCTTCGCCCGCCGCCTCGTGCGCGCCACGACGTCCGACGCCGCGCGCCCGTGGACCCCGCGCGGCACCGTCGTGGTGGTCGGCGACGCGGAGGGCCACGCGGCCCCCGCCGCCCGCTGGCTCGCCCACGCGGGCGCCCGGCAGGTGGTGCTGCTCGCCGCGGACACTGCCGTCCACGGCGAGGCCGTCGACCGGCTGCGAGCCGAGCTCTCCGAGTACGGCGCCGAGCTGACGCTCGTCACCGGCACGCCCGGCGACCCGGAGGCCGTCGCCTCCGTCCTCGGGCTGCCGGATCTCTCGGCCGTCCTCTACACGGGCCGGGCCGGAGAGCCCGCCGACCACCTCGCCGGGCTACTCGCCGATCTCGACGCGCTCGACCAGGCGTTCGCGGACCGGGAGCTCGACGGCTACGTGCTGTTCGGGTCGATCACCGGCACCTGGGGTGTGAAGGGCCGGGCCGACGAGGCCGCCGCCAGTGCGCTCCTCGACGCCGTCGCCCAGGGGCGCCGCGCCACCGGGCGGGCCGCCACCGCCGTCGCGTGGGGCGCCTGGGCGGGCAGCACGCCCGACTCCCTGGCCGCGCACCTGCGGGCCAACGGGCTGCCGCCGATGTCGCCCGACCGCGCCCTGACGGCCCTCGCCGCCGCCCTCGACGGCCCAGCCGTCACCGTCGCCGACGTGGCGTGGGAGCGGTTCGCGCCCGCCTTCGCCGAGGCCCGGCCGACGCGGCTCTTCGCCGACCTGCCGGAGGCCCGCGTCGCCGCGGAGCCGGAGGAAGCGCCCGGCGCCTCCGGCCGGGCCGACGCGCTGCGCGCCGGTCTGCGCGAGCGGTCGGCGGCCGAGCGCACCGAGGCGCTGCTGGCGATCGTCCGGGCCGAGTCGGCCGCCGTGCTCGGCCACGCCGGCGCCGACGACGTGCCGTCCGGACACCCGTTCAAGGACCTCGGCTTCGATTCGCTGACCGCCGTCGACCTGCGCAACCGGCTCAACATCGCGACCGGCCTGCGCCTGCCCGCCACCCTCGTGTTCGACTACCCGACCCCGGCGGCCCTCGCCGCCCACCTCCGCGCCGAGCTCTTCGACGAGGCGCGGGAGGTGGAGCGCTCGGCCGTCGCCGCCGACACCGACGACCCGATCGTGATCGTCGGCATGGGCTGCCGCTACCCGGGCGGCGTCCGTTCGCCCGAGGACCTGTGGCGGCTCCTGCGGGAGGGCGTCGACGCGATCGGCCCCTTCCCGGCGGACCGCGGCTGGGACCTCGACCGGCTCGCCCACGGCGACCGCGACGGGCGCGGGCGCAGCGTCACCCAGCAGGGCGGGTTCCTGTACGACGCGGCCGAGTTCGACGCCGCCTTCTTCGGGGTCTCCCCGCGCGAGGCGATGGTCGTCGACCCCCAGCAGCGGCTCGTCCTGGAGACCGCGTGGGAGGCGCTGGAGCGCGCCGGGATCGACCCGGCGGGCCTGCGCGGCGGCGACACCGGCGTCTTCATCGGCGGCGGCAGCGGCGACTACCGGCCGGCCATCGGCCAGCTCGGCCACGTCGAGACCGCGCAGTCCGCGAGCCTGCTCTCCGGCCGGCTCTCCTACACTCTCGGGCTGGAGGGGCCCTCGGTCAGCGTGGACACCGCGTGCTCGTCCTCGCTGGTGGCCCTGCACCTGGCCGCCCAGGCCCTGCGGTCCGGCGAGTGCTCGCTGGCCCTGGCGGGCGGTGTGACGGTGATGTCGAGCCCGGTCGGTTTCGTCGAGTTCGGCGAGATGGGGGCGCTGTCCCCGGACGGGCGCTGCCGCACCTTCTCCGATGCCGCCGAGGGCACCGCGTGGTCCGAGGGCGTCGGCGTCCTGGTGGTCGAGCGGCTCTCGGACGCCGAGCGCCGGGGCCACCGCGTGCTGGCCGTCCTGCGCGGCTCCGCGATCAACCAGGACGGCGCGTCGAACGGCATCACCGCGCCCAACGGCCCGTCCCAGCAGCGTGTCATCCGGCGCGCCCTGGCCAACGCGGGCCTGGCGCCCGCGGAGGTCGACGCCGTCGAGGCGCACGGCACCGGCACCAGGCTCGGCGACCCGATCGAGGCCCAGGCGCTCCTCGCCACCTACGGGCAGGACCGCGAACGGCCCGTCCTGATCGGCGCGCTGAAGTCCAACCTGGGCCACACCCAGGCCGCTTCCGGCGTGGCCGGCGTGATCAAGATGGTGCTGGCCATGCGGCACGGCCTGCTGCCGCGCACGCTGCACGTCGGCACGCCGTCCTCGCACGTCGACTGGACGGCCGGCGCCGCCGAGCTCCTCACCGAGGAGACCGCGTGGCCGGCCACCGGCCGCCCGCGCCGGGCGGGCGTCTCCGCCTTCGGTGCGAGCGGCACCAACGCCCACGTGATCGTCGAGGCGCCGCCCGCGGCCGAGCCGGCCGAGGAGCGCCCGGACGACCGGCCGCTGCCCGTACCGCTCTCGGCCGCGACGCCCGCCGCGCTGCGCGAGCAGGCCGCCCTGCTGCTCGGCCACCTCGCAGCGCACCCGGAGCTGACGGTCCGCGACCTCGGCCACTCGCTCGCCACCACCCGCACGCTGCTCGACCACCGGGCCGCCGTGCTCGCCGCCGACCGCGCCGAGCTGACGCAGGGCCTGCGCGCCCTCGCCGACGGCCAGGCCGCGACGCGGCTCGTCCAGGGCTCGGCCCTGGGCGGGAAGACCGCCTTCCTCTTCCCCGGCCAGGGCTCGCAGCGCCCCGGCGCCGGGCGGGAGCTGTACGCCACCTACCCGGTGTTCGCCGACGCGCTGGACACCGTCCTCGCCGGCTTCGAGGGACGGCTGGCCGGGCCGTTGCGCCCGGTCCTGTTCGCGGAGGAGGGGTCGGCGGAGGCTGAGCTGCTGGACGGTACGGGGTACGCGCAGCCGGCTCTGTTCGCGTTGGAGGTGGCGCTGTTCCGGTTGGTGGAGTCGTGGGGTCTGCGGCCCGATTTCGTGGTCGGGCACTCGATCGGTGAGATCGCGGCGGCGCATGTGGCGGGGGTGTTCTCGCTGGAGGACGCCTGTGCGCTGGTCGCGGCTCGGGCCCGGCTGATGTCCGAACTCCCCGGTGGGGGAGCGATGGTGTCGGTCGAGGCGACGGAGGAGGAGGTGCTGCCGCTGCTGACGGACGGCGTCTCGATCGCCGCCGTCAACGGCCCGCGCGCCGTCGTCCTCTCCGGAGACGCGGACGCCGTCGAACGCGTCACCGCCGGATTCGCCGCCGACGGACGCAGGACTAGGCGTTTGCGGGTGAGCCATGCGTTTCACTCCGTACACATGGACGCCATGCTCGACGACTTCGAGCGGACCGCCCGGGGCATCGCCTACGCCGCCCCGCGCATCCCGCTCGTGTCCAACCTGACCGGCGGCGTCGTCACCGGCGACACCGGGGCGGCGTACTGGGTGCGCCACGTCCGCGAGGCCGTCCGCTTCGCCGACGGCGTCGCCGCCCTCACCGCCCGCGGCGTGCGCCGCCACCTCGAACTCGGCCCGGACGGCGTGCTGTCCGCCCTCGTCCAGGCCAACACCGCGGAGGACGCCGACCCGGCCCGCCCGGTCGTCACCGCCACCGCGCTGCGCCACGGCCGCGACGAGCGCACGACCCTGCTCACCGCCGTCGCCCGCCTGCACACCGACGGGCTCGCGCCGGACTGGTCCGCCGTCTTCGCCGGCACCGGCGCCCGCCGGGTCGACCTGCCCACCTACCCGTTCCAGCGGCAGCGCTACTGGCCCGAGCAGTCGTTCGCCTCGGCCGCGTCGCCGGACGGGGAGTTCTGGACGGCGCTGCGCTCCGCGTCCTTCGACGCGCTCGCCGGCACCCTGGACGTCGACGGCGACGCCCTCGCCCAGGTGCTCCCGGCGCTGCGCGACTGGCACGACCGGCGCGAGGAGCGGGCCGCCGTGGACGCGCGCCGCCGACGGATCGTCTGGAAGCCGCTCGACCGGCCCCGCGCCGCGGCTCCGGCCGGCACTCGGCTCGCCGTCGTGCCTGCCGGCCACGGCGACACGGCCTGGACGGACGCCGTCCTCGCCGCACTCGGCGCAGACGCGGTCCGGCTGACCGTCGAGGCCGACGCCGACCGCGCCGGACTCGCCAAGCAGCTCGCCGAACTCCCGTACAAGGCCGAGGAGATCACCGCCGTGGTGTCCCTCCTGGCGCTCGACGAGTCGGCGGACGGCAGCGTCCCCGCCGGGCTCGCCCGCACCGCCGCCCTGGTGCAGGCCCTCGGCGACGCCCGGATCGGCGCGCCCCTGTGGTGCCTCACCCGGGACGCCGTCGCGGCCGCCCCCGGCGACCGCGTCACGGGCCTGGCCCAGGCTGCCGTGTGGGGCCTCGGCCGGGTCGCCGCGCTCGAACTCCCGCAGCGCTGGGGTGGTTTGATCGACCTGCCCGTGAGCCTCGACCGGCCCACCGGCGCCCTGCTGGCCGCCGTCCTCGCCGACCCGGACGGGGAGGACCAGCTGGCCGTCCGGCCCACCGGGGTCCTCGGCCGACGCCTGGCCGCCACCCCCGGCGGCTCCACGGCGGCCGGTGACCGGGCGGACTGGGACCCGACCGGCACCGTCCTGATCACCGGCGGCACCGGTGCGCTCGGCTCCGAAGTCGCCCGCGGCCTCGCCGCCGCCGGGGCCCGGCACCTCGTGCTGCTCAGCCGCCGCGGCCCGGACGCCCCCGGGGCGGCCGGGCTCCGCGAGGAACTCGCCGCCACCGGCGCCGCCGTCACCGTCGCGGCCTGCGACGCGGCCGACCGGGAGGCGCTCGCCGCCGTCCTGGCCGCCGTGCCCGCCGAACACCCGCTGACGGCCGTCGTCCACGCCGCCGGCGTGCTCGACGACGGCGTCATCGACGGCCTCACCCCCGACCGCTTCGAGGACGTCTACCGCGCCAAGGCCACTTCGGCCCTCCTGCTCGACGAGCTGACCAGGGACCACGACCTCGCCGTCTTCGCCCTGTTCTCCTCCGCCTCCGCGGCCGTCGGCAACCCCGGCCAGGGCAACTACGCGGCAGCCAACGCCGTCCTCGACGCCCTCGCCGAACGCCGCCGCGCCGACGGCCTCGCCGCCACCTCCCTCTCCTGGGGCGCCTGGGCCGGCGGCGGCATGGCCGCCGACGCCCGGGCCGGCGAGGCCGCCCGCCGCACCGGTATCCGGCCGCTCGACCCGGCCGTCGCGGTCGCCGCGCTGCGCCGGGCCGTCCTCGACACCGCGCCGACCACGCTGGTCGCCGACGTCGACCCGGAGCGCTTCGTCCGCGCCTTCACCGCCGTCCGCCCGAGCCGGCTGCTCGCCGAACTCCCCGGCTACGCGGACCGGCAGGGCCCCGGCGGGGACAACGCCGACGGCCGCGAGCTGCGCGCCGAACTGGCCGCGCTCAGCCCGGCCCGCCGCTGCGCCGCCCTCCTCGGGCTGGTGCGCGGCCGCGCGGCCGAGGTGCTCGGACTGCCCGGCATCGAGGCCGTCGGCCCCGAGAAGGCCTTCCGCGACCTCGGGTTCGACTCGCTCGGCGCGATCGAGCTGCGCAACCGGCTCGGCGCCGCCACCGGCCTGGACCTGTCCCCGACGCTGGTCTTCGACCACCCGAGCCCGACCGAACTCGCCGAGCACCTGCTGGGCCTGCTCTTCGAGGGCGACGGCGCGGCCGGAGCGGACGGCGCGGACCCCGAGCGCGCCCGCCTGCGGGCGCTCGTCGAGTCCGTCCCGCTGGACCGCCTGCGGCGCAGCGGCGTCCTGGACGCGCTGCTGAGGCTCGCCGACGGCGCGGCCGCCCCGGAGGACGAGGACACCGACGCCATCGACGCGATGGACCTGGACGACCTGGTGCAGGCCGCCCTGCGCAACGACCCCGACCACGCCCAGGACTGACGGAGCAGCCATGACCACGCCCCACGACAAGGTAGTCGCCGCTCTCCGGTCCTCGATGAAGGAGACCGAACGGCTACGCAAGCAGAACCGCCAGCTCCTGGCCGCGGCCGCCGAACCCGTCGCCGTCATCGGCATGGGCTGCCGCTACCCCGGCGGCGTCGCCTCGCCCGAGGACCTCTGGGACCTCGTGGCGGGCGGCACCGATGCCACCGGCGGCTACCCGGCCGACCGCGGCTGGGACCTCGGCGCCCTGGCGGACGCCGGCGTCGACGAGCGCGGCACCCGCGTCTCGCGGCGTGGCGGCTTCCTCGACTCGGTATCCGGCTTCGACGCCGACTTCTTCGGCATCTCGCCGCGCGAGGCCGTCTCCACCGACCCTCAGCAGCGCCTGCTGCTGGAGACGTCGTGGGAGGCCTTCGAGCGGGCGGGCATCGACCCGACGGCGTTGCGCGGCTCGCGGACCGGCGTGTTCCTCGGCACCAACGGCCAGGACTACGCGTACCTGCTGGTGCGCTCCCTGGCCGACGCGACCGGCGACATCGGCACCGGCATCGCCGCCTCGGCCCTCTCCGGCCGCCTCTCCTACACCCTCGGGCTGGAGGGTCCGGCGGTGACGGTCGACACCGCCTGCTCGTCCTCGCTGGTCGCCCTGCACTGGGCGGTCCAGGCGCTGCGGGCCGGCGAGTGCACGCTGGCCGTCGCGGGCGGCGTCAACGTGATGGCGACGCCCGGCTCCCTGATGGAGTTCTCCCGGCAGGGCGGACTGGCCTCGGACGGGCGCTGCAAGGCGTTCGCGGAGGGCGCGGACGGGACGGGCTGGGCCGAGGGTGTCGGCGTGCTGGTGCTGGAGCGGCTGTCGGACGCCCGCCGCAACGGGCACCGCGTCCTCGCGGTCGTGCGGGGCTCGGCGGTGAACCAGGACGGCGCGTCCAACGGCTTCACCGCGCCCAACGGCCCGTCCCAGCAGCGGGTGATCCGTCAGGCGCTGGCCAACGCCGGGCTGTCGGCCGCCGACGTCGATGCCGTCGAGGGCCACGGGACGGGCACGCCGCTCGGCGACCCGATCGAGGCCCAGGCCCTGCTCGCCACCTACGGGCAGGGGCGGGAGGACGGCCGGCCGCTGTGGTTGGGCTCGATCAAGTCCAACTTCGGGCACGCCCAGGCGGCCGCCGGGGTCGCGGGCGTGATCAAGATGGTGCAGGCGATGCGGGCGGGCGTGCTGCCGAAGACGCTGCACGCGGACACGCCGTCCTCGCGCGTGGACTGGTCGGCGGGCTCGGTGCGGCTGCTGGCGGAGGCGCGCGAGTGGCCGGGGGGCGAGCGGCCGCGACGGGCCGGGGTGTCCTCGTTCGGGATCAGCGGGACGAACGCGCACGTGATCGTCGAGGAGGCGGTGGAGGAGGACGCGGACCCGACTGTCGAGCCTACTGTGGCGCCGGGCGTGGTGCCGTGGGTGGTCTCGGCGAAGTCGGAGGCCGCGCTGAGCGCGCAGCTGGGGCGGCTTGCCGGGGTCGGGGGTTCGCCGGTGGACGTCGGGCTGTCGTTGGCGGGGCGTTCGCGGTTCGCGCACCGGGCGGTGTTGGTGGACGGGGCCGAGGTTGCCCGTGGGGTGGCGGGGGAGCGGTCGACGGCGTTCCTGTTCTCGGGGCAGGGGTCGCAGCGGTTGGGGATGGGGCGGGAGTTGTATGCCCGGTTCCCGGTGTTCGCGGAGGCGTTCGACGCGGTGTGTGCGGCGATGGACGTGCCCTTGCGTGAGGTGGTGTGGGGTTCGGATGCGGAGTTGCTGAGCCGGACGGAGTTCGCCCAGGCCGGGTTGTTCGCGGTGGAGGTGGCGCTGTTCCGGCTTGTCGAATCTCTCGGTCTGGAGCCGGAGTTCGTGGC